>JBJKQT010000195.1:0-22268 GCA_046705065.1 Desulfocapsaceae bacterium
TGATTCTGGTATTCAAAGCCTTTCGTGATCGTATCAAAGATTTGGAAAACGATCCCAGATTTCGTTATGTGATGGTTTTTAAAAACTTCGGGAAGGCCGCGGGTGCTTCCCTTGAACATTCACATTCCCAGCTCATCGCCCTGCCGGTTCTCCCCCGTATGATTGTTTCCGAACTGGCCGGAGCTTTATCATATTTCAAATATAAAGAACGTTGTATCTTTTGCGATATCATCCGCCAGGAAATCCAACAGGATGTGAGGATCGTATGTCAAAACGATCATTTTATTTCGATTACACCTTTTGCACCCCGTACCCCGTTTGAAATGTGGATTTTGCCGAAAGAGCATTCATCTGTCTACCAGAAGGAAGATGATGTGAAATTCACCTATCTAACGGACATCTTTTCAGAAAGCCTGCGGAGACTCAATGCCTGTATTCCCAATGTGCCGTACAATTTTGTTCTCCATACGCAGCCACTGCGTTCATCGGAAATCGAGCATTTTCACTGGCATTTTGAGATCGTTCCTAAACTTACGTCCATTGCAGGTTTTGAATGGGGTTCCGGGTTTTACATAAACCCGATGCCCCCTGAGGAAGCAGCTATGTATTTACGTGAATCTCTTTAAAAATTAAGAAGGAGAATTGTGTGAAAAAGATACTGCTGGTAGATGACGAAGAAAGCATTCAGCTCCTTTATCAAGAAGAATTTGAAGATGAAGGCTATAGAGTGATCTCGGCTTTAAACGGCGAAGAAGCGTTGGATAAATTCCGGGATGAGGCTCCGGATCTTGTTATACTTGATATTCAGATGCCTGGAATGAACGGGATTGAAGTGCTGCGGCAGATGAAAATGATCGACTCAACCATTCCGGTTATTCTTAGCAGTGCATACCATGAGTACAAACAGGACCTTGGCGCTTGGGCATCGGACGAGTATGTTGTTAAATCGGCCGACATGGATGATTTGAAAAGAGCCGTGCGCCGGCATATCGGTTGATTTCTTTACGTCCCCGAGCACTTGGAACAGGGGCTGCTGGGAGCTGTTGCTTATTGATCAAAGAGGTTTTGTGTGAGTTGCCGTCTGTGAAGTGAGGATGGTTCAAATCAAAGGAGTGCAAGGCAGCATTTCTGCTGCCTTACACCTCATAAAAGACGAAATACCTAAGAATTCGCAGACAGGTCACTCGACTGCCATGAAAGACATACAAAGCCAACTTGATCACAGACGCGTCGATATTAAAAAAGTAGGAGTGAAAACAATTTGTTATCCAATAACAGTATTGGATAAGGCCAATAAAAAACAACACACCGTCGCGACGGTTAACATGTACGTTAATTTGCCGCATCGGTTCAAAGGCACGCACATGAGCCGGTTTATCGAGATACTGAACCGTTTTCATGGCGAAATTGATCCCAACAGTTTTCATCACATCCTCGAAGAAATGAAAAAACGCCTCCAAGCTGAGGCCGCACATATCGAGATATCCTTTCCGTATTTCCTTCGAAAAGACAAAAATTCCGAGCTCTTGCAGGCTTGCCGATATGAATGCAGAATGCATGGCTCACTGGAAAACATCGATGAATTAGAACTACAGTTTGTTGTTCCTGTTTCTCTCCCCGTAAGCGTTCAACGTGTCGCCAGTCTTCCAAGTTCTCTCGGACACTGGGGAAATGCCGTCGTTGCGGTGCGATTCCGGCACTTTGTCTGGATTGAAGACTTGATTATGCTTGTTGAAAACAGTATCGCAGGCGTTCAAAAGGAAGAAGGGGTCAATCACGATATTTCCTTGTCGGTGGAGGAACTTACCAATAAGATTTCGGAGAAGCTTTGTACAAGAAATGAGATTAAGTGGTACTCGGTGACCGTGGAGAATCTGGGCGAAGGGTACTCAACCTTTGCGACCGCTGAATCCGGGAACTCTCAAGATAGGCCGGCGCAACAGCCATGAAAAATTAAATACAAAAAAAATTTATGAGCACGCTACTCTTTGAGATTGGAACTGAGGAAATACCTGCGGGATTTCTTAAACCGGCATTGCAACAATTCAAGGATAATTTCATCAAAAAAGCCCAGGAGTCGGCCCTTGCTTATGGATTGGTCAGATCCATGGGAACCCCGAGGCGTCTTGTTCTACTGGTTGAAGGGCTTGCCGACAAGCAAGCGGATGTCCGCGAAGAGATCATGGGGCCGTCTGCAAAAGCAGGATTGGACGCCGAAGGAAAACCGACCAAAGCCGCTCAAGGATTTGCCCGTTCGAAGGGCGCCGATGTTTCTGATTTGAAAGTTGTTCCAACAGAAAAAGGAGAGTATCTGGTACTGGTCCGTGAAGTGCTCGGTAAGGCTACGGCTGATCTTCTCCCTGAGATACTCAAACAACTCATCATGGATTTTTCATTTCCGAAATCCATGAAATGGGGAAGCAATACCAATACCTTCGCAAGACCGATACAATGGCTGCTTGCCCTGTATAACGACACAGTTGTGCCATTTTCCCACGATGGTCTTGTCTCCTCGAACACGACGCGGGGGCACAGGTTTATGGCCAACGGAACCTTCAGCGTCGAGAGTTTTGCAGAGTATGAAGAACAAATGCGAAATGCTTTTGTTTTGGTTGATCCTGAAAAAAGAAGAAATGAGGTTATCGAGACAATTTCCGAGGCTGCTTCCACCTCAGAGGTTTTGGCCGATGCCCATGTTGCAATCGATGAGGAATTGGTCGACACAGTGACTAATCTCGTTGAGTACCCTTTTGGGGTGTGCGGCACCTTTGATCAGAAATTTCTTCAGGTCCCGGAAGATGTTCTGATCACATCCATGAGAGAGCATCAGAAATATTTCCCGGTCCGCAATTCCGAAAAACGCCTGCTTCCGGGGTTTGTCGCTGTGAACAACACCCGTGTGACCGATATCGCCATTACACGAAAAGGGCATGAGCGGGTTTTGCGAGCCCGGCTTGAAGACGCCTTGTTCTTTTTTAATTCTGATAAGGGCATTCGACTCGAGCAACGGACCAAGGATCTTAGCGGCATTATCTTCCAAGCAAAACTCGGGACAATGCTGGAGAAGACAGAACGAATCGTGAAACTTACCAGGATACTGGCGGAACTGCTTTCTCCGGAGAATCTGCAGGATGCCTGCAGGGCTGCCGTGTTGTCAAAAACGGATCTTCTTACCGATATGGTTGGAGAGTTTCCATCGCTTCAAGGGGTTATGGGTGAGGCCTATGCTCTGCTGGAGGGCGAGAACAAGGCGGTCTGCCAAGCCATCAGGGAGCATTACATGCCCAAAAGAGCCGGTGCGGAACTTCCCATATCCGACGCAGGCGCCATTGTCGGACTGGCCGACAGGCTGGATACCATTGCCGGATGCTTCGGTATCGGACAAATACCTTCCGGTACCGCAGATCCCTTCGGCTTAAGAAGGTTGTCACTGGCGGTGTTGAATATCATTGCAGACCGCGGATATACATTGTCTCTGCGTGAAATAATCCACAAGGCCTTGGCCCTCTATGGTGACAAAGTTGACGGAAGCTCTGCAACCGTTGATGCCGTTCTCGCCTTTCTTAAAGGACGGTACGTCAACGATATGGTCGCAAAAGGACGTGACGCCGGAGCCGTAGAGGCAGTCACATCCGTTGCCTTCGATGATGTCAATGACTGTTCCGACAGGATCTCAGCATTTTCCGCGATTCGACAGGAAGAGTCCTTCAATGTTCTCGCCTCCTCCTTCAAGCGTATCCGGAACATCACAAAAGAAAATCAGAGTACGGATGTCAATCCGGCGGAATTTGAAAAGGAAGCGGAAAAAAACCTCCATCGGCTTTTCGTGGATATCTCAAACACCATGAGGCCACTCATAGCCGATCGACGGTACCCGCAGGCGCTTGAAGCCATGCTGCGAATGAAACAGCCGGTGGATGCATTCTTTGATGAGGTCATGGTTATGGCGGATAATCCTGCGATTCGCCGGAACAGACTAAATCTTTTGACTGCCATCGGAGAATTGATTTTGCAAATAGGCGATATTTCCAAGATGCAGCAAGGGTGATAAACGCAACGTGTCTTGGGTTTATTAAGTTGATAGGGATTCGGGACGTCATACAGCAGCAAAAAAATGTCCCTGAATCAACATAAAGTACTTTTCTGATTCAGCTCCGCACAAAGAGTTTCTCCTTCCGGGCTCCATGACTATGTCGCCGTTTGAGGCGCGGAAGGAATCCTCTGCGAAATCTCAGTCAATGATGTATTTTCTCTGCAGTAATAAGTGGGGATAATACACATTGTCAAATACGGTCCCTGATGAAATTAACTCCAGAGATTCGTCGGAAGATTCGTCTGTGGCGGGCTTTTCCCCTTGCTGGGAGCTTCTCCAGGATTTGAAGACAATGTATTTCGTCGTCTGTTTAATTTTCTTTCCGGTAGTTTTCGATTCTTCAAGTATATATTGAGGATTTGTTTGATCCTCTTGCGCATTCGGGTCGTTTTCGAACATGGGGTCCTCTTCTCTGCTGACAGGAAATAAACCACGGCAAGCGGCAGGCCGTGGGCCGGCAACTGTTTAAGCTTAGCTGTGTCTAATATTTCAAGAGATAATGTATTCAAGAATTTTCCCAAAGTGTATCAATCTGATTTGTCCGTGTAAATAGGTATAAATACTGATTTTTAATTAGGTATATTTACCCATGGATAATGTGAATAACTTTTAAAACCGGTATGTTGTCGCTTGGTGTATAATTTGAGATTCTTTTATTGAAAACATCGAAATATTCTATAACAAAAACCACCCGTCCTTTTGCGGGTTGAATCAGAGCAGTAGCAACATCTCGTATATTCTTTACGGCAGAGATTTCATGTCGCAGAAGATTGCATATCCAGGGGGCAATCGTTGCGGCACGATCTTGCATTTCTCCCTCTTTTAGCGTACCTTTTTTATAAGGCAGTGAAAGCGGATCTGTCATAAGTTATCTTTGCAAGAAAACGTCTTATCCCTATCCACCCTATTTCGTTTTCCATAAGGAAGAGGAATCGCCGTGGTTTCCCCGTTGATCGTTCCGATACGAAAGATGCAACACCTAGAAACCTTATCCGTACCCGATGTTAATGTTGTTTTCGTCGGCGGCGGAAAAGGATGCTATGACATTCTTCATCTTTTAAATACCTATAATCCTGCAAAATTGCGCCCTCATGTCTTAGGTGTTGCCGATCCGAATCCTTTGGCAAAGGGCCGGAAATATGCAGAAGAAATTGGTATTCCGACCTCAGACGATTACCATGCCTATCTGGTGGATGAAAGAGTAGACCTGGTTATCGAACTTACCGGGAAGGATGAGATTCTGGCAGATATTCATGCCGGGAAGAGGGCCCGGATAAAGGTCCTCGATCACCTGGCAGCGCTGTTTCTTTGGGAAATCATAGATATTCAGGAAGAAAAGCTTCGTCTCGAGAAGAAGATTTCGGATCTTGATACGATGGCGGCAATTGGGGAGATCGCCTACAAATTGACCCACGAGCTGCGAAATCCTCTTCTTATAACCGGTGGTTTGGTACGCCGGATGATGACGCGGGTCGATCTGCCGCATGGGATTCGCAAGCGATTCAAGCATATTGCAGGTCACGTTCTGCATATGGAGAACGTAATTTCCGATATCTGCGATGTGATTCGCCCCTTGCGGCCACATTACAGGCTTACCGATATGAACGATTTTTTTGAGCACTGGTGCGCAACGGTCCGAACCGAGGCCAGGTTTGTCGGGGCCAGTGTGCAGTTTACTATCGAAAAGGACCTGCCGACAATGTATATCGATCCTCTCTTGATCAGACAGGCGCTTTGGCATGTTCTCGAAAACAGCCTGGATGCCATCGCCGAGAAAGAGGGGATCATCTATATTGATGTCCAAATTTGTTGGGACACCATTGCCATTCAGCTGTCCGACAGCGGTCAAGGTTTTCTCTGCATTGCGCCCTCAAAAGCGATCCAACCGTTTACGACCACAAAAAGCGGTCGAATGGGGCTGGGACTCGCCCTCTGCAAACAGATAATTCTCGATCACGGCGGTGATCTCAGGATAATCGAAAACCCTGACGGCCACAGTCTCATCTATGTCGAACTGCCCATTAGGTATAAAAAACCTGTCGGTCGTAAAAAAAACCTAAGCGTGGAAAGCTCCTAACCCGCCTTTCTCATGAACACTGTGCCAATTCGGAGGAACGTTGTGAGATCAAACATATTTTGAGAAAACTCATCCCTAACCAAATTTGCACAGTGTTCACCAAAGTGATCATGTTTTTCCGATAAAAAGACTGATTATCCAGGGATTTCATCGTATAACTTTTTTCACCACTGCAAGCAACTGATCCGGCTTGAAAGGTTTGACGATCCAACCTGTAGCGCCGGCCGCTTTGCCTTCGCTTTTTCGAGCATCCTGGGATTCGGTTGTCAACATGACAATGGGAATGAACTTGTTCAGCGTGCTTGCCCGCACCCCCTTGATTAAACTGATACCGTCCATGTTGGGCATATTCAGATCCGTCAACAACATGTCGACTTTTTGTTTATTCAGCTTATTCAAAGCGTCTCGTCCATCAACCGCTTCGACCACCTCATAGCCGTTTTGCTTAAGAGTGAACACCACCATTTGACGTACGCTTGCCGAATCGTCGGCTGTCATAATTACTTTTGCCATAGTCGGTTATCTCCATACACGTATCATGTAATCTGTAGCGGTTTCTAATGTCGTATTTTGAAAAATCATCATCGTGCTTCTTTTAATTCTTCTTTTATCAATTTTCCTAACCCGGATTTCTCATCAGTTCAGGCGGTGTCAGGTTCGAAGTTTTTGGCAAGGGACTATAATTGCTTATGTCGATTGTCAAAAGACTGAAGAAGATGGCACCGTATGAACTGACCTTGCGTGAACACTGTGTAAATTTGGCAGAGCATCTGTTTTCTCTAATAGGTTTGCCGGCCTTTGGCTCCAGTCAAATCGACACGGCGTTCATGATAAATCCGGGCTATTTGCCCAAGGCGTCATACTCTGAAGTTCCGACTTCCCTGGGATGAAAGCCATGACACCAGATGCCGTGACAAATCCTGAAGCGGGACAATGTGATCGACACCGCCACGGGCAATGGCCTCCTTCGGCATCCCGAATACCACGCAACTTCTCTCATCCTGAGCCATGGTGCAGGCGCCTGACTGGTGCATCTCCAACATGCCTGCGGCGCCGTCCTGGCCCATACCGGTCATAATAATGCCGACGGCGTTCTTACCTGCAAGGTTTGCAGCGGAACGAAATAATACATCCACTGAAGGACGGTGCCGATTCACAGGCGGACCATCGGAAAGTTCCGTCATATAATTTGCTCCGCTTCTTCGCAAAAGGAGATGACGATTTCCAGGGGCGAGGTAGGCATGTCCCGGCAGGACACGTTCGCCGTTTTCTGCCTCCTTTACTGCTAGCCTGCAAAGTCCGTCCAGACGTTTGGCAAAGGTCTTGGTGAATGCCTCCGGCATATGCTGGGTGATAAGAATTCCCGGGCTGTCGGCAGGCAAATCAGCTAAAAAGACCTTGAGCGCTTCTGTCCCTCCGGTGGAGGCACCCACCAGAATAATCTTTTCGGTTGTAGAAAAATTATGATGTTTGGCAGGAAGCACAACGTCGGCGCTGTTTTTAGGTTGCACGGCATTTGGGGCAGCGGATCGATGAAAAGGTTTAATAATTTGCCCCTTTGACGCTGCGCGGATTTTGCCTGTCAATTCTTCGGCGTATTCCTCCATTCCGTTGCGGATATCGATCTTGGGTTTGGTGACAAAATCAAACGCCCCCAACTCCAAAGCATTCAGGGTAATTGCAGAACTCTTTTCAGTAAGAGAGGAAACCATAACCACCGGCATTGGCCTCAAACGCATCAAGCGTTCCAGAAAAACCAGCCCGTCCATTTTCGGCATTTCCACATCAAGCGTCAGGACATCGGGATTGAGAGCCTTGATTTTCTCTCTTGCAACCAGAGGGTCGGGAGCCGTTCCCACCACCTCCATGTCCGGTTCTTTATTTATGATCTCAGTCAACACGCTTCGGATTAGCGCGGAATCATCGACAATAAGTACTTTAATAGGCATTAGATTGTTCCTATGGATTCTTTCGGGAGTCTTTTTACATATACCCGGCCCGTGTTGGGAAAGAAAATAACCTTTCGTGGAAAACAGTCGCCCATATCAGCAGAGACGATGGGGATGTTCCGTTCTTTAAGATAACCAATGGCGAATGCGGCATTTTTTCCCCCAATGTCCGCCCCACCGGCCATCACTTTGCCTCCTCCGAAAAGTTTAGCTTCCAGGTTGGCACGTCGGGCGCCGAGAAATTCCAGTCGTTCAAGCAGCTGCTTGAAAGCGCATTCACCATAACGGGCGGAACACCTGTTGGAACACGGAGGGGCGTAAGGAGGTGAACAGCGGGTGGAATTTTCTTTTTGCCATATTTTCGGAAGCATAAAATGATTCATTCCTCCGACGCCCCTCTCATTGTCATAAAGGCAGACGGAGACACAGGACCCCAGCAAGGTGGTGATAGCAACGGCATCGGCTGTTGCAAAATATTCACCCGGGAGAAGCTTTACGGCGCTTACCGCAAAGTTCCGTTCGTAAAAACTCAATGAAGCTAACTGTTGTGAGCCGTTTTTATGCATTGACTCTTTTTTCCTTTACAATCGGCTGACAATTTTTTGGCGCATATACCGTCTTGCCGTGGATGTCGAAGAGATCTGCGGCATGATGAAAGTTTTCCGAATGGCCCGCAAAGAAGAGACTGCGGGGTTTCATATGGGGCTTTATCTTTTTTAGAATCTCCCTTTGAGTTTTTCTGTCGAAATAGATCATGACATTTCGACAGAAAACAGCATCAAATTTTTCTCGAAATTCCCATTTTTCATCCAAGAGATTGAATGGTTTGAAGGTGATCATCTGCTGCAGCTCGGGACGGACTTTGGCTAATCCTGCATTTTTACCGCATCCTTTGAGGAAAAATTGTTTTATCTTATCAGAAGATAGGTTCTGCATTTGGTCAATACAATAAATTCCCAGTTTTGCTTTCTCCAGCACCTTGGTGTCAATGTCAGTCGCAAGAATCCTGACGGGAGTTGTGAAACTTTTAAAATGTTCAACAACCGTCATCGCAATGGAATACGGTTCTTCTCCCGTGGAGGATGCACATGTCCAGATGTGAATCGGAGCGGATCCGGGTAGGGTTGTGAAAAAGTTCGACAGTATTTCGAAGTGATGCTGCTCCCGGAAAAAAGAGGTCATGTTTGTTGTAAGCGCATTGGTAAACTCTTCCTTTTCTTGCACGTCGCCTGATTCCAGGAGCCGGATATAGTTGCTGAACGAATCTATCTGCCTGGCCCTGAGACGGCGGGCCAGGCGGCTATAGACAAGGTCTTTTTTGCTCGGAGAAAGGGAGATGCCGGCAATCTGATAAATGAGACTCTTGATGTACTGAAAGTCTTTTATCGTGAAGGGAAACTCATATATTTTTCCATTTCTCATGGCGTTTTGTGCTTCCTGTTTTCGAGTCTCAAATCGTGCTGTCATCTTAGCTTCCCAGTCCAAAAAGGTTGTTTGCAAACAAGGACGGATCAGAATTCCTTCCAATCATCATCTGGATCTGTGGATTGCGGTGAAGGCAATGCCGGGGCGCTCTTTTTCTTCTCTTTTTTCAATGGCTCAGGAGCAACTCTTTTCTCCGGAGCCTTTGAGGTCGGATTATCCTTGCGCTGACGGGTTGTTTTCTGAGTATCCTGGCGCGGTTGCAGGTGTTCTTCGAGTTTAAACCGCTGGACGACCTGCACCATCTGCTGGGCCTGTTCCTCAAGAGATTCAGCGGCTGCAGCAGCCTGTTCAACCAGAGCGGCGTTTTGCTGTGTTACATCATCCATCTGGGTTATGGCTGTATTGACCTGTTCGATGCCGCTGGATTGTTCCAGAGAGGCTGCAGATATCTCAGCCATGATATCCGTAACACGCTTGATGCTGACGACGATTTCTTCCGTCGTATGGCCGGCTTCTTCAACCAGTTTACTGCCATCTTGCACCTTCCCCACCGAATCCTCTATCAAGGCCTTGATCTCCTTGGCCGCAGCGGCACTTCGCTGGGCAAGACTACGGACTTCGGCGGCGACCACGGCGAATCCACGCCCCTGCTCGCCTGCTCTGGCCGCTTCCACAGCAGCATTCAAGGCCAGAATGTTGGTTTGAAAAGCTATCCCGTCGATTACCCCGATAATGTCGGAAATTTTCCGGGAGCTATCTGTGATGGATTCCATTGTTCGCACAACCCGGTTGATGACCTCTCCACCTTTTACTGCGACGCCGCTGGCACTTATGGCCAATTGATTTGCCTGCTGGGCATTGTCTGCATTCTGTTTCACAGTTGAGGTCAGCTCCTCCATGCTTGAGGCGGTTTCTTCAAGAGCGGAGGCTTGTTCTTCCGTTCGTTGCGACAGGTCTGTATTCCCTGCAGTTATCTGTTCCGTGGCCGTTGCAATGGAATCGGCGCCGGTTCGAACTTCTCCTACGATCTCGGATATTCCCTTATTCATTTCTTTCAGGGATCCAAGGAGTTGTCCTGTTTCATCTTCGCTGTCGACATGAATTTCCACGGTCAAGTCGCCCTCTGCGATTCGTTTTGAAACGGTGATGGCCTTGTCCAACGCTCCTTTGATCTTTCTGGCAACAACCCAGGCGAAGGTGAAAATCGCCAGAGCCAGAATAAGCGTGGCACCGAGGATCTGCCAGCGCATCTTGTCCACTTCGGTTTTAACATCGTCAACATAGATACCGCTTCCGACAACCCAGCCCCATTCCTTGATGAGTTTCACATAGGAAATTTTGGGCACAGGCTTTGTGGAACCTGGTTTCGGCCACTCGTATTTGACAATCCCTCCGCCTTGTTCCTTGGCGATTTTGGCAAATTCCACGAAAATCTGCTTGCCGTTTGGATCCTTAATGCCTGAGGCATCTTTACCGATTAAATCCGGATTGACTCCATGCATCAAAATCTTGGGTTCGAGGTCGTTGACCCAGAAATATTCATTGCCGTGATAGCGCATGACCCTGATACTGTCCAGTGCGCGATCCATTGCTTCCTTCGTTGTTATCTTTCCTTCCTTGGCCTCGTGAATGTAGTTTTCGATAAGAGAAGCAGCCGTCTCCACAACACCTTCGGTGGCAAGGATTTTTTCATCCATTAAATGCTTTTCCATGTAGGGAAGAATGTAAAATGTGACTCCCAAAATCAGCACGATGATGGTTGTGATTGAGATACTTAGTATTTTCCAGAGAAGTTTCCAGTTTTTATAGCTTTTTAGTTTCATTGGGTTCCCGCCTTTTATTATCGTATGATCAATTTGATTGCTCAATGACTTGCATTTCTTCGCTGCCCATCAGCTTTTCTATGTCTACAAGGATCAACATCTGGTCGTTTTGCGTTCCGAGTCCCGTAATGTAATCGGTATTCAAAGCCGATCCCATTTCAGGTGCCGGGCGGATTTTATCAGGAGTAAGAGCTACAACGTCTGAAACACTGTCCACGACCATTCCTATGACTCTGTCTAAAACATTCATGATGATAACCACCGTGAATTCGTGGTATGTGGGAGTGCCGACATTGAATTTGATCCGCATATCCACGATGGGCACGATCACTCCACGCAGGTTGATGACTCCTTTGATGAAGTCCGGGGTGTTGGCGATACGGGTAACCGTATCGTAGCCGCGGATTTCCTGAACCTTCAGGATATCTATCCCATACGTTTCGTCTCCGAGGGTAAAGGTCAGATACTCTGAGACTCCACGGTCTGTTTCGTTGTCTGTTTGCATGATTTCCACAGCCTCCAAAAGAGTTTCTAGTGCGATACGGCAGACTTTTTGTGCATTTGAAGAAGCGCCCCCACATCCAGGATCAAGGCCACTTTACCGTCACCGAGTATGGTGGCACCTGCCGCGCCCTCTATTTTTCGATAGTTCGTTTCTATGTTTTTGATCACAACCTGATGTTCATCCAGCAAGGCGTCTACCAACACCGCGGCTTTTACTCCGTCCACGTCGACTAAAATCAGCATGCCTTCTTTGGGATCAGTCACTTGAGCATTCAGGTTGAAAAGTTCAAATAATGGGATGATGGGAATGTAGTCTCCGCGCACGTGAACAAGATTTTTCCCATTGACTGTCTTGAGATTTTCAGCAATCGGTTGGTGAGATTCGATAATGGCGTTTAGCGGAATGATGAATTTCTCCCCGCCGACGGCGACCGATAGCCCATCCAGAATAGCCAGGGTCAGAGGAAGGCTGATGGTGACGCTGGTGCCTTTTCCCGGTTCGGAAGCAATGCTTACCCTGCCTTTCATGGATTGCACATTGCTCAAAACTACATCCATACCCACTCCGCGGCCGGAGATATCGGTTACGGTCTCCGCCGTGGAAAATCCCGGGGCGAAAATCAAGTGCCAGACCTCTTCGTCGGTCATGTTGTCCGAAGTGGCAATACCCCGTTCTGCAGCCTTCTTGAGTATTTTTTCACGATTCAACCCTGCGCCGTCATCCATGACGTCGATAACTATCCTGCCTCCGATCTGTGAGGCTCGCAGGGTGATCGTTCCGTGGGGAGTTTTACCCGAAGCAACACGGATTTCGGGAGTCTCGAGAGCATGGTCCAAACAATTGCGAACGAGATGGGTCAGAGGATCGGTGATCTTTTCTATCAATCCTTTGTCCAACTCGGTTGTCTCGCCGATGGTCTTCAGCTCCACCTGTTTGCCGAGTTTTGTTGCCAATTCACGGACAATCCTGGGAAATCTCGAAAAGACGATGCCGATGGGCACCAGCCGGATGGACATAACGCTTTGCTGGAGATCGCGAGTGTTATGTTCCAGCTGCGCCAGGCTGCGATGAAGATTCTCATAAAGAACGGGATCAAGAGTGGATGCCGTCTGGGTCAGCATGAGCTGTGTGATAACCAGCTCGCCGACTTGATTGATCAATTGATCGACTTTCCTGACGCCGACCCGAATCGACGCCTCGGTTTCGCCGGCACGCCGACCGAAGGCTCCGGGGGTGGATTCATTCTTATCGTATGCCCTTCGTTTCCCGTCCGCGCTGTTCCGATTGTCGGATGAAGGGGCAGGATCGGAGAAACCCGCCTTTGGTTGCCGGTTGAGCGGCTCGATTGCATTGTGATCGGTGTCGTGTGCATCAGAAGCGGAGTTGTTCCCGATCTCTTGAATTTGCATTTGTCCTTCGTCTGCAACAAATTCAAAAATTTCCCGAATTTCGTCTTCGCCGGCTTCCGTCTCCAAAAATATTCTCCATGACGTGATGCAGTCAGCGGCATTGAAAGATTTTAGATCAGGAGATCCCGATATCCGTGCTTGTGCCGTGAGAGTTCCCAGGCTTTGCAATTCTTCAAGAAGATTTTCCATCCTGACGCCTCGGGTGAACACATTAGAATCAGGTGTGAAGAAAATTTCATACTTATGAAGTCCGGAAACGGGAGGAAAGGAGTTGGTATCCGTCCCGAACTGTTCCTGCTGATCGGTGAAGGAAACAGGATCGTGAGTTCCCGCACCGTCGATGACATGCTGGAGCTTTTCTCGTATGCGGTCGATGGCCTCCTGATCGACGTCCGAACCGTCACGATGGCCGGATAACTGCATGGAGATGACGTCCCCGGCCTCGAGGAAAAGATCGATCATGGACGATGAGAACGGTATTTCGTGGGTACGGAGTTTATCAAGCAGGGATTCAAGAACATGGGTTACTATGGTCATGTCCTGAAAACCGAAGATTCCGGCGCCGCCTTTAATGGAATGGGCCGCCCTGAAGATGGCGTTGAGTTGCTCGTCAGTCGGATCACAATCGGATAACGAGACGAGGATTTGTTCCATCGATTCGAGGTGTTCAACGCATTCCTCAAAAAACACCTGGTTGAATTGGGTTGTATCAATTCCTTGTTTCATCTGGTCATTGTGATTCATACTCAGTCCTCGACCGGGATTTCGTTTGAGAAACCGAGCAAACGAATTTTGTCTCTGTTGCAATCGCTCAGGTTGAAAGAAAATTCCTTGAAACCTTGATGCCTTAGGTTATGCAAAACGGCTGCAACCAACTGACAGCCACTGGCGTCGAGATCCTCTATTCCAATGAGATCGATTTCATAGGGAAGAGCGTGCGGCAACTTCTCCGATTGTGAGGTTTCATTCTCCTCGAGCTGTTGGATCAGGCGGGGAATTTGGTCGTTGACTCCGGCAATTGTAAAATCGCCTTGCAAGATGAGTTTTTTGGGCAAGTGCGAATCTACGATCAACTTGGTCGACCTGGTCTCGTTTTCACGGAGAGAATCGACGCTTTTTGTTTTGTATATCTTGTTTTTTGTAAATATATCGACAATCTCAGCGTCAAGCTCCTTGCCCTTCATGGACTCAATGAGTGCAATGGACTTCTCGAGAGGCAAACTTTTTCTATACGGTCTGTCCGAAGAAATGGCGTCAAAAATGTCGGCAACCGAGACGATCCTCGCTTCAAGGGGAATGTTGTCACCTGCCAAACCGTTTGGGTAACCGTGTCCGTCGTACCGTTCGTGATGGGAGAGGACAACGTTGACGACTGTTGAGGACAGGTTGGCTTTTTTCGCCACATCCGCTCCCCAGACAGGGTGCTTTTTTACCTGTTCATATTCCTCCGGTTTAAGCTTTCGCCGGGCATTGAGCACCATTTCCGAAACGCCGATTTTGCCGCAATCATGGAGCCAGCTTCCATATTTGATTTCCCGTTGGATATCCGTCGGCATACCAATGTGCTTGGCAATTTGAACGGCAAAAGTCGCCACTCGATCACAATGCCCTTTGGTGCAGGGGTCCTTCAGTTCGATAGTCTGCGCAAGTGAACGCAGCACATCTTCGTTTTCCCTACGAATTATCTGGAACGTGCTGTAGCGGCGCAGGGCATCGGTGACGGTGCCGGCCAACTGCGTCGGCTCCCAAGGTTTCGTTATAAACTTGAAAACCTGGCATTGATTTATCGCACACAGAGCCATGGGCAGATCGGCATAGGCAGACATGATGATCTTGACTGTTTCGGGCGATATGCTGTTGGCCTTTTCGATCAGCTCCAAACCGTGCATGACCGGCATTTTGTTGTCGGTGATAAGAACCGCTACCTCTTCCTGTCCGAGATATTCCAATGCTGTCAATGGATCGTTGAAGGATATCACATGACAATCTATGTCTTGCAAGACGCGGCTTGCCAATTCGAGTATGGCCTTGTCGTCATCAACGATGAGTACTTTTTCAGGCATATATGCATCCTCTTGAACAATGAGTGAACGGTAAAACCGCTACGGTTTTTCATCCCTCACGCTGCTTTGTTTCTATTCAAAGTGTAATCGAATTCCTATTGCCCAGTTGCATTCTCTTGAGCGAATCATCAATGCTCTCTGCAAGCTTGCTTACCAGCGAGAAATCAATGTTTCGAAGAAACGACATTTCCGTTGCCGAGAGAATAAACCCCTTGCTGTAACAGGCACACTCCAAGGATTTTGATGCCATGTATCTGAAATCCGCATCGGTTAAGATCCTGCCTAAGAATCGCTCAACCTCTATTTGAGACATTTAGTACCTCTTTTTTGGCGTCCGTTAATGGGACAACATGTTTAGGGAAAGACGCTTTTGAGTAGAGGAATGGCAAGAACGGTGCCAAATGTAGAAAAAGAGTGATTATGGAGGGTTGGATAAATCAGTAGATGAGAGAAGTGTCCTTGAAAAGGACAAAGTGCTGCTGTGTGGGACAACGAGGGTCAGCGATAAAACATCTTGCGGTTGACTTTGAGGAGAGCGGCAGCTTTTGATTTGTTGCCGCTGCAACGATGGAGGGCAATCTCGAGGATTTTCGCAGTTAAGGTGTCCAGGGAAAGGTCGTCGGCGGGAACATTGAGATGGAAATCCACCATACCGGCATCGGCAGTTCCTGGGGGCTGCTCATTTGCTGAAAGACGAAGGTGTTCGGGTCTGATGAGTTCATCGGAAACCATGATGGTTGCATATTCGAGCACATTGCGAAGTTCCCGGACATTGCCCGGCCAGGAATAGGAAAGTATCGCATCCATGGCTTTTTGCGAGACACCAGGGAGCGACTTTCCTTGATGATCTCGAAAAAGACCAAGGAAATAATCCACGAGAAGAGGGATGTCCTCCGTGCGTTCCCTGAGGGCCGGGATGGCAATGGGTACAACATTGATGCGGTGAAACAGGTCTTCCCTGAATGTGCCTTGTTCTACCATTTCAGCTAATTTGCGATGGGTTGCAACGATCACTCTGAAATTCGCCTTTATGGGTACATTGGAGCCGACTTTCTCATAGGTTCTTTCTTCCAGAACCCGCAAAAGCTTTGCCTGGAGCGCAATCGGCATGTCGCCGATCTCATCCAGCAGTACAGTTCCTCCGCGGGCCAGACTGAACTTTCCTTCCCGCTCTTTCTCGGCGCCTGTAAAGGCCCCGCGAACATGGCCGAAGAGTTCACTTTCCATGAGCGACTCGGGAATCGAGGCGCAGTTCACCGCAACGAAGCTGTCAGGCAGGCATCCGGATTCACAATGAATTGCCCGGGCAAGCACCTCCTTCCCAACACCGCTTTCTCCTGTCAGACTCACGGTCGTTTTGGGCGATGCCGCCACACGAGCCGCCAATTCCAACGTTTGGTGCATGATCGGTGACTGTGTCACTATGCTGTGAAAGCTGAATCGCTCACTGTAGTGCTTTTTCAGCTTTGCGTTCTCATTGGAGAGTCGCCTAAATTCAAGAGAGCGCTGTAATACGACATCCAAGGCCTGTAGATGATAGGGTTTTTCCAGATAGTCGAGTGCTCCCTCTTTTATTGCCGATACAGCGCTTTCAATACTCCCATGAGCGGTGCAGAAAATGAAGGGCAGGGTGGGGTACTTCTCTTTTGCCGAGTGCATAAATTGAACACCGTCCATCTTCGGCATAATGAGATCGGATATGACCAGGTCCACCGTCTCGGTTTCGAGCAACGAAAGTGCGTCGAACCCGTTGGCGGCGCTAAATACTTCATGACCTTGCTTGAGCAGGTGCTTCTTCAGCATCAAGAGAGAAACTTTATCATCGTCGACAATCAAAATCCGGCAACCCAGATCGGACATTTCGTATCCTTTGCATCGAAAAATTTCTTGGTATTTCCATCCCCTAGAGCCTGTCGCAAATGAAGATTTTCAATCAAAATCTAGGCACCCGAAAAATTTTACCACAGGCAGAGAGCAGCTCTTTTGAGAATAAAATTTTAAGTATAACGCAGTGTATGGGCGACAAGGTCATTTTGCAGGAGGCTCCATTACTATTAGCATAGTCGGAACAATAACAATGGGCAAATCAATAATGTCAGGTTGGGCGTATGTTCACCACCGAGTTGAATTTGGGGTGAAACCAACCGAAAGCCTCTGGAAAAGATAAAGCAGACGATGTGTTTTGACTTTTAAAAACATTGTTGTGAAGTGTGTAGTGTGTTGGTATGTTAGGGGTCTGGGCGGGGAGACTGCTGATCGGTTGCTGAATGCCCGATCTGTAGACTGACGGAGGTATGATTCACATCAGACCATAAAGCACCGGGGGCAACAGTGTCTGAGCAGCTCCAGTACGAGCGGTTTTTCTGGTTCCATGGCCGGATTAAATCGGGAATGTATCCCAATGCCAGGCATCTGGCTGAAGAGTTTGAAATCACGGGCAGGACGGCCCAGCGCGCCATCGAATTCATGCGCGACCGGTTCCTGGCTCCCCTGATTTACGACTATTCCCGCCGCGGCTACCGGTACACGGATGATTCCTTCGAGCTTCCGGGCAACTGGATCACCGAGACCAATATCCTTTCCCTGGCCTTTGCCGTTCGCCTGGCTTCCACCGTTCCCGATCAGGTCTTAAAAGATGATCTCTGCCGGTTGATCGACCGGGTGGCAGGGTCTGTCGGATTTAAAAACAACCCTTGTCTGAGCCGGCTGAACGACAAGATCTCTGTCAAGAACATCGAATACGGCAAGGTCGATACCGATATCTTCCGGCAGGCTGCGAAGGCTCTTTTCGAAGAGCGCCCCCTTGCCATCACCTATCATTCCCCTCACAAACCGGGAAATTCCAAAAGAACCATCCTTCCTCTGCACCTGATGCATTACATGGGCAGCTGGCACCTGATTGCCTGGTGCACAAAGCGTCAGGACATCCGGGACTTCGCCCTCGCCCGGATCAAACGCATCGCCGCAACCGAGAAAACCGTTGAGCTTCCCGGACACCTGCCACCCGTCAAGGAGTATACCCGCCGCCAGTTCGGGATCATGCAAGGGAAGAACACCACTGAGGTGACATTGCGCTTTTCGCCGAAGATCGCCCCATGGGTATCGGAGCAGGTCTGGCATCACGACCAGCGCAGCGAGCGCGATCCGGACGGCGGCCTGACCCTCAGCTTCCCGGCGGCCGATTTTCGGGAACTGGCCAGAATCGTTCTCAGCTACGGCGCCGATATCGAGGTCGTCCAGCCGCCTGCACTGCGCGATCTGGTCCGGGACGAAATCGAGAAAATGACGGAAAATATTCGCCGGTATGACACGTTTTGACAGGGTTAGGGTGGTATGGTGGTTAGAGACAAAATGTGTTTATAATTGAAATCCAATCTGTTTTTTTCAAAAGTGAACAACCAGCGGAGAAAAGATGGCAAATAAAAACAATGAAAGGATGGATCACAAAAGTTTACTTTCTGCAATTATCAACGATTATTCGAAAACCTGGACTCTCCTGCTGCAATAAGATGAAAACAGGCTTGATCGGCCCAAAAAGCTGTGCCCTCCGAAAAAGGCATTTGGGTATGGTCATGTTAACGAGGCGGTGGCCATCTTCAAGACCGAACTGATCAACCGTGGAGAGGCGGGAGACATGTTTGGGCAGGAGCGGGAGAACTCCCTACAAAGCATTCTCGGAAATATTGATCAAACCTTCGGCGGTTACGATCTTTATCCCAGTGTCGAGGAAAAAGCAGCCCATCTGTTGTATTTCGTCATCAAAGACCACCCCTTTACCGACGGCAACAAACGGATCGGCTCGCTTCTCTTTCTGATATACCTTAACGAGAACAATCTTCTTGAAGAATCCGGAATTAACGCTAATGGCTTGGTGACTCTGGCCTTGCTGATTGCCGAGAGCGAGCCGAGACAAAAGGAGTTGATGATTCGGTTGGTAATTAACCTCCTGAAGGGAGAAATGATTCATCGGAAAAAAACATATAAAGATTAGGAGTAGGTATGAAACCATATCTTATTACATTGGAGATTGCAGGGGCGACTGCAATGTGGACACGGCCAGATACAGGAGACTGTCCAGTAAGTTATCCCGCCCCAACCTATTCAGCTGTTAAAGGAATCTTTGAATCGATTCTGTGGGGACCTGCCATAGAGATTGTGCCTTTTAAAATCGACATTTGTCGTCCTTTGCATTTTCACAGCTATGCTACAAATTACAATGGGCCGTTACGTAAAAGTGGAACAGATGGAGCATATCAGTTTTTGACAACTGTATTGACGGACGTCTGTTACAGAATGTACGCACATGTCTATCCGGCAAAAAAAAAGGAAACGTTGGGTGAGAAAGCAAGTGAGTGGGATCGTAAGACTTCGTCTCCTGGTCATGCCTATGCCGCAATTTTCGAGCGGCGGCTTAAACGAGGTCAATGGTTTGTGATGCCTTGCCTTGGTTGGAAAGAATTCACCCCGTCATATGTTGGTCCTTTCCGTGAGGAAACAAAGATACAGGATGATATCAATACGGTTTTACCTTCAATGTTGCGGAAGGTCTTTGGTGGTGATTGTAAACATCCATTAAAGTTCACCTATGATCAAAATGTCAAAATTGAACACGGGGTTTTGTACTACAATCTGAAGGGGGATACTCAATGATAGATGAACTGGTCAAGGTTGCTGAAGCGATGGATAAAGCAAATATCTTTACCATTGACTGGCATCCGAAACTGAAGGTTCTGCCAAAGGTGACGAAAAAAAAGCCATGTGTGCGAATATGGCTAACGGCGGATGGTCATATCAAGGATTTGAGTTTGCTGAAGGACGAACAAGCCGCTTTTCTACGTAAGTATGAACCGGATAACGGGAGATCATTACCAGGGTTTAATGTCCGGCCTCTTTTTCGATTGGTAAGATCAACGGATGAATGCAAAAAAGCTCCCAAAGAAATAGAGGTAGCGTTAAGTAACGGAAATTTTGATTGGAAGCCCTTTATGCAGCAGGAAGATTACTTTTGGGCTAAGACATGCGATGGATTAGAGCGCTGTTTTGGTGCGGTTCGGGAAGAACTAGAAAAGTCCTGTACTAACCGTTTAAAGGGTGGTGAGACATTGCAGCTTTTTTTTGATGCGGTGAGTCGGATTAATGTTCAACAATTTCAAGAGGAATACAGAGAAGCTTTGATGCACAAGATTGAGGCGGGAGAAATGCCGCTTTCTTTGATGTGTTATTTTGTAACGGCTGAGAAGAAACGAAAGGAAGATGCTGACTCACGCGTTCCTATACCGAAATTTTCCGTCTTTTTGGATCTTGCAGAATACCAGGAATATCCGGTTGCCCATGAGAAAACTATCAACAGACTTAATGTGTTTCTAATGGATAGTGTTGCAACGACTCGCGATTTTGAGGCTTCTGCAACTATTAATGATAAAGATGCTTATGGCCTGGATGCACAGCAGATGGCTGATAAATTTCCTAATGTTGCACTGCCGTATTTGGGCGGGGTGATTCTCCGTTCCCAAGCAAAAACGATACCAGCGCAAAAAAGATACCATCAATGCGAAAGTGAAACTTTTCCAGTCGGGGCGGAAACCCGTAGGCGTACGAAAGCAGCGTTGGAACGGATATCGGATAAAGAACATGATGGCGAGACTTATGGCATGGCTGGCGACAAGGAATTGCTTTTTGCTTATCCACGAATTCTACCCAAGGATAAGATTCCTTTTATAAAAATTTTCGGTGCACAACCTGATGAGGGACTTAAAACAGAAAAATTCGAGAGACTTGCAAAGAGCGTAATCGAGCAATTAAAAGGTTTGGGGCGACCGGCGGAGGAGACGGAGCTTGAGATATTTTCTTTAAGGAAAATGGACAAAGCAAGAACGAAGGTAGTTTATTACCGCAATACCACTGTGGCATACCTGGAGATGGTATCTAAGGTTTGGCATAAGGGCTGCCAGAATATTCCGTCACTGGATGTAAAAGATTGGAGCGAGAAGAAAGACGAGAAGACTGGAAGATCACGTCCTGTTCCTGTGGAAGGTGAAACTGTCTTCCCTGTCAAGTTGCATCGATATCTGAACACGGTTTGGAAAAGAACTGGAGAGCAAGCTGGAAAAGTTAAAATGTTCGAGCCGGCAGATGGCCTGCGTTTGTTGCTAGAAGAACCGTGCAATGCGTTGGCCGCTAACATGGTGGTACGGTTTATTCAGCACGCGCAGGGGTATTTCCTTCTGCTCTGTCAAAGCACAGGAAGACACGAGATCGCCAAATTGCCGGATAAAGTTTTTTACCCGGGAATTTTGGGTTTGTTGTTGTTGAAATCAGGAAAACAAAAGGAGACGTTTATGAAAGAAAGTGCGTTTCTCTTAGGCCGCTTCTTGCGCGTTGCTGATGAAATTCACCAGTTGTATTGCGAGGTGGTGCGCAAAAAGGATCTGCCACCTGAACTGTGCGGTAGCTCGATGCTGGTTGGCATGATGGAATCTCCCGGTATGACTTTAAGCCAGCTCGCCATGCGTTCTTCGCCGTATGTGAAATGGGCCCGTGCCTATCACAATGACGAGAAAGGTGCACTAGTGCATTACTGGATGCAACAGTGGGCTGAGATCGCAGATCCTCTTCTTGAGCAAGGATGGCCGAAGCGTCTGGATGCAGAAGAGCGCGCCCAATTATTTTTGGGGTATTTATCATCATTTCCCAAAAAAACAAAAACGAGTGGTTCCGAGAAGAGTATCGAAAATACGAGCAATCAGGGAGAATAGAAAATGAACGAAGAAACAATAAAACGCGTAACAGGCTTGTTGATTATCGAAGCGGTTAACTCCAATCCAAACGGAAACCCGGATCAGGAGAGTGATCCGCGAACGCGCAGTAATGGACAAGGCGAGATTTCACCGGTTTCGTTTAAACGAAAATTGCGCGATCTTGTCG
>JBJKQT010000196.1:0-5649 GCA_046705065.1 Desulfocapsaceae bacterium
TAGACGGCACAGTCCGGGACATGATAAACAAGAGCGATCTCATGGAGATTATCCGAAGTTCCGACTGGTCAAAAGACACCATGTCGCAGACAACGAAGAACGTCGGAACCAGTCCCGAAATGGGACGGGACAAGATAACCCAAGAGATCCTTCAGGCTGCAGCAAAGCTCACGCCCCAATACGGCATTGAACTCATCGATGTCATGTTTAAGCGTGTCAATTATATCGATTCGGTCAGAAAAAAGGTCTATGATCGAATGATCTCGGAGCGAAAACGCATCGCTGCCGAGAAAAGGTCCATAGGTGAAGGAAACAAGGC
Organism: Desulfocapsaceae bacterium; assembly: GCA_046705065.1. Classification (GTDB taxonomy): domain Bacteria; phylum Desulfobacterota; class Desulfobulbia; order Desulfobulbales; family Desulfocapsaceae; genus CAWGGS01. The sequence goes on from JBJKQT010000196.1 coordinate 320, forward strand.
TGAGATATTGGGAAAAGTCGACAAAGAACTAAAACAGATCCGCTCCGGAGCAAATATGCAGGCCTTGGTCATTAAAGGAAAGGCGGATGCCGAGGCATCGAGAATCTATGCAGAAGCCTATACGCAGGACCCGGAGTTCTTCTCCTTCGAGAAGACGCTTGATGCATACAAAAACGGTATTGGGAAAAACACGTCCCTTGTCCTATCGGCAGATTCCGATCTCTATCAGTACTTGGAGAAAGCTGATGGATCAAAAAAATAGTTCGATAGATACTGTTCGGACAAAAAAGAGAAACTGCTAGCAAATTGATTGCGGCCGACGGCAAATCAAATTTCCAAGTCGGCCGCTTTTTTTCGATGTTTTCTGATGCGCCAACTCACTTCGTTGACTTACCGGCCATCGGATACGATGGCCCCTGGCCCGCCTCAAAGGGAATTCGACCTTTTTCTTGCAAAAGTAGCTCTAACCGTTCAAGATCTTCGTCGTCGTTCATCACTTCTTTTTCCAATTGATCGAACCGGCAGTTGCACTTGCTCAACTGACCTAAACACCATGGGCAAATCTCGACAGGACAGCCCAAGTGATGATGCTCGCCGACAGCAGCGGAACAAACAGGGCAGAACGTTTTATTGAGGGGAAGAATCGCTTCGAAATCCTTAAATTCCTCCATAGTCGGATGCAGCTTGAGAAACTCCTGTTTGTCCGAATAACCGAAAAAGCGAAAAGTCTCTTCATCGCCTGCTTCCTCCAGGTATTCCCCCAGACTTCCGGCATCTTCCTCGGTGGCAAAGAATATATATTCATGGGTGCCGGTATCAACCCCAAGTAGAAAGATACCCTGACGCATATCGATTTGAACAACCCGTGATACCGCCTCTTCTCTTGCCTCGGGCAAAAAGGAGTAAAATTCTTTCAAGAGAGAGAGGGCGACGCCATTACCTTTATATTTTTCAACAAGCGCAACGGCTTGTTGACTCTCCTCTTTACTTACTGCGTATTTTATCAGAAGCTGTATCTCATCAATAATTCCTCTAAACTCTTCCGTCTTTTTCATAGGGTCCTTCCTACAACTTTATTTCAGAAACGCGGGCCTTGATGCTTTCGACCCATGTTCGTGTTTCCTTTTGAATATCGAAAGCCTTGCTAATTGCAGTGACGACAGCAATACGCCTTGCGCCGCTGTCGACAAGCTCTTGGATATGTCCGAGTTTTATTCCTCCCATCACGGTGAAAGGTAAAGAGCAATATCTGCTGAATCTGCCAATAGCGTCAGGGCCTAAAAACGAAGCCAGACAATCTTTTGTTTTCGTCGGATACACCGGACCGATATTGAAATAGGATACGAGATTCGCATCCCTTGCAACCGTTGTGGCCAATTTTTTTACATCATCTTCACAATTACAGGAAATACCGATAAGAAAATCAGGCGCTAGCCTTCTGATCTCTTCGGGAGGCAGATCCTTTTGCCCAACATGCATGCCATCTGCATCTGAGAGAAGCGCGATATCCAAACGATCATTAACCAAAAACAACGCCTTCGCCTCTCTGGTTTTTTGGCGGAAATACTTTGCTTTTTCCAAAAGATGCGAATCCTTGCTCTCTTTGTCCCGCAGCTGGACGATTCGAGCCCCCCCTTCAAGCACGGCGTCGAGCCATTGGCGATCGTCTCGTCCCCCTGCCAGTTTTTCACAACTTACAGGATAGACGGTAACGTCCTCGGTAAATTGCCGTACTCTTCGAGAATAGAGCTCACTTTTCAGCATGTTAATCTCCAGCCCAAAACATTGCCGTTAAATCTAATAGTTTTAAAAGACAATCGCAGCATCCGACACAAAGATGACAAGGTCGACGTTCCGGTAAAATTCATTTTAAAAAAATAACAAAAAAGAAAAAATTGATCAAATGAACCATCTATGTTACTCTATCCTTTCGGTGAGAATTTAAGGAAACTACTCTCTCGCCTCCCACATCTGTCCAAGGTTGAGATTTACCTCTTCGTAGCGCAGTTATATCCGATATTTTTGTGATCGTTGCTTACAGAGAATCCATTGTACAGCAACAACCGGTTTTCTGCATCAATTGCTTTGCCTCGGCCAGATTGGAAAGAAACATCAGAAAGACCATATGCATCCTGACAAAATCTGGGGTGCACCAGCCAAGAGGTATTGAAATGCCAAACAATTTTGCACAGCTTATTCTCGAAGGAAAAACCTATTCACTTCCTGTAATCGAAGGTTCATATGGCGAAAAAGCCATTGACATCAGCACCCTGTTAAAAGAAACAGGGTATATCACCCTTGACAGGGGATATGTTAATACAGGCTCATGCTCCAGCTCCATAACCTACCTGAACGGCAAGGCGGGCGTGCTGGATTACCGAGGATACGCCATAGAAGACCTCGCGGAAAACTGCTCCTTCGTCGAAGTTGCCTATCTCCTCCTCCATGGAGACCTGCCTAACGAACATGAGTTGAACGAATATCGGGAACTGATGGCTCAATATGCTCTTATCCATGAGGATATGATACATTTTTTCGATCATTTCCCTCCCTATGCTTCGCCGATGTCCATCCTTTCCACTATGGTCAATTCACTCCATAATTTCTATCCTGAATTGACCACCCATCCTGACCCCATGGAAACCTTCGACAGCATCACCGCAAGGCTTCTTTCAAAAGTTAGGACGATTGCGGCCTTTTCGTACAAGAAGTCGAAAGGACACCCTCTTATTTATCCGCGCTACGACTTAAACTACTGCGAGAATTTTCTCAATATGATGTTCGACACACCGACCAGGCCCTACAAGATTCTGCCCGAGGTTGTCAGCGCCCTCAATAAGCTCCTGATTCTGCACGCCGATCATGAACAGAATTGCTCTACATCGACTGTTAGGCTCGTTGGCAGTGCAGGTGTGAACCTTTATGCTTCCATCGCTGCCGGAATCAATGCCCTCTGGGGGCCTCTCCACGGAGGCGCTGCACAGGCAGTTGTTGAAATGCTTGAAGATATATATGCTGACGATAAGGATTTTGAAAAATATATCCGCAAGGCCAAAAACCATGACGATCCTTATAGATTATCGGGCTTCGGGCATCGTGTTTACAAAACATTCGATCCCAGGGCCAAGATAATCAAAAAGACTTGCGATGAAACCCTTGCTGCATTAAACGTCAACGACCCGCTGCTGGATGTCGCCAAAGAACTCGAAGAACGAGTGCGAGGAGACGACTATTTCCTCAGCAGAAATCTATACCCGAATGTCGACTTTTACAGCGGAATAATATACCGTGCCATGGGCATTCCCACGAACATGTTTACGGTGATGTTCGCTTTGGGACGACTCCCCGGCTGGCTTTCAAACTGGCGTGAAATGATGGGAGATAAGGAAAGCCGGCGCATCGGCCGGCCCCGTCAGCTTTACACCGGCCATACAAGACGTCCTTTTATCCCACTAAGCGAACGTGAATAAAAAAAGGTCACAGATTGTATGAGAAAAAGGTCATAGGTTTCAGGCTTGATTGGAAAAGTACATTTTCCAATCAAGCCTGTCTTCATTTTCTCGGCTGCGCGTCGTTTTCCACAAATCATTGCCAATCATTTGAAACGAGACACGAAACGATCAAGTGCTTCCTGCATCTCCTCCCATGTTTTTTCCGCACCGGATTTCATCTCTTCCCACGTATCTTCCGTTCGTTGGCGCAACTCATGCATCTTGATTTGCGCTGTTTCCCTTTTTGAAGTCAGCGCTGAAATTTGTTTTTCAATATCAGACTGGATTTCTGCTTTCGCCTTCTTGGCTTTCGCCTGAAGGCTGTTAAATTTATCATCCCATTCTTTGAGCTGCTCTTCGAGTTTCCGCTGGAAATCCCGTTTTGTATTCATGCCTTTTTTGCTTGACTCCGTTTGTTGACGAAGGATAGCATCAATTTCCGCTTCCGCCTCTAACCAGTCATTTTCCACATCTCCTCCGGAAAAACCGCGCTTTTCTGCACGATAATATGCGGCCTCGGCAATCATCCGGTAACGTTGCTCTGCATTCACAGGACTTTCTGTCGTCTTTGTTGTTCCAGATATTTTTTTGTTTTTTTGAGTGACGGATTTGGATTTAACGTTGGCCATGATTGCTCCTCCTTTCTGTAGATTTTTGATCACGATGCCAATTTAATCCTGTTTCGTTCTCTCGATGCATAATAAGAGGGTATCTCAGAGTAAAGACGAAAGTCAAATCAACCTTTCCCAATCAAATAGAATCAAAAGCCCAACATTCGTCGTTGCTCAACGCCGGCAACCCACAAATTGAATGAGAACATAAGCAAACTAATCGTCAGGCCGAGTTGCCGGGATTGCACGACAGGTAAGATCCGGTATCGTCTCATGTCCCCGATCTTCATGGACGACCTGCAAACAAAGCTGGAAGGGCGATGTATAAATTTGAACTGGTCGCCACCATCCGATATCCCGATAAGGGCATGGCCTCGTTGACAACATACCAATAAAGAAGAATATTTTAAGTAAAAGATCAACAAGTTCAATCTTCCTGAAGCTTGTGGAGGTCACTATTAACTCGGCACTCGACATTATGATGAAACCCATGCGGCGTTTGGGTTTTCTGCTGCTAGCCATCATCACGGGTGCAATTGCCGGGTTGGGAGCGCTCTTTTTTCGTGCAATGATCGCGTTGGTTCACAACCTCTCGTTTCTCGGCAAGCTCTCTTTTGCATACGACGCCAACCAGCATACTCCTGCCGGCCCGTGGGGTCCCGCCATAATCATCGTGCCGGTTTTAGGCTCCTTTGTCGTCACGTTTCTTGTTACAAACTTCGCCCCCGAAGTCAAAGGACATGGTGTACCTGAAGTCATGGACTCGGTGTATTACGGGAGAGGCGTTATACGGCCGGTTGTTGCCATCTTCAAGGCCTTGGCTTCTGCATTTTGCATTGGAACAGGCGGTTCAGTAGGGCGAGAAGGTCCCATCGCTCAGATCGGCTCCGCTTTCGGCTCGACCATCAGTCAGATATTTCCGATGACGCCCAAACAGCGCATCACGCTCATAGCGGCCGGCGCCGGCGGTGGAATAGCAGCCACATTCAACACTCCCATCGGCGGCCTTCTTTTCGCCATCGAACTACTATTGCATGAAGTGAGTGTAACCACTCTGGTCCCCGTCGCCATCGCCACTGTTACGGCAACCTATATCGGACAACTATTCTTCGGTGTTCACCCCGCCTTTGTGATTCCCGAGCTGGAGCAGCCCTATTTTGCCCCCCTCGACCCATGGCTTCTATTGCCTTATGCTGCACTTGGCGTACTCATGGGTTTTGCTTCCACG
>JBJKQT010000197.1:0-3571 GCA_046705065.1 Desulfocapsaceae bacterium
CTTCTGTGTCTTTAAGAATACCGTTGATCTTCACTGATAAAAGTCTGGAATATAGGCGTCAGGAACTGATCCGAAAATCAAAAATGCAGGACAAACTGCGGATACATTTTCGAAGATAAACAGTAGAAACATCCGGTCGGAGTTCTGTTGCACTTTTAAGAGCTTGTCTTTGGTCACTTCTCTCTCTTCTTTCCTCCTCTCATATAAGCTCTCAAACTAAAAAGCACAGAGCTCTATACTCCCTCCATATTTTTTTGCTTCAGCTCGTTGTTAACGATAATGAGTCTGATTATTCTATCTTTAAGGTTCTCATCCTCCTGATCTTATAACGGATGGTATCATACAAAAACGTTGCTTTTTCAATGGGTAACAAAATTTTCTGTGTTCATCCGACTATGCATAGCATTGGTAAAATCAAAAACAACAGCCCGGCGAGGTTCATCGCTTCCGGTTACTGCTCTACAGCCTCTTCGCCAGTCACCATGGCTGATAGACAGGCAATTCTAGGCATGTTTGTCACTTGTGGGCGAACCCGCAACTCTTCAGGCCTGATGCGGTTTGTCGGCTGGCCATCACGAGGCGACCAAGAGCGATAACCTCTGCCTCTCGTAGTATATTTGGAACGCGTAATCCAGATGAGCCATAAATCTTCTGACAGATTAATATCTAAAATAATTTAGAGGAGTAACTATTATGGAAATGCCAAAACCACCCGTAGGCCCCACCGGGCCAACCACACCACCTTCCATAGAAGGATATGGACAATTAAGCATTTCTGCCACTCTTGTAAGTATGAAGCATGCTGCCGGTGTTTGGGCTCTTGCCGGCGACAAAAATGAAGTCGATTCTCTAAAAGCTGCTGGTACTGCAGTAACCGCTGCGATGGTAGCATCCAGCGATAATTTTTCCGGTGTCTACGCAAACTCCAAGCAAGGACGCGGTGTTGAAGGTTGGAGTATAAACAATTACGGCGTTAGCGGTGACAGCACCAGTTTTGCCGGTGTTCGTGGGACATCCGTAGCAGCTTCCGGAACCGAAGGTTGGAGCACTAATGGATCCGGTGTATTTGGTACGAGTCAGTCAGGAGATGGTGTGTACGGGATATGCCAAAGCAAATCTGGAGCAGGGATACACGGGGTCAATAATAAAGGAGGGAATGCGGCTGTCTTTGATGGTGATGTGCAGGTTAACGGGAATGTCAATGTTACCGGAGATATTTTCCTTCCAGGTGCTGATTGTGCAGAGCAATTTGATTTTGTAGAAATAAAGCATATCGAGGCAGGCACAGTAGTCGTTATTAATGAGGAAGGCCGTATGGACCAAAGCCATGAACCATATGACAAAAAAGTAGCTGGCGTGGTTTCCGGTGCAGGGCACTACCGGCCTGCAATTGTTCTTGATAAACAATCCTCACGGAACGAACGTCTACCAATTGCTCTAATAGGCAAGGTATATTGCAAGGTTGATGCCCAGTATTCGTCAATACGAGTTGGGGACCTCCTTACAACTTCTCCGACACCTGGCCACGCCATGAAGGCGGACGATCCGGTCAAGGCCTTCGGCTCAGTTTTAGGTAAAGCTCTGGGTAACCTTGAGTCGGGCAAAGGACTACTGCCTATCCTGGTCGCCTTGCAGTAACAGTAATGATGGCCTTTTTATGAGTTGATTAGGAGGAAGAAAATATGTCGGCTCGAGCATTCCGTATTGCCCTCTCAAATTTGTCTGGATTAGATCTGACCAAATCCTTCGATCATCTGTGTCATGGTGAGTGGACTCCTGGGCTCTCCCCTCCTGATCATATTCCTCCAGGAGCTGATGGCACATGGCGGTCTGAATCCAGCGGTGTTGCGACCGGCACAGAAGGGTACGTCAAATTCATCATCGAGGGGAGCGGCGATACCGTCTATGTTTATTGGGATAATCCGTTCTTCGGCATAACCAGTTCAAGAGGGGAGGTTTCAACCCAGGATATTGAGCCGGATTGCGATTTTCAGAAGATCAGCGGCAATGTTTTTCCTGCCAGAGAATCAGAATTCGAAGTTTTTTTGGTAGGTGAAGCAGGAGGCTCAGGTGGAGAAGGCGAGCCTTTTAGTGTCGGCTTTTTAGCCGAGATACCAATTGCACCAGTCGTTATTTTTAGCACTATCGGTATTCAGGCTGACGCCACAATCCTTCTTGAACTCGCCCGAAAGAGCATATCGCTTCGTACACGGGCAATGCGAAAAGGTTTCAATTTAACAAAAGGGATTCGGAACCTGTTTCCGCCCAATTCACCAAAGGCACTTAAGAAATTGATGGGCTTCAATTGATATTAAGCGGACAGAGAGATATTATTTTTTTGATTAGGTAGTTGTGCGGAGTTGACGTCCAATACCGTTCAACTGCATGATTAGATATGTCGACAACATCATCCACACGAGAATATGAGTAAAGGGTCAAAAATTTTTAATCAGAATTCGAGGCGGCATTGGTATGGCTCTGTGCCTCCCTTCGCAGTAGTGCAGGGTTTAATTCCCGCTATTATTGTGTTGCATGGGCTGGCTGAACCCGAACACCGGAGGGAAAGATGAATCTCTACACATTCTTATTGGAATCCTTTCACATCTCCAATACCCGTTCGCGTTTTAAGGATACAGACACTGTGACTTTCAGCCTGCAGGTTGGAAATCATCGATTCCCGGTCAAGTTGCATTTCGCTGGCGACCTCAATAATGGCAGCTATATCGTTAATGATCTAGTGTTTGGTCCGGTTTTGATCTCCCAGGAAACGACTACGGCAACTTTCGCATATGAGATTTACAATGGTGGAGCGGGAGACCTGCCAGTAAGCTTGGTCAAGCTCAATGATAATCTCCTTGATACAATGGTGCCACTAGTCCAAGGTATGGTTGGGGTAGAAGATGGGGGATTTCCAAACTTATCTTCCGGTTTCGCCGGTGAGGACGTTCCGAGCCCCGAGAATGGAGATCCCTTCGATGATACTTCGGATTGGTCACCGATTTTCCTTGAGGCTCTTGGAGATGAAATAGCTTCCTTCTTTTTTCCTGATTGCGACGGCTTCGTCGTAGGTGACGCGATCGGTTGGAGCAAAGAGCAATGGGATAAGGCTATCGATTCCGGCGGGGACAAGACGTTACGGAAGACCATGAGTTATCCAGGCTCCAACTCTCCGGCAGGATGTGGTGGCAACTCCGATTATACTGTGACTTGGTCGGTAACCCGTGAAAAAATTGTTGGCAGCATGCAACAATTTCTGAAGACGCGTGGGATTAACCTACATCCGGGGCTTCGATCGCTGACCTAGAATTTGACTTTCTAACACAAAAAGAACCCTAATGGGTCATTAGCAAAAAAGGGTATAATCGACTAAGGAAATCGGCTTTAGCTCATTTAGAATGGTTATGAGCCGACTAATTGTGAATATCTGATGGAAGTATACGTAATATATCCTGCTTTTTCTTTTTATATTGGTATGTTACCTAGTATTATTTTCGCTCTTTTTTTCAATAAGTCAAGTTTTTTTCTCAAGGGAGCTGGGTCAAGGGGTGTTTGCGAGAATGGGCTCCTACTG
>JBJKQT010000198.1:0-2795 GCA_046705065.1 Desulfocapsaceae bacterium
GCGCGGTGGAGAAAACAGTGCTGAGGTATTTACTCCGTGACTTTACCGTGGAAGGGCTGCAGGAAAAAAGGGCGCTTCTGAAAACGGTGCTGGAGACACTGCGGAAAAAGTATCCCCGGCTGGTTGCTGAGTTGTCCATAGAGGAGAGTTACCGCAACATGAAATATGTGCTCGAGGCCCATCCTCATGTCGCCGACTATGCAATCGAGGCCATCAGACGGGCAGGCCTTATACCGCGACGCAATGCCATCCGCGGAGGTACTGACGGCGCCCGGCTTTCCGCCATGGGCATACCAACCCCCAATATTTTTACCGGCGGCCACAACTTTCACTCGCGGCTTGAATGGATTTCCATACAGGATATGGAAAAAGCAGTGGAAACGATAGTGCATCTGGCAGCTGTTTGGGAAGAGCGCGCATAAGGCGGATTGCAGGTCTTTTGGAGACCGGACGGAGGTTTTCGCGCCGTAACTATTCCAATCGTCGCCACCTGAGCAAGAGGTGACCAGAAACACGAATCACGATTTTTTGAGAACAATGCTGTATGGATATGTTCCATGCCGGATCGACCCCGCATGACCCGGATAAGGCTGTGAGCAATTGGAGATAGACCGACTTAGACGATGCCTGGCTACAGCGCTATTTTGATTGCCATGCAGAACGATACGTGGTTCTTTATTTCCCCGAGAGACAACGTTGATGCAAAAATTTTCACACGGCTGAGGACGCCCCGATGAAATTCATTGCCGATCTTCATATTCACTCCAGATATTCCCGCGCCACAGCCAAAAATCTCGACCTTGAAAATCTGTATATCGAGGCCAGGAAGAAAGGGATTACCGTTATCGGAACCGGTGACAGCACGCATCCGGGATGGTTCGCCGAACTAAAAGAAAAGCTCGCTCCTGCGGAAGAAGGGCTCTTCAGACTCAGGCCGGAAATTGAGCGGAAGCTTGATGCCTTAGTGCCCATGTCCTGTCCAGGGACTGTGCGTTTTCTGTTGGAGTCCGAAATAAGCAGCATCTATAAGAAGAGAGGAAAAACGAGAAAAAATCATAACCTGGTCTTTTTTCCGGATCTTGAGAGTGCCGAACGTTTCAATATGAAGCTTGACGCCATCGGCAACATCCGCTCCGACGGCCGCCCTATTTTGGGGATTGATGCGAGAAACCTCTTTGAAATCCTTCTGGAGACGCATCTGCAGACCTTCTTGATTCCTGCCCATATCTGGACGCCATGGTTTTCCCTCCTGGGATCGAAATCGGGATTCGACAGCCTCGGCGAGTGCTTCGAAGATTTGACCGGAGAAATATTCGCCGTCGAAACGGGGCTCTCCTCCGATCCTCCCATGAACTGGCGGGTCTCCTTTCTGGACAACCTCACGCTGGTATCCAATTCCGATGCCCATTCCCCGGCCAAATTGGGGCGTGAAGCCAATCTTTTTGCCACGGAATTATCCTATCCGGCTATCCGAGACGCCCTGAAAACAGGTGATCCTTCCCGATTCCTTGGAACCTTGGAGTTTTTTCCCGAAGAGGGCAAGTACCATCACGACGGCCATCGGAAATGCCGGGTCAGCCTGTCTCCGGAAGAATCAGCCAAACGACAGGGCATTTGTCCGGTGTGCGGCAAATCCATGACATTGGGCGTGAGCTATCGTGTGCTTGAACTTGCGGACAGAGCTGAAGGTTTGCGCCCGGTGCTGCACCACCCGTTTCAAAGCATCATTCCCCTTGACGAGGTGCTGGCGGAAATCCTGGGCTGTGGGCCCAAGAGCAAGCGGGTCATGACACATCTGGCAAGAATTATAGAGAAGATTGGCCCGGAATTCTCGATTTTAAAGGACGTTCCCATCACCGATATCAAAGAGGCGGGAATCCCCCTGCTGGGCGAAGCCATAGCGCGCATCAGAAATAATCACCTCAAAATCCAGCCGGGATATGACGGGGAATTCGGGAAAATCAGGATCTTTACCGAGGAGGAAAAAAGGGAGCTCTCGGGACGGAAGATGCTTTTCCCCTGTAGTGGAAGTATGACGGACCCAAGCTTTATTAAAGCGGGCAGCCGGAAAAATAAAGGTCGAATCGACAAACAAAATCAACCTGAGCATGCATCCGGCAACGACAAAAGAGACGCGGCCAATCCCCAACAGGATCGTGTGATACAACACAAAGGCGGCCCGCTGATCGTAATAGCAGGCCCCGGAACCGGGAAAACTCACACCCTGACCCAAAGAATTGCCGGATTGATCGCAGCAGAAAATGTCTCCCCGGAAAACATCCTGGCCATTACCTTTACGGTGAGAGCCGCCAGGGAAATGAAAGAGCGGCTTGAAAAGCTTGTTCCTGCCGAAAGCGGAAGAGTTCTGACCTGCACGTTTCATTCGCTTGGGCATGCGCTCCTCTCGCAGTGGCAGGAAGATGATGTGGTGTTTTCCATCCTCGATGATCAGGGGCAGCGTGCCCTGATCGAGAAGATGTTGATGTCTGAATTCGATGACGGCCCGGACCAGTCGTCGCAAAATCTTTTATCCATGATCGGATCGGCAAAACAACACCTTCTTAGCCCCCGCGACGATTTATCGGAAATTACCCGGCCGTTCTCCCTGGACCCCGGCCGGTTTGCCGCTCTTTTCAGTGCCTATCAGGCTCATCTCGCATCTGGGCATATGTGGGATTATGACGATCTTGTTTGTCAAACCGTCCTGCGGTTGGAAAACGACCCTGTCTGCCGTGACAGAGTCAGGAAACGGTTTACCCATGTCTTTGTCGATGAGTATCAGGACGTGAATTATG
>JBJKQT010000199.1:0-23562 GCA_046705065.1 Desulfocapsaceae bacterium
TCACATTAAACAAGAGAACATTGCCGCAAACCTAATACCGATGGGAGGAAAACATGGGAATTTTTTCACGTTTCAGCGATATAGTAAGTTCCAATATCAATGCCATGCTCGACCGCGCAGAAGATCCGGAAAAGATGATAAAGATGATGATCCGCGAGATGGAGGACACCTTGGTCGAACTGAAGTCGTCCTGTGCCGGTGTTATCGCCGAAAGAAAAAGGCTCGAACGGCAGCTCGAGGAAGTCAACTCAAGACTGACCCTTTGGGCGGAACGGGCTGACTTGGCCGTTACCAAAGGAAGGGACGACCTTGCCAGGGAGGCGCTCATTGAAAAACGTCGTTTCTCTGAGTTAAGCGAAGGGCTGCAGGCGGAGATCGTCGAGCATGGAGGCCTGATCGAGCAGTATCATGGGGATATCCGCGAACTCGAAGAGAAGCTCGGCACCGCCAAGGAGAAGAAGCGAATCCTGGTACAACGCCACAAACATGCCAGCGGCCGAAAACGTGCCCAGAGCGAGATCCGCAAGATGGACAACGTCGAGACCATGCGCCGATTCGAAGATTTGGAGCGCAGGATCGACAGCATGGAGGCTGAAGCCGATTTAGTAAATTATGGCAGAAAGCCGACCTTGGACGAGGAATTCGAAAGCCTCTCCTCCGATGACGAGATCGAACGCGAACTTGCAAAACTCAAGGCTACCAAACATGCAGGAGCCGCCTCTTCAGAAGCATAACATGCAGACAATGCATCGTAGCCGGAGCAAACCCATATGAATTCAGTCATCATAGTTGCCATCGTCTTCGGATCCATTCTGACCTTTGCTGCGCTGATCTGCGGCACTATCTTGACTATCGTCAAGATCCGCAGCTCGGGCCTTTCCAGGCATGGAGGGAATTCGAAAAGCGAAGAGGCCAGAATCATCCAGGAGATCTACCAAGGCCTCACAGAAATGGAAGACCGGATCGAAACGCTCGAGACCATCCTGATGGACGGCAAGGATAAGAAAGGACATAAAAAATGAGAAACCATACAACCGATAAATGTTTTTACCGTTCTCGAAACGGCGTTCTTCTCGGGGTCTGTAGAGGGCTTGCAGATCATTACGACCTGCCCGTGTTCTGGGTACGGCTCGGCTTTGTCATCACCTTTTTTCTAAGCGGTTTCTGGCCGGTGGCGGGTATCTATGTCGCCGCCGCATTGCTTATGAAGCCTCGGCCGATCAGACCTCTGGAAACCGAGGAAGAAGAGGAATTCTACGACAGTTATGTCCGCTCACCCCGCAACGCAGCGCAGCGGCTGCGCCGCAAGTTTGAAAGTCTCGAAAGGCGCGTAAGGCGCATGGAGGACAAGGTGACCGGACGTGATTTCGAATGGGAACGGAAATTTAATTCGTGATCTTATGTTCTGTTCTTGAGAAATACGGGTTAGCCCTGAATAGGTTGAAAATCCTGAATTTCCGATTCCTCCAGGGTGATGAGAAAGCCGGTGAGAAGACCTTCATTGCGGCCGCTGCCGGGAACACAGCAGAGCGTGCGGCCTATACGGGTAAATTTGTTTTCTCTGTCGCAGGTGCCGCCATGGAGGCTAAGCAAGGGTTGATAGGTCTCGATAAGCCGTCTGACGGCTGCACAGCCGGGAAAATCGCGATGTTTAGTCCAATCGTCTTTCTCTCTTGTGCAGTTGAGGCGAGGAGCATGGTAGAGATCGGGGTGGAGCGGAGGAGTCTGAAAATTAAAAACATTGCTGTGGACGTCGTCCATCGTACCCACTTGATCCTGGAGATATTGAAACAGCTCTTCCTCCGTAAAACGGTGCGAGCCGCCCCGGCCTCCCCGGTAAAAGGAGCCTTCGCTGATCAGTTTGTGGGTGGGAGTAAGGGGAATGGTTTCTCCTTGGGCCCACTCCACCAGAGATGATTCCATGAGAATCTCATCGACAAACATCGGGTCGTTATCTCCCGGCATTATGATGAGGCGCTGTCCCGCGTTTTTCAATCTCCGTTCGGCAAGTTCCAACCAGCGTCGCAGGCAGAGGATCGACTCTTGTTTCAACCGGGCTTGCCTCAAGGTCGGCGATTGCTCAAGTTCGCGGGCCTCTTCCGGCTTGACTCGGCATGGGTAGCGGCCCATGGCCAGGATTTCTTTCTCCAATGCCGAAAATTCCGCATTTCCTTTCACTTTGATGGGATCGTCTTCGAGTACGGTGCGCCAGACATCATTTTTTTCCTGAACGATAGGTTGCAGTTCGGTACCCATCAGGTTGCCGCTGACGATGAGTGCGTCGGCCCGGAACAGTTCTGCCGCGTTGAGCAGCTTTTTCCAACAAAGTTCGGAACCTTGAATGTCGGCAGTGAACAAGAGGGTAAACATGGCAATCAATCCGAAGGAATTATCCGCAAAAGATTTGATAAATCCGTTCCTCTCTTTTTGCGATAACGGCGAATGAGCAATACTCCCGCTGCGCACAGAGCCAGTGAGCCGAGAATAAACCAGGCAGAAAGAGAATCGTTTGTGCCATAACGGTCATCGGATATATAAAGAACAAACATTACAACGAAATAGATAAGTCCCAGCACTCCTGAGACGGTGATCAGCGGCAGACCCAGAATGGTGTATGAGGAAAGACTGGATTTTTGGTAGAGTCGCCGCGTCTTGGGCAAGTAAGGGATAAGTGTTCCGGCAAGGGTGCTTGCAGCAAAGGCGATGGAGGTCATAAACGGCATGTCAAGGGTCAGACGGGAAAAGCTCGTGAAATAGTAAAGCCAGCCCATGAGAAGAGAACAGGCATAGCAGATACATATGGCCACGACGGGCGTTCCACGGTTCTTCGAGAGTTTGGTTACAAATGAAGGGAGAAGCCGATCCTGAGACATGGCCAGCATGATCCGGGTGGATGTCACGATGTTGTTTACCGGCCAGATCCAGAACCAGGCATTGAGTCCGACGGCCACCCAAAACCAGTACCACGGGCTGCTTCCCAAGGCCATCAGGAATAGTCCGGTTGTTGGGGGGATGGGAATGTGCCGCCCTTGGCCGGTAGCCCAGAGGAAATTGGCTGAGGTAAAGAATTCGTTGGAGAGACGAGATATCAACAACCACATGAAGCCTGCACAGACAACCATGGAAAAGAGGTTGCCGCCCAGAAAAATCATGACCGAATTTTTCAGCTTATCAACACCCTGAATCTCTCCAGCCATTAAACTTGTACAAGAGATGTACATAAAAGTATAGGCGAGAGCCGGCCCGATGAGGAAGCTTGAACGTGCGGTGGTTTCTGACAGCGGTTTCGGCGCATACCCAAGCTCCACAGCGTTCTTAATGATCTGCCGGTAGGCGTCGTGATGACCCCATTGCAGCGCTCCGGACATGAATCCGTTGAATCCTTCCTGGAATTGAGAACTGTTGGTTAGAAAAAGCATAACCGCCCAAGATGCCAGAGCAAGCATCCCAATGATAAAACTTATGCGCTGCAGCCGGGCATAGAACCGCATTCCAAAGAGCATGACTACGCCGGCAAACGATACGTAGATGACATAAAACCACCAGCTTCCGGTCTGAGTGGAAATGACGATGGCCATATCTGTCAGCCGGGGAGCATTCAGGATCTTGGCCAGGCTGATCAACAGCGGGGCGATAACAAGGGTCGAGGCGGGTGCGACGTTGGATGCCATATAGAACCAGGGGCCGATCATCAGTGGAGGTACAATCAGAATGAATCCCCAATTCAACCCTATGCTTCTTGTCTGCCATACATAATCTCCGCCGATTCTGGGCATCAGCGTGGTCAGCATGGCATAAACGGTGAACATGGGGACAAAGGCCAGACAGACCATGACGATCCCCAGAGGGATGTTGGCTTTGGGCCAGGGCCAGAGGAGCGAATAGGTCAGGATTGCGGCAATGACAATGGAATTGGCATAGATTCCATAGGCGAATCCGTCGAAGGTTGAGAAGACTCGCTCATTTTTCAAACATCCACGGGTAAGAGGTTCCCGGTCTGGTGAAGAATTCATTGGACCTCGAATCGATGTCTCTACTTGTTGAAAGGCTGCGGAGCCTACAATGTCATAATCCAAACAATATCATATGAAATGGAACATGGCCATATTGTTCTTGGGAGACAGCACCATCCCGCTAGCACTTCCCGTTTTTATCTACAACGAAATCGATGCTTGCCCGCAAATACATATTACGCTAAAATGTGTAAAGGAATTTTGTGTATTTCCGTGCTGTTCTTATCTCCTGCCCTGAGTTGACAAAGCATGGGAAGCCGAGGCAATCTGAATGAAAATTTATTCGAAGATCCTGCTTATCACCCTGCCCCTGATTGTGGTCTCGGTACTGCTGACCGGTATCATCGCCAACACCATTTCCCGTTTAGCGATCCGTAATGTTGTCGAGGGGAGCCTTGCGCTGCGTCTGGACCGGATCATGTCCACTCTTAAGCAGGACCAGAGTGCAACCGGGCCGAATGAACAGGTTCGCCGTTCGGCGATCGCATATCTCAAGGGCGTTCACTTCGGCAAAACCGGAAATGTCTTTGTCATCGACCCAAAGGGTGTCATTATCGGTCATCAGGATAAAAACATTGAGGGGATGAACGTTGGTTCCCGCGGATGGTTTGCCCTGATGGAACAGACCCGTGCCGGCAAGGTCCAGTTTGTATTGGAAGGGAAAAACCATTGGGGCGTCTATTCTTACTTCAAACCCTGGGGCTGGTATGTGGTCTGCAACGGCTCCGAGAAGGATCTGGCGGGTCCTATCTCCAATCTCGGTCAAACTGTCCTTATTCTTGTCCTGTTCTGTCTTATCGCAGCCGCCATACCCCTTCTCATTCTTGCCCGCTGGCTGACCGGACCCATACATACCCTGATTAAAGGTACCGAAAAAATCAGGGCCGGACTCCTGGAAACCCATATTCCCATCACCACCTCGGATGAGGTCGGAATTTTGGCCGGAGCTTTCAATGCTACGACGGCAAGGCTGCGAAAGTTGATTGAGAGTCTGGAGGAGCGCAACACCCAGCTTAACAACGAGATCAGAGAGAGGGCCAGCATTCAGGAAGAACTGGCAAAAAGCGAACTGAAATACCGTTCCATTTTCGACAATGCCGTAGAAGGCATCTACCAGACTGATTTTGAAGGCCGTTTCGCTAATGTCAATAATTCCTTTGCCGCCATTTTGGGTTATGAATCACCAGAGGAGGTCAGGTCCAAAATCACCAACGCCAAAGAGCAGCTCTATGTCTTTCAGGAAGACAGGAAAAACCTCGTTAAGCTGTTGAATACCCAGGACGTAGTCGCCGGATATGAATTCCAGGTGAAGCGAAAGGATGGCAGCACGTGTTGGATCAGTTTGTCAGCCAAGCCGAGCCGGGACGAGTCGGGAAATATTGAGGTGATTGACGGCTATTGTGTTGATATCACAGCCCAAAAAGTTGCTGAGGAGGATAAGCACAAGCTCGAGGAACAACTGCGTCAATCTCAGAAGATGGAGGCCCTCGGCAACTTGGTTGGAGGGATATCCCATGATTTCAACAATCTGCTTCATGCCATTTCCGGTTATGCACAACTGCTGCTGCTCAACAAAGAAAAAGATGACCCAGACCGTAAATTCTTGATGGAAATGGACAATGCCTCGAAGAGGGCCTCAGATCTGATACGGAGAATGCTGACCTTCAGCCGTAAAATGGAAGTCCAGCCAGTCAGATTGGATCTGAACAAGGCGATAGATGCTACATGCAAGATGCTGGAGAGAACCATTCCCAAAATGGTTCATATGGAATTGCAGCTCGCCACTGATCTTCACCAACTCAAAGCGGACCCCGTTCAGATAGAACAGGTGCTTATCAACTTGGTGACCAATGCTGTCGACGCAATGGACAATCGGGGACAATTGACTATCCGGTCTGAAAATTTCCAAGCCGACGACGACTTAATCAAGAGGTATCTTGAAATAAAACCGGGAGACTATGTGCGGCTAAGCGTTTCCGATAACGGCAAGGGAATGGACGACACAACAAGGCAACGCATTTTCGAACCTTTTTTTACAACCAAAAAGGTGGGGAAGGGCACCGGCCTTGGCCTGGCAACTGTGTATGGAATCGTCAAGGCGCATCAGGGGCATATATCGTGCTACTCCGAAGTGAACAAGGGCACCACCTTTGATATATACTTTCCCGCTTCGCCTGACGCTGATGACTTCGGCGGCGAAGAAGAGCCGCAGGAGTCGAACCTTACTCTGAATGGAAGGGAAACGATTCTTCTGGTGGATGACGAGAAGCTCATTCTGGATGTAGGTGATGATGCACTGAGTCGCCATGGCTATACCGTTATACGAGCAGAAAGTGCAGAACAGGCTCTAAAGATATTCAGGGAACGGAGCGACGAGATAGACCTTGTTCTTATGGACTTGGGTATGCCCGGCATGGGTGGTGAACATTGTCTGCAACAACTCAAGGCCATTGCTCCGGAGATCAAGATTGTTGTCGCCAGCGGCTACGCCGGGCATAGGATCGCCAGCGCTCCTGAACAGTTCGGCGCCTCCGGCTTTATCTCCAAACCGTATCGTTTAAACCAGCTTCTGGCAGAGGTACGAAGGCAGATGTCTCAGTGAGAGGGCGCTTACGATTATAAGTCCTACGATGAGTTCATCTTTCCGCTTTCCAGGCTTTAAAATGACTCAAACTAAAGGAACAATAGAAAATGGCAAAGACATATTCTCATATCAACGTCGGCGACAAGGCCTTTGTTGAAAAAACCGTCAGCGAATCCGACGTTTATCTTTTTGCAGGCATTACCGGAGACTTAAATCCTGCTCACATCAATGAAGAGGCAATGAAAAAGACAAAATTCGGCGGCAGAATAGCGCACGGAATGCTTTCAGCCGGATTCATCTCCGCGGTTCTGGGGATGCAGCTTCCTGGTCCCGGCACCATCTATCTCTCCCAGTCGATACAATTCAAAGCACCAGTCCGGATCGGAGACACTGTGAAAACGGAGGTGGAAGTAGTCGAAAAGCAGGAAAAGGGCAGAATAAGGATGAAAACCACTTGTTCTATTCAAGACGGGACCCTGGTTGCCGAGGGCGAGGCAATACTAATTGCTCCCAGAGACAAAGGTGAATAACGACACAACTTGGATTTTGCAAAAGGCTCCTTAGTTAAACTATTGTCTGAATGCCTGCCATTTCGGCATCGCAATAGAGAGCCCCTCGGGTTTTAGTCGTTTTGAATGGGGGTCGTTTTGATATCGGCGTAGGAAAAGGGATACCTCCGGGATTCAACAGTTCCCACGGGAACATTTTCAACTCCGGTGATTTTTTTGACAATTTTTTGAGTGTGGTCATGGCTGGTGCCGACGAAATCCCTGTATGTTTGTCTCCCGCCGCTTACTGCGGTCCCGGCAAGAAAGACTCCCGGCACATTTGTTTCCATAGTCTCCGGGTTGTAACTAGGGATTCGGTCGTCGCCATCCAAGGCGACACCCGCCTGTTCAAAAAGGGTGAGATCAGCATGGAATCCCGTTGCAACAAGGACAAAGTCCGTTTTAATTTCCGTGAGACTGATCACCTTATCATCGCCTTTACCGCAACTTTTTAAAACTGCGAGGCCCGGGCGAAATTGTGCGGGGACGGTTTGTGGATAAAAATCGACATATCCTTTTGAGATGAGGATGGATAACTCAAGATGAAGCCGTGAATTTGTATGGTCTTTGTCAATAACTTTTTTCCTATAGCTCAAAGCAACCTTGGCTCCGCTTCGAAAACACCGCAGAGCTGCTTCCAAGGCACTGTTTTTTCCGCCAACAACGAGGATTCTTCTGCCGAAATAAAGATGGGGGTCGTCCAGAGTATGGCGAATCATGTTGATACCCAGATTCTTATAAACAGTGTCTTCCCCCGGGACACCAAGTTTGTTGCGAAAACTCATATCTCCGGAAGAAAAGACAATGTAAGAGCAGAAGATATCCCTGCCTCCCGTCAATCCCTTGGTGGTCACATGAAACTCATGATCTGACGATCCGGTTCTTTCAATGGATACCGCCTTTTCATAGGTCGAAATTTTTAGCCCTCGAATTTCCACAACGTTTCTGAGATAGGCAAGATAGTCCTCCCTGGTTATCATCTCCTGGTGGTTGGTCTGAATGGGAATTCCTGCCACTGCGACTCGTTCGGGCGAGCTGAAGAACCTTGCTCTTCCGGGCCAGTTGTAGATGGTCTGCGCCAAGGCACCGGCTTCAATCTGAATGTATTCAGCTCCCGCATAGGCCAATCCCGATGCCACTTCTATGCCAATTGGACCGGCTCCGATTACCAGTACCTTGGTTGTTACCCGTTCACGTTTCATTATCACGTTCTCTCTCATCAAGAGCTGATTTTTCCGGTTCTTCCGGATTGAGCGTACTTTGATAAAGTTGAAAGTAATGCAATGTATGCCCATTGTCATCGCACGACTTTTCTGTTTCCTCGCACTCTGGGCCAATTCCTTTGGGCGGCACTATTTCCAAAGGTTCAAAACCATCTCTCGGCTCGTTGCCAGGTAGTTGTACTGTGCCTCCTGGTTGTTGCAGAATATTTCCAAGGTGATGGTGGCGTCGAATCCGGTCGCTTTCAATGATTGCACAGCCTTTTCCCAGTTGACGGTCCCGACTCCCAGCGGCATGTGATCGTCGGTTCTGGACCGGTTGTCGGAAAAGTGTACATGTTCAATGTGTTCCCCGAGGTCTTTACAAAAAACCTCATAACTGTCGAAGCCAAAATTTGTGTGTCCGAAATCAAGATGGAGCTTTAAACCCGGCACTGCATTGAGAAGTTTTTTAAAATTCGCCACACGGTCAAAGGGAGCTTTGTAGTTTTCAAATACCAGCGTGAGACCATACGAGGCCGCCATTTCGACAATGGGAATCAGGGCATCGATATTAAATCGGAGCAAATCGCCTTTCATGCTAGGGGGACTGAAATAACAGGGATGGATATTCATTACCTTTGCATTCAAGGCGGAAAATATCCCGGCGCATCTTTCCAATTCCTTGAAACATGCATCCCGGACTCCCTGAATGGGATATGCGTACGGCAAACAGGGATCGGTATGTCCTGTAACGGCAAGTTCATAGGTGGCGAGGATCGTCCGTAACCCGGCAATGTCAACGGTGGTTGCTTTGGGACCTTCAATGGTCAAGTCCAGAAAATCAAAGCCTTCCTTGCCGCAATTCTCCGCCTCATCATAGATCGATTTAGAGGGGTTGTTCATCAAACCGATTTTCATATTCCGTTCCTTCCTGGCATTTACGTGATCAGATATCACTTTTTTTACGGTTGTCCTGAAAAAATGGCCGTCTTGACCGGAGTCCTCCGAGCCATTAAACCAAAATTTGTATTGCGGAAGGGAAAGCAATCTATGGCTTCAAAGCCAGTCCCAGCTCATGCTCGCCGTATGCGGTGTAGAGGCCTCATTAATGAGAGGGATATTCAAGCCGGTAATACGCTTGGAAAATCTTAGCCCAGCTTCCAATGCTCCCTCAAGCAGACCTCCGTTGCTGAATGATGTTTCCGTCGAGATGAATTCGAGCTTTCCATCCCAAGCATTGCCCAGTTGAAGATTCAGGCCATACTGTGGATGATGGGGTTGCGGATTGCGGTCCGCTTCACTTGCGGTAAATCTTTTCGTACTCCAATCCTGGAAATGAACCGTTTTCGGCCGATTCGCTTTATCTCCGAACAGCATCGCGAGCTGAGCGGTTGCCTGTCTGATAAATTCGGATCTTCCAACACTTGCCCGACTCATTGCATCCAGACCTGAAAAACCGAACAAACTGAAAATGCTGCCGGAATTCGGCGAAGCGTCGTGAATTTCAGCCAAAGGCCCACACTGGCTGATTGCAGTCCCGCACAAACCGTTCCTACGCCAAAACGGCTCATCATAGATGGCAAAAAATTTCGCATGACCTGCCATCCAAGTGGGGGTTGCCGCCAAAATTTGCATCGTTTTTGCAGGCAATTCAGGTGTAAATTTCAGGTTTGCGGCCAATCGGGGAGGTATTGCCACAGCAACATGTTTTGCCTGGATCTGTTGCTTCCCGGACGGTGCCGTTACATCCACGATAATATCGTCTCCGTCAATGGAGAGCCCCGTTGCCACATGTTGCAGAAAACGATGGGGTTCATCAATTCTATCGACAATCGCTTCAGAGAGCCGGTTGATGCCGCCCTGAATGCGTCGCGCTCCCGCCATTGGTGATGGAGCCGCAATTCTGTCAACACGGCCGTCCGTCTCTTGAAGCAATACCGCGCCATCGGCAAATTGTTCGTAAGATGAAATTTTGAAATGGTTCAACAAACTAGCCACCAGCGGTTGACCGGGCCAGAACCAGGAAGGGCCAAGATCGCATTCAGCGCCATCGTCGCCGCTCACCGTCAGAATTCGCCCCCCGAACCGTTGCCGGGCCTCTATAACGCCGGCGTTTTTACCAGCATATCGAAGTTGCCATGTAGCGAAGAGTCCACTCAGTCCGCCGCCGATTATCAAGATATCTGTTTGCATATTTCGATTACCGTCAAACTGTAAACGCACCTTATCTTTTCCGACACAAAATCTGCCGAACAGAGAGTGCTTCAGCTGAATGAGTTTGTTCTTCCTCTGGTATCCTGAACATTGTGCGTCATCCCATATAGGAAAAAACGGCATGATCCTTTCCATTGAACTTAAAAGAGGCAACCTCGCGCATTCCCATTTTTTCGTGCGCGCGGAGGGATGCCGTATTGTCTCGGCGGACGAAGAGTACGCCTTCGCGTCCTGGCTGTAGGTTCCTCAATTCCGCGAACATGGCTTGTGCTATTCCCTTGCCGCGTTCTCTCTGTTCAACGCAGACTGGACCGTAAACGTAGGCTTCATCCGAGTGCGAAGGGTAGGCTGCAAGCATCTCGTGAATGATGGGTATATCTTCAGTCATTGCACGTATGCTCGTCATGAGAAAACCAACGATACATCCGTTGCGTCGAGCGACAATAAGCGGCATGTCGCGCATCATTTCGGAAATCCGTGAACGAGGCAGGCTAGCCGATAAATTTCCACCGTTCCCAGGCTGATTTGCAGCCTGAAGTTTCAAAATGCCTTCCATGTCGGACTCGGTCGCTTGGCCTATATCAACTCCACTTCCCATCACGGTCTTTCTCCTTTGGCCGTTGCTTCTGATCTCATCGGTTTACCATCTGCGAAATGCTAATGGAATACTATAAAGCGATAAATCAAGAAGGCTCGGATCTTTTCACCAGGATGCGGAAATCAAGCAAGGTCCTGAGCGATTGGTGGTCCAGACGAATGCCTAGGTCATGTTCAATCATCGACAGGGCATCATCGGTGGATCGGCCGTCGAAGTAAGACAACGCCATGAACACCGGAACCGGCAGGTCCAGGGGATCCAGCCGGCTGTAGGACCACACTCTGACAGCGTCAACAGTTGCCTCTTCGACCTCAAACCGCCCTATGACCGAAACCGTGGGTATGCCCGTTTCCTGGAGCGCGGCATAGGCCGATTTGAGCAGCAGGGCGGGAGGCTGGACTTCGGGGCCGCATATTCCTTCCACTTCCCGATAGCCGAACTTGGAAACCAACCGCGTGCATTCCGCATAGAACTCTGTTTCCCGCCGCCACCACTTGCCCCAGATTTTTCTTGCGGATTCGGCTTCAAATCGATCGTCAAGTTCGCCGGCCTGGAGATTCTCTCCTGTCATGCCGCGTTCTCGTTTTGATTCCAGCAGAGCCAACGCCTCGTCTCCGATATCCAACTGGAGTACGCACCACAATGACAGTTCTTTGCTCACGGCATTGAGGAAAGTCTGCAAGGCTTTCCAAAAGGATTGGCCGATTTTTCCACGGTGGTGTTTGCAGAACCAGGTGACGCAGGTAGGGTCGCGATAGGGCCAGATGGTGCACACGCCTTGAGCTGTGTCAAGGTGTGGACAGCGAAGAGCGCTGTTGCGGCCGAAGGCGTTTTGACTGTGACGGTAGAGCAGAGTGTAGGCAGGCGGGGGATGGATGGCCAGCGGGTCGGCGCCAAGCCCTTTGTTTATGCGTGCCGCTAGGGCATCCTTGCCCCTTGCCATAGCCGGGTCCGGATCGCGTAAAATGGCTCCTGTCATAAAGTTCGACAGAGTGGGGGTGTATGTGCAGCATTTGCTGCCCTGATCGAAATAAAACTGTTCGGTGGCTACAGATTCGCCACCTTTGGAGCACATGACGCAGTCGCTGCAGGTGGCCTCTATTTCCACAGGCAAAGGACCCTGGATAACCGTTTCGATCCAACGGGAATAAAGAGCGGGCAGGGTGCCTGCGGATCCTGTGGCTCGAGGTAGGAACTGTTTCGGTGCAAAGGCGGCCGGGGTTACCATCTTTTTTCCTCCGTAGGTGGAGTTTACCTTTCTTTTGGTCAGCCCTCCTCAGTATCTGCTGGTTCAGAGCCGTCATGGAGACATCAAATACTTAAGTACTCATAAGTCCATTTAAATCTCTTGATACTACTTTTTCAAGGTGTTCGTGCATCATTTTGTTACCCATGAGGAAGAGCGCGGTTTTTTGCCGTACCTCACAAATACTATTAGTTTTTCGGCCGCGTCTTATGATATTCTGGTTGCACATGGGTAGTCGGAATGGATGTGGTCCGTTAGATCGCAGCTACCCAGATCTTACCATCTCATAAGCTTTCCCGGATTTTATCTTCTTTTATCGTCAGTACGGATTTCGGTAATCACTGTATCAACAGGTGATTGTGACATGTAAAAATGAGAGGAGGAAAAAATGAAAAAAACACTACTCGTCTTATCGGCAGTGGTATTGGGTGTCATCGCAGCAGTCAATATTCAGGCAACTCAGAACAGTTCCGCATCTCTTGGCAAAAAATTGTTCAACGATCCATCTCTCGGCGGGTCCGGTAATGAGAAAAGCTGCAATACTTGCCATCCGGGTGGAAAAGGACTTGAACATGCCGCAAGCAACCCAAAACTTGTAAGTATAATCAACAGGTGTATTGCCGGGCCACTGGCAGGACAACCCTTGGCCGTTGAGTCGGCAGAGATGCAGTCTTTGACGCTGTATATTAAATCCCTGGAAATGAAATAAGGTTCATTAGGCAAGTCACCAGGTTTTGCCGGAGGCAACAAAGATTCGGCGAGACCGAGGGACATTACTTATGTGGTTCCCCGGCGGGCCTCCGCGATGCGACCTCCGTCGACAAATCTTGCCTCCTGTGTTGTAAATAGTACGCTTAAGCCTGATGAGTCGAAAATTTTATCCTCGGAATAGGTCGTTTTTTCACGGCGGCCACTGGCGAGGGTGGAAAATGGCTTGCCTCGGCAACCTCCGAGAGGTTAGAGTTAAAAGATCTCAGTATACAAGGGCATGGCCCTTTTTTTATTCCAACCCAATTCCTTACTCATTCAAGCTGTCGAATAGATAATGAAAATTGCCATAGATAAAATACAGGTTAACGAAGAGATCAGAATCAGAAAGGATACCGGAGATTTAGAAATGCTCGGGAAGTCCATCGGCGAGGTTGGGTTGATCAACCCGGTTCTTATCGACGAGGACAACAATCTGGTGTCAGGGTATCGGCGTCTGAGTGCCTGCAAGAATCTTGGCTGGAAGGAGATTGAAGCAACGGTTCTAACCTTGAACGGAGATCAGCTCAAAAAGCTCGAAGCTGAAGTTGCCGAGAACGTATTCAGAAAGAACTTCACCCCGGAGGAAATGCAATCCGTTGAAATGCGACGTAAGGAGATCTTGGAAAGTCTCCGCAAAAAAGGCATCTTCGAGCGGTTCTGGCTTTGGCTGAAAAGCCTGTTTCGGCCAAAATCCCAAACGCAGCAGATTCCCATAGTCCATTCATCAACGCCTGTCCAAAAGACCTTTCCTTCCGAGGAATCTCACTCTGCAAAGGGCGAAAAATAAAAAGGCTTTATATTTAAACACTTGTCGATTTGAATCATATTCAGGGATCAGGATAACCGTTTATTCCTCGAAAACCACCGCGTCCGGTCTGGCGCCCAGCTCTGTCAGGATGCTCTTTATTTGCTCGACAAAAGAATCAGGTCCGCAAACGTAGAAGTGTTGACTGAAATCGCTGATCTTCTCCTTCAAAAACTCTGCAGTAATACGACGGTTTTCGTAACCAGGGGAGCTCTCGCGCGTGCAGGTCAAAATGCACCGCGATTGGAAGTAGTGCCGAAGCTCTTTCTCACAGATCACATCGGCCGGAGTCTTGTTGGAAAATATGAGAGAATTCGAACCGATTGTTCCCCCATGGGCCAAATGCCGGATAATTGCGATAAAGGGTGTAACTCCTGCGCCGGCAGCCAGGAAAACCCCGGAACCTTTATAAACTATTGTCCCGAAAGGCTTCGAGAGAAGCAGCTTTGCTCCAACATCGAGGCTATGCAGTTTGTTCGTATAGCCGTCGTGAGCAGGATACTTTTTGATTATAAATTCAAGGACATTGTCATGCCGGCGTGAGGTCGGTGTAAAGGGATGGTCTTCATCATTCCTCCATTTCGGATCATCTATCATGATTTTCACCCCCTGGCCCGGTTCAAAATCAAAATCGTGCGGTTTGGTAAGGATAAACCGCTTGACATCATGTGTGACAAATTCCGTCATCAATATTGTGGACGATTGAGTCATGATTTTTCTCCTTGGTTATCAATTGATTGAGCAGTGCACAACAGATCGAAGACATTGCAAAGGGTAGATCGAACCGCTATCGGTGAATACAGACACGATAAGAACAAAGGCGACAGAAGCAACACGGTCAGAATATGCAGCCAGGCCTGACGAGGGATTTTTTTAATCTAGGTGCAGGGAGAAATTTTTTCCAGACATCTATCTGATATTTCGAGGATAAAATTCTGAGGGCAACAACGAGCTATGAGTAATGCATCGTTTACGAATGGAAACTATCGATAAAATAGAGCGAGCCATATCGTTACCTCACCGGGATCAGTCCACGACACCTTATGCTTTGCGTGGGATGGAATGTGAAGGTGGTCGCCTCGCTTGAGTTGAACCTCACTGCCATCTTCAAAGGTGATATTGCCGGCGCCCTGCAACACGATTACCCATTCGTTTTCCTCTTGATCATACCACCCTGAAACGGGTGAGGATTGTCCCTGGGAAAGAATCCTTTCAATTCTCAGGTTTTCGCATTTATAGAGATCGTCAAATATTTCTTTCTCTATTTTATCGGGTATTTCCAGAAATACGTTTTTCATGTTGTACTCTTTAGGGGGCATAGCGCACTGCCTAGACTCCAATGCCTGTTTTTTGCCGGGTATTGGTGGATATCAATGCAAGATGGTTAGCAAGATCATTTGTGTTATTGATCATATCTCGGCTCGGGTCTTGTATCCAGGAAATCCTTTGCTTTTAATCATCCGTGGGACTTGAATCTCGCACAAAATCTCCAAATTTTGATTACTTCCCACTGGTTCTCACAAAGTCCAAAGTGTTTCGGCTTTTTTTAGGTATACGAATCTGCTAAACTATAAGTTGATTCGCAATTGTGTATAGGGTCTTCTGTAACTCCTTGGAGAGTCGAGTAATATACGATCGAATCCATCGGAAATCAAAACGCTTTCGGGCAGAACGGCAATGGCTGCGGAAATTACCATTACATTTAAGCCTCTTTCAAAATGAGATTTTTCGTTTTAAATCAAGGCATGCGAAAAATTATACCACAGGCATTGAGGTAATATTCCAAGGATAAAATACACTGTATAACGCAGAGTTTGGACCCAAAAGCCATTTTGCGGAAGGCTCATTTTCATGGCATATCTTTTCCTTATTTTTTCAACTCTGTTCTGGTCGGGAAATTTTGTGATCAGCCGGGGAATGCATGCGGCCATTCCCCCTCTGGCACTGTCCTTCTGGCGATGGGCGATTGCCCTGCTGCTGCTCTCCTTTTTCGGGACAGGCCATCTCATACGCCAACGTAAAATAGTTCTCCGGAATGCCCGGTATGTCGTTATTCAAGGAGTATTGGGAGTGGCCGGGTTCAATACCTTCATTTATCTGGCAATGCAGAGTACGACCGCCATCAATGCGGTGTTGGTCAACTCCTGCATCCCGGTCCTGATCGCCGTTGCTTCCTGGATTCTGTACCGGGAGATGATGACTCCCCGCCAATTCCTCGGGGTATTGGTGTCGCTGTGCGGAGTGGTCCTGATCATCCTACAGGGAAACGTCTCCTCTCTGCGAGGGGTGAACTTCAATCATGGAGATCTGCTGGTGCTGGTTGCGGCTGCCGTATGGGCGCTATACTCCGCCAATCTGAAGAGATATCCGCACGATATGCATCCCTTTACCTATCTGATGGGAATTATGATCGTCGGCGTTGTCTGCCTGGTTCCGTTTTACCTGGTGGAGTATTGGGGTGGAAGGGGATTTGCGGTTAACTCGGAGACACTTGCTACAATCCTGTATGTCGCCCTGTTCGCCTCCGTTCTGGCCTTTATTTTCTGGAACCGGGCGGTTCGAACCGTGGGCGCCAACAAGGCCGGCCCGTTTATCCATCTGATGCCACTCTTCAGTACCGTGCTTGCGGTGGCCTTTCTGGATGAGCAATTGAAAGTGTATCATTTCCAGGGAGCTGTGCTGATATTCAGCGGGATTCTATTGACAACTTTCCGGGTCGGTCAGCGAGGGAACTATGCACCCAGGGATCGGCATGTCCTTAAATAAGGTTCTTCCGGATTATGCGTACTTTGGTAAAGTTGAAAGTAACAATCCGGCAAAGTTCATCGTTTCCGGACGCTGCTCTCCGGCCTCATCGCCTGTTCACCACGGCTGACAGACAGGCCGTCCATGGCCTGCTGTCAGTTGCGGACGTCCTGTCCGCAACCCTTCGGGCCTTATGTGGTTCCCCGGCGGGCCTCCGCGATGCGTCCTCAATCGACAAACCTTGCCTCCTGTGTTGTATATAAGTACGCTTGGGCCTGATGAACCAGAAAAGGAGAATTGGAAACACGTGGACGTGGTGCTGCAGCCGGTTTGCAGATTCTCTTGCCGGCTCCTAAAAAGCCCCACGGCAACCGGAGAGTATGCCGCAGGACTTTTGTCTTTGTCTGCCTTGCAGATCGCGCTCTATTTTTTCTTAATCATGTTAAGACGCTTGCCGGCAAGCTGAAGGGCAGGCGGGCCGAGCCAGGTACCTGCAAGCAGCAGGTTGAAGTAGGCCCATTTGAACAGCAGTTTCGATAAATGGTTCATTTCCGTATCCTGCAGAAGCCCCATGGGGCCGATGCTGGGGAACGGGTATTGTCCGACAACCGGTTCGATGTCGTAGTTGAAATCGATGACGTAGGCTTTCCCGAAGCCTGATTCGATGAATCAGAGCGCGTGCCCATCCGACCGGGCGTGTTGGGCCTCCCCGTTTATATACGCCATGATGTTTTCTTCGAGTATATCGGCCTGGAAGTGAGCAACCGCGCCGGCCTTAGAGGTCGGAACGTTGGTTCCATCACCAAGAACCCAGACATTGTCGCGGTCTTTTGGTTGCAAGGTGTGTTTGTCTACGGGGATATATCCCATGGGATCGGAAATTCCGGAGTCGATCATGACCTGGGATCCGAAGTTCGGTGGAATGGAGACCAGCATGTCGTAGTTGACTTCAGCTCCGTCGTAGGCCTGGATCACCTTTTTTTCGCCGTCGACAAAGCCAAGGGCAAAATTCGGGGTGATTTTGATGTTTTTCTGCTCACAGGCAGCCGTTAATACTTTGGTTGCAACCGGTTT
Source organism: Desulfocapsaceae bacterium (assembly GCA_046705065.1). Lineage (GTDB taxonomy): Bacteria > Desulfobacterota > Desulfobulbia > Desulfobulbales > Desulfocapsaceae > CAWGGS01. The sequence goes on from JBJKQT010000199.1 coordinate 17,780, forward strand.
GGTAAAGGCACCGGTTAGCGGGGTGACGAACTCGATCTCAACCTTGTCGCGGATGCCGCGCTCATGGAAATGCCAGTCTGCGAGGAAGGCGAATTCCAGGGGAGCCACCGGACATTTTATGGGCATTTCGGCGATGTTGATGACAAGTTTTCCGCCGTCAAACTGGCCAAGAGCTTTTTTCAGCGCGATGCAGTCGTCAAAGCGGTAGTACCCGTAGACGTCCTTGCCCCAGGTTTCGGCCAGGCCTTCAACCTCTTCGGGCAGTGCGTCGCAGCCGGTGGACATGATCAAAATGTCGTATTGGAATTTCCCGCTGGTGGCGGTGGTTACTTCCTGTTTGTCCCAATCTACATTGACCAACTCAGAGATGACAAAATCGATTCCCGGCTTGATGAATTCCCGTTTGGTTTTTCGGATCTCTTTTTCCGTGTTGATTCCGAAAGGAACGAAAAGATATCCAGGCTGGTAATCGTGAATATTGTCTTTATCTATGATCGTAATGTTCCATTCATTGCGATCAAGATGCTTTCTCATCTTGTTGGCCATCATGGTGCCACCGCATCCGGCACCGAGGATGACGAGCTTTTTCATAATCTTCATTACCTCCTATCTGATTTTTTTCTCATGCATTTTCTCTGTGAGCCTGAACCAATGCCCCCACAGCCTCAAGCATTGTGAACATGACACCAAGAGCCTCCTGCACTTTTGGATCGTTGAGTTTCTTGATGGCTCCGATTGGGCCGATTTTTTTGGAATTGCTTAAATCAATGTTCCGTATGACATTGCTCATGGCATCGGCTTGTTCCGTACTGAGCTTGATATCTTTGACGGATTCCAAAGCAGCTCCGGCGACCTTCATGGCTCCTCCGAGTTCGCTGAAGAATTCGGTGATTTTCGGCAGTGTGAGTTTGGCGATGGGTTCGATTTCATCCTTGAACTCCATTCCCGCTTTCAACATGCCGATGGCCGTATTGAAATGGTGCATATTGCCCATCGTGTTTCGAATCAGCGCGGCCAGCTCGTCCGCATCGTACTGGCCGTCAATCTGTGCGAAGATCTCTGTGGCTTTGGGGAGAACCTGCTTGGCAATGGGCTCGAACTCGTTTTTGAGTTCCATAACTCCCTTGACCGTTGTGAGAAGGGAGTTCAGAGTCTCGACATTGAGTACGAGATTTCTCATGAAATGAACGAGGTCATCTCTTCTGTTTTCCTGATCCAGTTCCGAGAGACAATCTGAGACCAGCGGTCCTGTCCGGTGGACGATCGGCATCATATCCTGCTTCAGTTCCGCCAGAACGCCTGCTTTCAATGTATGAATCTCATTGGAAAGGTTGTCCAGTTTTTCTAAAATCAAGGCTTCATCCATCGCTTTTGTTCTCTTTTTTTTTATTGCCTAAGCAATATATTTTTTTATTAAATGGTTTTTGGTCACGCATGACATGAGTTACGCGACACCCGAAATTTAACGAGTGTGCTTATACACGCATTGTATGCTCCGTGCTAACAATATACTACCGTGTAGCACAAAATGCTCTAATTTTATACTACTCTGTAATATTAGTGTCCAGTCGAAAATATGCAATACCGGGAAATCATAAAAAAATAAAAAAAAAGTTTCTAACCCCCTTGCCGAAACGCCCGGTCAAATTTATTGCTATGTAGAAATTAACTCGTTGGCGAGGTATTCTTATTGACAGTGTTTCTTGAAAGAGATTAATTTTCGAACCTGTCTTTTTTATTATTGATTTTGTATCCCGGAGGGAGATATGTGGAAGAATGTCAAAGCGGCGCCTGCCGATTCGATTCTCGGCCTGACCGAGGCCTTTAAAAAGGAATCGAATCCTCAGAAAGTAAATCTGAGCGTGGGCGTTTATCAGGACGATAACGGGAAGACCCCGATTCTGGGCTGCGTTAAGGCGGCTGAGGAAGTCCTGCTATTAAAAGAAAATACAAAAAGTTATCTCCCGATATCCGGAGATCCGTCCTATGACGCCGGGGTGCAGAGATTGATATTCGGAGAGGACAGCGATGTGATTTCTTCAGGTCGTGCCGCAACTATTCACGCTCCCGGCGGAACCGGAGCATTACGTGTCGGTGCCGACCTATTGAAAAGGTTCAAACCATCGGCAAAGGTCTGGATAAGCTCTCCGACTTGGGCAAATCATAAAGGAGTTTTCGGCTCTGCCGGATTTCCTTTGGAAGAGTACCCCTACTACGATTCGAAAACGCTGAAAGTCGATTTCGATAAGCTAATGAATTGCCTGAATAAGGTTCCAGAAAACGATATCGTTCTGTTGCACGCCTGTTGCCATAATCCGAGTGGCGTGGATCTTACCCCCGATCAATGGCGTCAGGTGGCCGATGCCGCCAGAAAGAACGGCTGGACTCCCTTTTTGGATTTTGCTTACCAGGGGTTGGGGAAGGGAATAGAAGAAGATCGTTTTGCCGTCGCCGAGTTTGCATTCACCGGAGTCGATTATTTCGTTGCCAGTTCCTTTTCAAAAAATTTCGGTCTTTACAACGAGCGAACGGGAGCTCTGACAATTGTCAGTCCCAATGCCGAAGAGGCAGCCGTGGCGCTCAGTCATCTGAAGACAACCATTCGTGTCTGTTACTCCAACCCGCCGGCCCATGGCGGACTGGTGGTGGCGACAATTCTCAACGATCCCGGCTTGAAGGCGCAATGGCTTGGGGAGCTGAATGCCATGCGCGAGCGTATCGTCGATATGCGCAGTGCTTTGGTCGACGGCCTGGCCAAACGGGGCGTGAAAGAGGACTTTTCCCATATCAAAGAGCAGCGGGGAATGTTTTCCTTTCTCGGGGTTACCGATGATATTGTAGCCTGGCTGCGGGAGAAAAAGGGTATCTATGTCGTGGCCGGAGGCCGCGTCAACCTCGCAGGACTTACTACAAAAAATATTGGCTATGTCTGCGATTCCATAGCCGAAGCCTTAAAATAGCCACGGGAATTCCGAGCAGAAATTTAAAAGAGGAAGAGGGGGGCGAGCCCCCCTTCTCTCTGCCTGCCGGAAGATCCCCTGAGATCGTTGGGCGCTGTTAGGCGCCTTCAGGTTATTTCTCATACCCCTTAGACTTAGTGACCCTCCACTTGTTTTTTCCAATCACAACCTTGCCTTCAGGTTAAGAATTTTTCCATTTTGCCGATAAAAAAAAGAGAATGCCTGTTTTGGTGGGATATCCGTTCCTGGTTCATGGTGGTAAAATTTTTCGCATGCCTTGATTTTGAACGAAAATCTTCATTTTGGAAAAGGCTCAACTATCAGAAAAAATAACAGATAGCTATGACGACGTATAATGTGCAAAAAGGCGATACCATCGCTTGGGTCACCAAACAACTGCACACCGATTGGCAAACACTCAAAAAACAGAACCCGGAAGCGGTCGGCAGATCAAAAAAGAACGGGCACTGGTTTTTGCGAGAAGGTGCAACAGTCAAAGTGGACCAGGGGAGTTTTTCTTCGCTGCTCGATGAGGCGACAAAAAAAAACGGATCTCAAACACAAACCACATCAAGCGAAGGTTCAAGCGACGTTATAAACTACACAGTGAAACCTGGTGACACCCTTTGGGGACTCGCTGTGGGAAAGTTTCATGTGAATTTGCAGCAGATGGCCGAAGATAACGGCATTGAAAATCCCGATCTGATCCAGGTTGGGCAGCAGCTCAAGATTAAACGATCTCAACCACAACCGCCCAGTCAGGTTGTTGCCAGCTGGTACGGCAAGGACTTTCAGGGCAAACCCATGGCCAACGGCCAACCATATGATATGTACGCCGATACCATTGCCCATAAGAATCTGCCGCTGGGAACCAAGGTCGAACTGAACAACCCGCGAACGGGGCAGACAATTACCGCCGTGGTGACCGACCGCGGGCCGTATGTTGCCGGACGCGATGTCGATCTTTCCTATGGGTTGGCCAGGAAACTGTCCATGGTCGACGACGGTGTCGACACACTCATCATGAAGGTATTGTGAAAAACGTCCGGTTGTTGCGGCAACCTTGCACCTTATCCCTTTAAGCTCATAGTATCCTGATCTCATCGTCCGGAATAGAGTAACTTTTTCATTTTGTCTTTGTCCTTCTCGGCAAAAATTTAAAATACTCCTTTCCTCGTTCCCAAGTATCTATTAAAGATACAAAAAGTCCATAGTATCTAAAAACGGTTCGGGACTGTCGTGCGGCCGCTTTGAAAAATTGCCTTTTCGTCCAAGCTCAGCGTCTTGATTTCGGATGGAAAATCTCATTTTTCAAGGTACCCGTAAAACAAAAAAAAGAGTTCCCGAAGAGGATTTTCTCGTCTGTTTTGAATCAATCAGGAGTCGTGCCATGTTCGTGACTTTCTACGGTGCTGTGAGAGAGGTGACCGGTTCCATGCACCTCGTCTCCACGGAAGAGGATAAAATCTTACTCGATTGCGGCATGTTTCAGGGAAGAAGGAAAGAGGCGGATAAAAAGAACCGCGTCCTTCCTTTCGATCCGGCTATGTTGACCAATGTCGTACTCTCCCACGCCCATATCGACCATTCAGGGAGAATTCCCCTGCTGACGAAAGACTCTTTCAACGGCAGGATCTTCAGCACACGAGTCACAGCCGATGCCTGTGCCTATCTCCTGCCCGACTCGGCCAAGATTCAGGAATCGGATGCCCAGTATCTGAATTATAAGAGTGTTCGGAACACCATGGCCAGAATCAAGTCGGGAAACGGCGGCAGCCTGAGCGTCCGTGACATGGCGGCCATTAAGAAAGTTTTAAAGCACAATACCCATACGTTGAACAACGATGCGATCAATGAGATCATCGAAAAGTACGGTCTTCAGGGTATCGAGCCTCTCTATTCGACTGCCGATGCCGAACAGGCTCTGGAGAGTTTCGAAGGTATCCCGTATCGGCGAGAGGTGACAATCGGTAAAGACATGACCTGCACCTTCTATGAGGCGGGACACATCCTGGGCTCCGCCATGAGCGTGTTGAAATACCATGTCGGTAAAAAGGGGAAAACTATCTGTTATTCAGGAGATGTCGGGCGATTTACCAAGCCGATCATTCGCGATCCGGCGCTTGATTTTGCCGATGCCGACCGGGATGTCGACCTGCTTATCATGGAGAGTACATACGGAAACCGCGAACATGAACCGGTTGATGACCTCAAGCCTCGGTTGAGGCGAATTCTCAACGAGACATACGAGAGAGGCGGCACCGTTTTGATCCCGTCTTTTGCCTACGGCCGGACCCAGGAGCTTCTCTACATCATTCATGAGCTTTATGACGAGAAAAGCGTGACACGTGTTCCCGTGTGGGTGGACAGCCCGCTGGCGGCCAATATCACCACAGTTTTCGGACAACATCCGGAGGTTTATGATCGGGAGACCCACGAGACGTTTTTACGCAAGGGAGAAAATCCGTTTTCTTTCGGCCAGGTCAATTTCACCCGCAGTGTCGAAGATTCCATCAATCTCACCCGTGAGGATCGTCCGCATATCGTGATTTCGGCGTCGGGAATGTGTGAGGCGGGTAGAATTTTGCACCATCTTCGTTATAAAATCCATAACGAAAAGAACACGATCCTGATCGTCGGCTATATGGCTGAACACACATTGGGGAGAAGGATTCTGGAGCAAGGCGGTGAATTTGAAAAGCGAGGTCGAAAAGGCCAGCCGCCCTTGCTGCGGTTTTTCAACAAAGAGTATCCGTTGCGGGCACGGGTCGAAAAGATAGGCGGATTCAGTGCTCACGGCGATAAGAACGATCTGTTGCGTTT
>JBJKQT010000200.1:0-19952 GCA_046705065.1 Desulfocapsaceae bacterium
AGGACAAAGTCTCCCGTGATGCCCGTTTTCAAGGCACTGCAGAACGCATCCAAAGGCCCGTTCCCTTGGGCGCTTACCTGTCTTGACTCGCCGCCGACCAGAATGCTGGTTTCAACACTGGCAAACGAAGGGGATCCGTTGTCGTCAAGATGACGTTTTGTTACATTAAAAGATTTCAATTCATAATATTTTTCGACTCTTATATATTCATCCCTAAATGCTTCCTCAATCTCTTTACGCTGCAACTCCCTACCGGCTTTGTCCGTTACCGTCTGGATTACGGAACCGAATTCCGGATACATGGCTTTTGGCATTTTGAAACCGAACTCCTTGTCCATGATATAGGCGACGCCGCCTTTTCCGGATTGACTGTTGATCCGGATAATGGATTCATACGTACGGCCCACATCGGAAGGATCAATGGGCAAATAGGGAACTTCCCAAAATTCAGCCCCCGATTCCTCGGACAAATCCATTCCCTTTTTAATTGCATCTTGATGCGAACCTGAAAAAGCCGTATAGACGAGTTCTCCGGCATAAGGATGGCGAACATGCACAGGAATTTTCGTGACCCTCTCGTACACATCAACCAAGCGGTTGATATCACTCAAATCCAGCTTGGGATCGACACCCTGACTGAACATATTCAGGGCCAAGGTTACAATATCCACATTCCCGGTCCGCTCCCCGTTGCCGAACAAGGTCCCTTCCACCCGTTCCCCACCCGCCATCATCGCAAGCTCAGTGGCTGCCACAGCACATCCTCTGTCGTTATGGGCATGCAGACTCATGATGGCGCAATCCCGATTCTTCATTGACCGGCAAAACCATTCGATTTGATCGGCATAGACATTCGGGGTCGCCACTTCGACTGTCGCCGGCAGGTTAATAATGACCCTGTTGTCAGGGGTCGGTTCCCACACATCCATAACGGCTTCGCAGATTTCCAGGGCAAAATCGAGTTCCGTTCCGGTGAAACTCTCCGGTGAGTATTCATAGCGGAACCTGGTTTCCGGATACTGAAGGGATTCACTCTTGATGAGGTGTGCTCCTTTGACTGCCAGATCGATTATTTCTTTTCTGCTCATCTTGAAAACAGCACGACGCTGCAGGGTCGATGTCGAATTGTAGAGATGCATGACCACTTCTTTTGCCCCTTTTATTGAGGCAAACGTCTTTTTGATGAGATGTTCCCGTGCCTGGGTCAGCACCTGGATAAGGACATTGGGGGGAATCAAATCGTCTTCGATTAATTTACGGGTAAAATCGTACTCCACCTGAGATGCCGAAGGAAATCCGACTTCAATTTCAGTAAACCCTATATCCGTGAGCAATTTGAACATCTCAAGTTTTTTATCAAGACTCATGGGCTGAATCAGTGCCTGGTTTCCATCCCGCAGGTCGACGCTGCACCAGACGGGCGCCGTGGTAATGGTCTTTGAAGGCCATATCCGATTGGGCAGATCAACCGGTGTGTAGGGTCGGTATTTTTTCACTGCTTCCGGTTTCATGAGTTCATTCTCCTTTTTACTTTCCAAAGTTTACGACTCTGGAGTCTATGATAAAAAAAAAGGCCGCGGTTCTTTTCGAACCGCGGCCCCGGGTGATGTACGTTTTGAGTAACGTTTACAAACCTCCCCCCACTGCCTCGGCTCGCACCGGCATCAGACTAAGTAGTAGTAGAGAGAGGGTAAGTTTCATATTTTATTCAATTAAATTAATTTCGCACCAGACCGTCGAACCTGCATATTTTTCAATTATGTGAAGAATACACACAACAAGACATTCATGTCAAGAAAGTTTTGTTAGACATATGGGTTAGAACGAATGGATCAGGCCCACAGTATGGAAATTCATGACCATCTTCAATATTGACATCTCTGAAATTCGTTTTTATATTTCGAACTCTCCTGTTTTCATATCCGTTTTGCATGTAATTTTTTAATATTCTTGAATATTGAGCCTCTTGCAAAATGAGGATTTTTGTTCAAAATCAAGGCATGCGAAAAATTTTACCGCAGGCATATAAGTGATATTCCGAGGATAAAATTTTGAGCATTACGCAGAGTCCGTGCGAAAATACCATTTTGCAAGAGGCTCTATTGGTAGCCTTAGTCAAATACTCTCAAGCAGCAAGGGCTACACAAAGGATTCTTAAGTTGCAGCGCTGAACGGTCGATGAATCAAGAGTTTCGACGTCGACAAAAATCAACTTCAAAACAAGGAAAGAGTAGGTATGAAAAAAATCACCGGTTCCCAGGCCATTGTCCAATGCCTTCACGAAGAAGGGGTCAAGACAATATTCGGCTTTCCCGGAGGTGCGGTCCTTGATTTATACGATCAGCTGTTCAATGCCGAAATCCAGCATGTGCTCGTTCGACATGAGCAGGGTGCCGTACATGCGGCAGATGCTTATGCCCGTGTCACCGGAGAAGTGGGTGTCGCTCTGTTGACCTCGGGACCGGGGGCGACAAACGGCGTCACCGGAATCGCCACAGCGTATATGGATTCCATTCCCATAGTGGTTTTGACGGGCCAGGTCCCAACACCGTTGATCGGCAACGACGCTTTTCAGGAAGTTGATATCGTCGGCATAACCAGACCCTGCACAAAACATAACTACTTGGTTAAAAATGCTGAAGATCTTGTTCCCACAATCAGAGAGGCGTTTCATATCGCCAGTACGGGCAGGCCGGGTCCCGTTCTTGTCGACCTCCCCAAGGATGTTGTTGCAAGCATGATATCCTACCCGGAAAAAAAGCCGATCCGGATGCAGAGCTACCAACCGACCTACGAGCCGCATCTTCGTCAGATTGCCAAGGCATGCAAGGTAATTCTCGGTGCAAACCGTCCGGTTCTTTATGTGGGAGGGGGCGTTATACTTTCCAATGCCCATGACGAACTCATAGAGCTTGCAAACAAGTTGCAGATACCGGTTACGATGACACTAATGGGACTTGGGGCCTTTCCGGGCAATCATGATCTCTGCATGGGCATGCTTGGCATGCATGGCACCTACACGTCCAATATGGCCGTTGCGAAAAGCGATGTGCTGATTGCCGTCGGCGCCCGTTTTGACGACCGTGTCACCGGGCGGCTCGATGCTTTCGCCCGTGACTCAAAAATTATTCATATCGATATCGACCCCACATCAATCAGTAAAAATGTGAAAGTCGACATCCCCATAGTAGCCGATTGCAAATACGCGCTCACGGCAATCAACAATTGGATCAACTCTGAAAAAGATATTGATATTAAAGAAATTTCAGAAAGATATAAACCCTGGCGCGATACTATTGATAACTGGAAAGCCGAACACCCGTTAACCTACAAAGAAGATGGGGATGTAATAAAGCCGCAGTTCGTTATAGAAAAGCTCGATGAACTGACCGGGGGTGATGCGATTATCACAACGGAAGTAGGCCAGAATCAAATGTGGGCAGCCCAATTTTATAAATTCACAACACCGAGGAGGTTTGTTACCTCCGGCGGCCTTGGCACCATGGGCTTCGGATTACCGGCGGCGATAGGCGCCAAGGTTGCCTTCCCGGACATGCATGTGATAGACGTGGCAGGTGACGGTTCCATCCAGATGAACATTCAGGAACTAGCCACAGCGAAGCAGTATAATTGTCCGATCAAAATCGCCATATTAAACAACGGATATCTCGGAATGGTCCGCCAATGGCAGGAACTCTTTTACGGCAAAAGGTATTCATCAACGGTGATGGAAACAGTGCCGGATTTCGTAGAACTTGCCAAAGCTTACGGAGCTGTCGGCCTGAGGGCTTATAAAAAGAGCGAGGTCGAAGGCGTTATAAAGGAAGCCCTGGCTACGGACAACGTTGTTATTATGGACTTTAAAATTGCCAGAGAAGAAGGCGTCTATCCGATGGTGCCGGCAGGAAAGGCCACGACGGAGATGCTCCTTGTCTAATAGAAGTGTAAGGGTACATTATAAAGGAAACTTTTACAGGGAAAGCAGATGAAACATACAATATCCGTCCTTCTTCAAAATAAACCCGGGGTCTTGTCCAGAGTAACCGGCCTGTTCAGCGGCCGGGGATTTAACATTGAAAGTCTCTGCGTCGCCGAAACCTTGGAACCTGAGATATCCTGCCTGACCCTTGTAACCAAAGGCGACAACAACATTATCGAACAAATAACAAAGCAGCTCCACAAGCTTATCGATGTAATCAAGGTGACGGATATCAGCGATAAGGAATATGTGGAGAGAGAGATGGTCTTGATCAGGGTCAAAGCCGAGGCCGGCACCCGTGCGGAAGTATTGCGTGTTATCGATATCTTCCGCGGGAAAGTCGTGGATGTCAGTCCGAAAAGCTATGCCGTTGAGGTAACCGGATCGGCGTCGAAAATCCAGGCGGTCATCGATATACTGCGCCCCATCGGCATCAAAGAAATTGTTCGCACAGGAATGATCGCCATGGCAAGAGCCAATAAAGGATAAACTGCGGCAAGACTCCCGACCAATAAAACGGCGGCCTTTCTATAAAGATTTATCGAGTGTATTCATTGCCATCTAACCACAATACAGTCGGCTTATACTTCAGGGTGCCTTGAAAAATCGGATTTTTCAAAGCGGCCTTCAAATTCGACCACTAAAAAATCACTGCTTACTTATGCTTACGCCCAAGATTCCCATTGCAAAAGAAGGTTATCCTTTCATCGGCTCAGCCGTGTTTATTACTTTGCTCTTTGCGATTTTCCGTTATCAATCGCTAACCCTCGTCTCACTAGCAATTTCTTTTTTCATCCTCTATTTTTTCCGGGACCCTGAACGCTTTACGCCGGCTGAAGGCGACGTTGTCATCTCACCTGCCGACGGAAGAATCATCCTGGTGGAAAAGATTTTCGACGACCGTTTCTTTCAGGAATACGTGCAAAAAATTTCCATTTTCATGAACGTATTCAATGTGCATGTAAATCGCAGTCCCATAAACGGCTCTGTCGACGAGATCATCTATACCCCCGGGACCTTTTATTCAGCCGATACGGATCATGGCGGCTTAAAAAACGAGAATTGCGCCAGCATAATTAAGGCAGATACGGGTAGAAAAATAGCCGTCGTCCAAGTTGCGGGTCTCATAGCACGCCGAATAATTTGTTGGTTGGAACCTCAAGACAAGGTGAAACAAGGACAACGTTTTGGTCTCATCCGGTTTGGTTCAAGAGTCGATCTTTACATTCCCGGAACAATTGAGATAACAGTTTCCAAAGGCCAGGTGGTACGTGCAGGGGAGACTATTCTCGGAAGGCTTCTTCCATAGAGCACTTTTGCTCATTTGCGCTAAACAGCGTATAGGAGACCTATAGAATGCCCGATACCAATCAAGAAGCAAGCTCCAAATTTCATCCATTGCCGTGCATGTTCACCATCGCCAGCCTTTTCTGCGGCTTTTATTCCATTGTGGCAGCAATCAAGGGGAATTTTGTCCTTGCAGCAAATACGATTCTCATTGCCGCCATTTTCGACGGATTGGACGGCCGTGTCGCCAGACTGACCGGAACAACCAGTACTTTCGGCAAGGAACTTGATTCCCTTTGCGACCTTGTTTCTTTTGGTGTCGCTCCGGGTTTGCTGGCCTACATGTGGGCTTTACAACCGTTCGGGCGCTATGGCTGGCTTGCGGCCTTCCTTTATGTCGCTACAACGGCATTGCGGCTTGCCCGATTCAATTGCCAACATACAGGCACATCCAGGCACTTTGTCGGCCTTCCCTGCCCTGCGGCAGCGGCCATGATTTCCTCCAGTGTCCTCTTCAGCCACTATCTGGGCATTGAAGGAACGGTCAATCATATATCATTGCTTTTCCTGGTATACATCCTGTCGTATCTGATGGTTTCCACCCATTTGTACTATAGTTTCAAACAAACGAGTTCCAAAAAGACTCGCACCTTTCAACTGCTCGTTGGCACGCTGCTTCTTTTCATTCTCGTTGCGGCCGAACACGAGGTTATGCTCTTCCTTTTCTTCTCTGTTTATATATCGACAGGACCGTTTTACGCGGTATACAGAAGGTTGAAGAAAATTCTCAGATCCAAAGCGGCACACCGCAACCACCAGCAGACATCAAACCATTTTCAATAAGATTCTTTAAGGAAAAGCGTGTTTTTCGGTCTTTGCCCAGTCACCGGTTTTGTTTGGCTATGAAGAGATCGTGAGTCCTTTCTTTTTAAAGAATATCTATTTCAACCGCCATTTTGTTGCTGCCGATAATAAAATCTGGTACGCTTTCAGCTTGCTCTGCAAAATAGCAAAGAGCAGCCAAACTGTACTATCTATTTTTTGTAATTTTTTTATCAAAAAGTACGTTGTAACCATAAGGGAATAAAAATGAGCGGGAAAAAAGAAAAATACAATGTAGCTGTAGTCGGAGCCACCGGCGCCGTTGGCGGGGCCATGCTTGACGTCCTTGAACGAAAAAATTTTCCTGTGGATGAACTCAGGCTGCTCGCCTCAGAAAGGTCCATTGGTAAAAAACTGCGTTTTCGAGGCAAAGAGATTGCCGTCCAATTATTGACAAAAGATGCTTTTACCGGAATCGACATCGCCCTGTTTTCCGCCGGGGCTTCACGGTCGCTCGAATTCGCACCGGCCGCTGCCTCTGCAGGTGCCGTTGTCGTCGATAACTCGAGTGCGTTTCGGATGGATCCGGAGATTCCCCTGGTCGTTCCCGAAGTCAATCCTCATGCAATTGTCCAATATACGAAACGCGGCATAATCGCCAACCCGAACTGTTCCACGATTCAAATGCTGGTGGCTCTGAAACCCATATTGGATAAGGTGGGAATCAAGCGTATCGTCGTCTCGACTTACCAGGCCGTTTCAGGTACCGGCGCCAAAGCCATCGAAGAACTAAAATCCCAAGTACTTGATTACGCATCGGGTAAACAGATGGAAGCCAAGGTCTATCCCCATCAAATAGCTTTCAACTGCCTTCCTCATATAGATAGTTTTCTGTCCAACGGCTATACCAAGGAAGAGATGAAAATGGTCAATGAAACCAGAAAGATATTTGAGGATTCACGAATCGGGGTTACCGCAACCACCGTGAGGGTCCCTGTATATTACGGACATTCCGAGGCGGTTAATGTCGAGACAAAACAAAAGATCACTGCTCAGGAAGTAAAGGCTCTACTTGCAGATGCTCCTGGCGTTAAAGTTGTTGACGATCCTGAGAAATGTATTTACCCGCTGGCCACTGATTGCGCAGGAAAATTCGACACCTTTGTCGGCCGAATACGAGAGGACGAATCCATTGAGAAAGGCATTAACCTCTGGGTCGTCTCGGACAATATATTAAAAGGAGCTGCTTTAAATGCAGTGCAGATAGCCGAGTATTTGATTGCTCATCATATTTAAAGGGGACCTTGGAAAATTTGAGTTTTCATGCAAGATCAAGGCATGCGAAAAATTTCACCACAGACATATGGTTGATATTCCATGGATAAAATTTTGCGCATAATGATGAGACTGAATGAAAGGCAATTTTTCAAAGTGGCCTAAATTTGTAACTGTTCCAAAGCTTTCCCAAAAGGCATCGTTGCGTTGAGAGTGATCAGCGGATACGCCAAAGGCCTGAGACTAAAAAGCCCTTGCGGACGAAAAATTCGTCCCACCTCGGATAGGGCTAGAGAGGCCCTGTTCAGTATTATCGGAGAGAACATCCGAAATGCTTTTATCCTTGATCTCTTTGCAGGTACCGGGGCTTTGGGGATTGAAGCCCTCAGCCGGGGGGCGTGTCATGCAACGTTTGTGGATAACGATTCAGACGCACTTGTATTGATAAAAAAGAATTTGCAATTGTTGCAAAAATACATTTCAAGCAATGCCGAAGGCGACATTTCTTCCAACGAGGATTTGTCGTCTTCCGTATTTCCTCTCTTTACAGTAGCCAAATACGATTTGCGCAAGGAAAGTTTTTTTACAAAGGCAGAGCGGAAAAACTTTTCAAACTGTTATGATGTGATTTTTCTTGACCCACCCTATGCAAAAGGGTTATCTCTTCAAGCTCTTACATATCTAGATAGAAGTAATCTTCTCTGTGATGGCGGGATTATTATCGCAGAGGACACTCCCGGAACCGAGCTTCCCGAGTCATTCAAAACCATGACTGTTGCGGATAAGCGACGATATGGAGATACCGGTTTCTGGTTTTACAAAAAACTCTTATCCCCGGCCTCTAAATAAAAAAAACACAACCGCCAGAGGAATAATCTATCATGCCTGTAGGGAAATCTGCATCAATAGCCATCTATCCCGGCACCTTTGATCCCATCACCATGGGCCACCTGGATATCGTTGATCGCGCCCTTAATCTTTTTGATAAGGTGATTATCGCCATAGCCATCAATCCTGGGAAAACACCACTTTTTAATCTGGAAGAAAGACAGATGATGATCAAGAATTGTTTTCCCGATGATTATTCACGTGTTGAGGTTGATACGGTTAGCGGCTTGTTGGTCGATTATGCCTTAAAGCAAAATGCCAAGGCTATAATACGTGGTTTGAGAGCTGTCTCGGATTTTGATTATGAATTCCAATTAGCACTTATGAATCGAAAACTCGTTAGAGAAGTGGACACTCTTTTTCTTATGCCGGGCTTCAGATGGATATATATCAGTTCCTCGATAATAAAAGATGCCGCACGACATGGAGGAGATGTAAGCGAACTGGTTCCTCATCATGTCGACAAAATGCTCAAGAAGAAATTTTCAAAATAATATTGAGCATTTAATACCTTTTTCTTTTCCCTGAACAAATTTTCACAAAAAAAGCGGCCCCCACAAATACGTGGCGACCGCTTTCCTAATTTACAACAAACTGCTAATTGCCGGTTAATCTTTATGTCCGGGTTGATCTTTCTCAAAATGCTGTTTGAGAAGGTCTCCCATTTCCTCACGGAAAGATCTGCGTAGAGCCTCCAGTTCGTCTCGTACGATTCGAGTGACCTTCTCCGTGCTCAATACCTCTTGCGTTGGCGTCGTTGTCTCTTTCTGATTTTCTGATCTATCCTTTGATATTATGGATGTAACGGCATCGTCCTCAAGACTCTTGCTTGTTTCCTCAAGAGCAGCGTTAAAGTCCTTCATCTTTCCCAAGGCCTTATGGGATAGTAATTTCTGTTGCCATAAGAGAACTTTTGAAGTCTCGGCAAGCAATCCTTCCTGCACTTCAGCAGTATCGATTTCAGACAATCTCGAAATTTCCAGTTTGTTAAATACGGACATCAACAAGCCATGAGCCTCAGGACTTGCCTCTTCGCGATATTGATCGATATGGCCCGCTATGGTGGATAAAAGTTGCAGGAAGATTTTCTCAACCGGCTTGGTAATCCATTTATTATGGAGTTTGTTGATCTCATCAAGCAGGCTTTCCAAGATGGAGTCGTTTATCTCCAAACCAAGCGACACAACACAATTTCGCAATGGAGTGAGCGGATCATCTTCCTGTGCAAAAGGCAGTCCCTCCTCAGCCGAAACGCTTTCTCTTTCATGCGCCTGAACCTCCTCAAACTGACCTTTAAACTCACCGGGTTCAGACATTTCTTCAAACTTATCGACCTCAGGAAATACTTCCATATGAATTTCCGATCCCACAGGCGCCTCAGCAAAATCGGTCTCACTAACCTCAAAGTCCTCCAGGATATCTCCTTTATCGGATACTTCTGTCGTTTTCTCTTGTCTGTCCGCTTGTTCTGAAAGATAACGATCGAGCTCTTCTTCAACTTCGCTAAAGGATATAAGCTCCTCGTCCTCAGGTATCGCGAGCTCCTGCTCTTCCTCATCGACCGGTTCAAAAACCACCTCTTCAGCCTGATCCTCACCCTTGATTCCGGAAACAGGCTCTTCTTCGCTGTCGAATTCGACACCTTCGATATACTCTATAAACGCCTCGTCTTCCTGAACCTCGGAAAGGTTTGCCGAAGGTCTCTCTTCACCTCCAAAAAATGCCGGGGCCTCTGTTTTCTCTTCAAAAAGTCCTATCTCATCTGCCCCTTCAAAAATTAATTCCGAATCCGTCTCTTCCTGAGAATCCGGGACACCTTGTTCTTCCCCTTCCGTGATTGCCTCAGACGTCTCTAACTCTTCGGGTTCGAAAGTCATTTCCTCCAGGGATTTATCTTCCGCCTCTTCTTCCGTCTCAAGGTAGGATGCTATATCGAATTCAGTCTCTGATTCTCCGGTGGGCGTCTCTTCCTCACTAAAGATTGAGGCAACTTCCTCCTCATCGATAAGTGCAGGAGAAGGTTCTTCTTCCTCAAAAACGAATGTATCTTCATCGTCGAGGTCGATGCCTTTTTCCTCTTCTTCCTCAAACATCTCTTTCAGGTGATCTTCGACTTCAATGGAGGATTCCATTGTCTCTTCCGTGGAAATTTCCTCCATTTCAAGATCGTAGTCGGAAGCCTCTTCCCCTTCCATGGAAACTGCCGATGGGTGATCTTCTTCAAGATCCAATAATATCTCATCTGATTCTGCAGTCTCATCCTCTGGAGTAAAGGGCATCTCTTCTTCAAATTCAGGAGCAAGCGGCATCTCTTCTTCAAGAACTACAGGTGCAGGTTCCTCCTTTTCCGGAGCCTGTAACACTTCTTCCTCTAAAGAAAATGACGGCGCTCCCTCTTCTTCAGGGGCAAGCTCTTCCGATTCTTCAACTGCCATGGCCCCGGATTCTTCAAATTCAAGTGCCGAAGGCCTCTCTTCTTCAAAAGTAACAGGTGCAGGCTTCTCCTCTTCTAGAGCCAATGTTTCCGCCTCTTCTAGAGCCAATGTTTCGGCCTCTTCAAAGAAGTCTCCAGAGATATCATCTATGTCAGGTTCTGTTGCTTGGTCTTCGGATACGTGCGGAATGGACTCTTCGTCGACGTCTCGCCGTTGTTCAGCCCCTGGCTCAACCGAGGTTGATGCCTCCTCAGCAATATGCTCTTCCTCCGGTTGCTCATCAACGTGCAGGGCAGGGCCAACTTCTTCGCCCATAGGAAGTCCAGCCTCTTCGTCCTCTTCCTCTAATTCGCCGCCGACATCCACACCCTGTAATGCGATTTCCTCTTCAACCATTGACAGAGGCTCTTGCGGCTCCTCTGCAAAAAAACTTTCCAGGCGATCCTCAATACCCGACAACGGCTCTTTTTCCGATCCAGGCTCAAATTCACCTTCTTGCAATTCTTCTTCAACGGAAAACAATGCCGGAGCTAACCCGTCATCCGACTGAGGCAGAGGTTCCTCTTCGGAATCGTTGTCTGCCTCCGTTTCAACTTCCACACCATCCAATGCCGCAACGATGTCCTCCGTGCTTGCTGCTGCCTCGGAAGGAGGAGGTTCATCCTTTGTCAAATCGTCTATTCCTGGTACTTCTGTAGCGGCTTGCTCGCTAAAGACACTTTCCTCAAAATTGTCGATTAAAGCAGGGGCCAATTCACCTTCAAGGCGAGGCAACGCTTCTTCATCGGAATCATCATCTGCCTCCGTTTCAACATTAACCCCCTCAAGCGCATCATGTTCGCTGGTTGCGACCAATTTCTGCTCTTCAGGATTCTCACCAAAAAATCCATCCAGACGGGACTCCATTTCATCGAGCAGTTCACTTTTCTTTTCTTTTTTCCCAGGTATATACCCAGAGAATTCCTGAGCGGATTGTTCATTCTCAAAAAAGCTTTCAATCTTGCCTTCCATCCGGCCTTTTGTTTCCATGCCGATGGACGCCGCCTCCTCTTCTTCTTGAAAGCCATGGACATCCTCAGGCATATCGGCAAACGCAGGAGCAATCACATCATGGGAAGTAAGGTCTTCTACCTCCCCTCCTTCCGATATATTTTCCGGTGCGACAGTATCGGGAGAAATTGTCGATGCGATAACTGATTTAAAAGCATTAAACTTTTCAACTTCAGGCAAGAGGACTTTCTTTTCTTCTTCGCCCGTCAACCCATTTCTGACACACTTCTCCAAACTTAAGAAAAAGGAGTGGAGAAGCTTGAACGCATCGGCATGCGAATTGCTTCTTTTTAGGTTGATATAGGCACCAAGTGATCCGATTCCTTGGAGGAAAATAAGTTTCGCTTTGCTGTTGGCAAAGACACTCTCTAGTCTTCTGACTTCTTCTCCAAGGTTGACGAAGTCGTTATCGGTAATCTCCCAATCCATCCCAAAAACGATGGCCTTTAGATTCAATAACGGATCGTCAGTTTCCTCAGCAGTCGGCAAAGGCTCTCCTACCCTGAAAGACGGTGCTGTTTGAAAAGGTTTGTCGGGTTCTTTTTGGCCGGGTTGGGGTTTTGTGGAGGTACGGCTGATTTGTTTTTTAAGTTTTTCGAATTTTTCAACATCTGCCATAAGAAGGGATTTTTTTTCTTCTTCGGGCATGGATTCGTTGGAGACGATTTTTTCCAGATTGGTATAAAAGGTTAACAGAAGTTTGATCGCGTTGGGGTTGGCATCGGCCTTTTCTTTGTATATATACTTGCTTATCTTTTCGAGCGCTTGAATATAGACAAGTTTTATCTTGTCATTGGCCCAGATGTCCTTCAGGTCAAGAAGCTCTACGTTAAATTGACGAAGGATATCATCCGTGATCTCCCAATCGATGGATAAGATTATCGTCTTAAGACGAGTGATTGGTGATTCTTCATCGTTAACAAACTCAAAAAGGTCAACATCACCGGCCTGAAAAGAGTCGTCATACTCGTCCATACCAACGGTTAGATCATCGTCATATTGGCTTCCTGTGTACCGTTCCACCGTTTTTCTCTCTAGAGTAGTTTTTTCTGAATTGAGACAACAGTTGATGAAATGATTTTCTTCAGCGTTGCTGCAACATTATACCCCTTTATGGCACTCGCCTCAAAATAGGGTACTTTCAATCTACTGTTCAGATCCTTCTGGAGTACGGGAGTAGGCAGTATCGGAATGCCATGCTCCTTCAAATCCACTTTATTGTACTGCATCACAAGAGGAATATTAAAAATACTCTCTTTGTAGGACTGCAGGTTTTCATGAAGCTGATTCAAGGATCTGATATTTTTTTCCCTCTGTTTTTCCATGGCATCCGCGACAAAGACAATGCCGTCAACACCGCGTAAAACAAGTTTTCTCGTTGCATTGTATTTAACCTGACCCGGAACAGTATAAAGCTGAATTTTAATATCATATCCTTTAATCTGTCCCATATCGAAAGGAAGGAAATCAAAAAACAGAGTTCTGTCCCCATGTGTCTTTAAGCTTACCATTTCGGACACGATCTGTTTCCGATAGGTTTTGTTTATATATTCCAGGTTGGTTGTCTTGCCACAGCGTCCCGGCCCGTAATATACTATCTTGACCTGAACGACTCTGTCTTTCAAGTTGATGAAACTCAATTCACCACCCCCACGTCATACACTTTTGTTGTCAACTGCAGAATAAACATGTCCTCTCCCTAAAAGGAGTTGAAACACCAAAAAAATTATTTTTTCCCCCAAATCTGACGAATCTTCTCAATAACATCAACTACATTCAGCCGGAGGAAACCAAGAGAGATGTCTCTTCCGAACATTGAAATGAGAAGGAGTTCATCATCTATCTTACTGAAATGGATATTCGACTCTTGCCCTTTATGGAACAGAAGAGAAAATTCCTGTTCTCCAACGAGCTTTGCCATAGCATCAACAGTTGCAAAATTACCGGCAGCTAGAGCAGCAAAAGAGTATACGTCATATTTACTCTCACCGTTGTCTTTAGCGGTAATTATATTCCCCGCCATATCTATAATAATAACGCAATCCACACCAAGCTTTATTAGCTTTTCGGTTAAAATCGCATCAATCCGCTCAAGTTGCTCCTGACTGACAATACCATAATTCATCCCATGTACCTCTTCTTGATTGTTAGCCCTAAAATTGGCCCCTTCGCCCCAACCTTCATAAAATAAAAAAACTTTTCATTACATGACGGAAGGTCGAGATAGACAAAAAACACTTAAGGATGAGTTGCCACTTGTTCCAAAAATGTCAAAAGTACTTTGGCGACAACCACCCTTTTTCCCAATCCTCCTATCTGCCCAAAAAGGCAGTTCCAGAAATTTGCGATAATTCCTGTAATCGGCCTTGGGTATACAAAAGACTCCCAATCCCCCTTTAATTTGCTAGCGGTATGCAGTCTGCATCAGTCTCAGACAAAAACGATACCTAAGAGCAATCTTCTTGTTACCATATATTCGGCATCATTTCACATTTTATATAAAAAAAGTACAAAAAAACAGAACAGCCTATACTATACGACAGTTTCAAACTTATATGAAGATGTTTTTTCAAATTTTTTAAAAAAATCATACTCATAAGGCATCTAACAGGAATGGTTCTCATCTGCAACACAATAAACAGGTAAAAAATGAAACGGAGGTGGCGCGATAAGCTTCTGTTTTTTAATAAATTATACTACAAATCACACCCAAAGCCCTGTCAGTTTGAAGGAATCAACATCTACCAGCCCCAAATCGGTGATTTTCAAGTGGGGGATTACCGGCAAGGCAAGAAAACTCAAGGCCGCAAACGGATTTTTCAAATACACACCTAGCGATTGTGAAGAATGCAATACTCTTTTCAGGTTGTCGTTAACTTCCTGTAAAGAAGATGTAGTCATAAGCCCTGCGATGCGAAGTTCCATTGAAGAGAGAATATGCTCCCCGGCGACAACTGCCAGTCCGCCGCCGCATTTCGCCACACATTCCACGGCAAGTCTCATTTCAGCATCTGAGGTTCCAACCACAATAATATTATGAGAGTCATGAGCGATACTGGCTGCAATTGCTCCATGACGCATGCCCATGCCGGTAACAAAACCCAAACCGATTCTCCCGCTGCCACGATGCCTCTCAATGACGGCTACTTTAGCCAAATCTCTTTGGGAATCGGCTACTGCCATTCCGTTTTCGATCGTGGCTTCAATTTCCAGGGCATCGGTTACTATCTGATCTTTGATAACTTTAATTACTCGAAGTTTTCCTTTTTTCGCAGGAATATCGAAAGACAACTTCTCGAATTGGACATGAACGGATGAAAATATTTCAGGATATTCACGTCCGGTTGCTCCATGTTTTTTCTTGGTAATTTTTTTTTCATTCACTGTCATCCGGCCGGCACTGATTACTGAACACGGCCGTATATCATGGAGATTCTCAAACAGGACGAGATCGGCACGATAGCCGGGAGCGATCGCCCCTCTGTCGTTTAATGAAAAATATCGGGCAACATTTATTGTCACCATTTGTATCGCCATAAGAGGGTTCAATCCCAAACGCACTGCCTTTCGCAGGATACGGTCAAGATGTCCTTCGTTTAGCAGATCGTCGGGATGACAATCATCGGTAACGAGCAGGCAACGCTGTACATTCCTTTCGTTAACCACGGGAAGCAGCTCCTCAAGATTTCTAGCTGCACTTCCTTCACGAATAAATAGATGCATTCCGCTTCGCAGTTTCTCTCTCGCCTCCTCTCTTGTGGTGCATTCATGATCGGACCGTATTCCCGCGCTGATATAAGCCTGAAGCGGCTTTCCGGAGAGACCAGGGGAATGGCCGTCCACAGGCAAGCCGTGAAGCTGAGCAAAAACAAGTTTTTCAATAACTTTCTCATCTGCAGCCAATACTCCGGGATAATTCATCATTTCCGCAAGTCCTACAACTCTTGGATGTTGATATAAATCGGCAATGTCCTGCTGATCGAGAAAGGCGCCCGACGTCTCAAAATGTGTGGCGGGAACACAAGAAGGCGCCATGACAAAGACACTGACCGGAAGCCCTTCCGTCTCCTCCAGCAAGTACAAAATGCCCGCAGGACCGGCGACATTGGCAAGTTCGTGGGGGTCGCATACAACAGAGGTTGTTCCTCTGCAGTGGACGGCATAGACAAATTGTTCCGGACTGAGCATGGAACTTTCAATATGGATATGCCCTTCCATAAAACCCGGGCTTACAAAATACCGCCCGCAATCCATTTCATGAACACCGCTGTATCGCCCCAACCCGGCTATCAAATCATCACATATTGCAATATCCGCCTCGATCAACTCCCGTGTAAAAACGTTGATTGTTCGACAGTTTTTAAGTACAAAATCCGCTTTTTCGACTCCCTGAGCCTGCCTGACCAATTTACGCAACTTACTGAGGGAAGGTACCTGCTTCGATACTCTGGAATAAACTTTCATCATTGCACCTGGAGGAGGAATCTGCTATGAAACCTTTGGAGGAATTTTCAGTGAAAAAGAAGCAAAAAGATATACCTATTCCGGTATCACGCATACCGCTTGTCGACACACACTGCCATCTCGACATGGAAGCGTATGAAGATGATTTCGAGGACGTCCTACGCAATGCATATCAACACAACATTCGAGCAATTGTCAGCATAGGAATTGATTTAGAAAGTTCAATTCATGCCGTCAACCTGGCCCGGAAGCACCAAATGATATCAGCCACAGTTGGAATACACCCGCATGATGTTGATAATATGACAGATAAGACCCTATCAATGGTAGCAGATCTCGCTGAAAAAAACAAAGAACATGTTGTGGGATATGGAGAGATCGGTCTCGATTATGTAAAAAGATATTCTTCTCCGGAAAATCAACGAAAACAGTTCCGCAATCAACTGGCGTTTGCTGAGGATCTTCACCTGCCCGTTGTTATACATGATAGAGAAGCGCATGAAGATACTTTGTCCATTTTGAAGGAAAAGGGACCGCTCAAATATGGCGGAATCATGCACTGTTTTTCCGGAGATCTTCAATTTGCCCGTCAAGTCCTTGACCTGGGACTTTTTATCTCGATCCCCGGAACAGTAACGTTCAAAAATGCCGATAAGCTCAAGGAAGTGGCTAAATCCGCCCCTTTATCCTCGTTGCTTTTAGAAACGGATGGGCCGTTTTTAGCCCCTCACCCACACCGCGGAAAAAGGAACGAACCGCAGTACATTTTATATACCGCTCAGGAAGTCGCCAACCTGCGCAATATTTCATTGGAAGAGTTGGCAGGGCAAACCAGCAAAAACGCCATGGAGGTTTTTAGCCTCCGAAACCTTATCTAAATCTCGACAAATGATTGCCGAAAATCTAGAAATTGTACGAAAAACGATTCAGCATGCTGCCGAGAACTGCGGCCGCAATCCAAACGATATCCGGCTGGTGGCCGTTACAAAAACATGCACCGCAGCAAAGATACAAGAAGCAATGCTCGCGGGACACTGCCTTTTCGGGGAAAATTACATTCAAGAGGCGGAAGGGAAAATCGCCGAACTCGACTCCGAAGCGCAGTTTCATTATATCGGACACCTGCAAAGCAATAAAGCTCGAATTGCAGCGCAACTATTTCAAATGATAGAAACAATAGATAGCATGAAACTTGCGCTTGCCCTCAATCGACATCTCGTCCAAATCGGTAAGGCAATGGATATCCTGATTCAGGTCAATATAGGTAATGACGAAAAGAAGTCAGGAATTTCTCCCGAAGATACGGAAAATCTCGTGCGCGAAGTCTCCTCTCTCTCAAACCTTCATGTACGCGGTCTCATGACCATGCCGCCTTTTTTTGACAACCCTGAAAAAGTTCGTCCTTACTTTCGACAACTGCGTACCTTAACCGATAACCTTCGAGAGAAAAATCTCTTTTACGATAACAAAAAAGTGGAAATTTCCATGGGAATGTCCAATGATTACCCCATTGCAATCGAAGAAGGAGCGACTCTTGTACGAGTGGGAACCGCCATATTCGGGTCTCGACTATAATATTATTTTGAATACTATTCAGAAAGGAACGAAACAATGAAAATCACAATGATAGGAACTGGTTATGTCGGATTAGTTACCGGAACCTGTTTTGCCGAATTCGGCCATCATATAACCTGTGTAGATAAAGATCAGAAAAAAATCGATCTGCTCATGAACGGCTCGATTCCCATTTATGAACCAGGCCTTGACACACTGGTTGCGAAAAACAAAAAGGAAGGACGACTCACCTTTACATCATCGCTGCCGGAAGCTGTTGCAGAAGCTGAAGCTGTATTTCTTGCCGTCGGGACCCCAAGCAGTAGAAGAGGTGACGGTTACGCCGACCTGAGCTATATCTATGAGGCAACCAGGGAGATCGCTTCTCACCTGCGAGGATATACGGTAATTGTGGATAAGAGCACCGTCCCGGTAGGTACGGCGCGACAAGTGGAAAGAATAATAAAAGAAGTGAACCCTGATGCCGATTTTGATATCGCCTCCAACCCTGAATTTTTAAGGGAGGGCGCCGCGATTACCGACTTCATGAGGCCTGATCGTGTTGTCATCGGAGTGGAATCGAAAAAAGCGGAAGATATACTTAGAACCATCTATCAACCTCTTTATCTTCAGGAGACCCCCATTGTCAAAACGGATATCGAAACTGCGGAACTGACCAAATATGCCGCAAACGCCTTCCTCTCCGTCAAGATAAGTTTCATCAATGAGATAGCACTCCTTTGTGACGCCCTGGGGGCAGATGTCGTTGCACTGGCGAAAGGAATAGGCATGGATGGCAGAATTGGGAAAAAATTCCTTCATCCCGGTCCGGGATATGGCGGATCCTGCTTCCCCAAAGACACACTTGCTTTAATGCGAATCGCGCAAGAATATGGACAAAATTTAAGAATCGTCGAAGCCGCCGTTGAGGTCAATGCTGCACAAAAGGCGAAGATGATCAAGAAAATAAGAGATGTGCTCGGAGGGTCGGAGGCAGGAAAAACTCTAGCTGTATTGGGATTGACATTCAAACCCGAAACGGATGACATGCGTGATTCTCCGGCACTGACAATTCTTCCTGCTCTTCTGGAAAAAGGCGCCGTATTAAAAGCTCATGATCCACAAGGAATGAGTGAAGCGAAAAAACTTCTTCCAGCCGGTATCGAATATGTTGAAGACTCATATGCAGCCTGCAAAGATGCTGACGCCGTAATACTTATGACTGAGTGGAACCAGTATAGAGCCCTTGACCTGGAAAAACTGGCATCACAGATGCGTGGAAAAATTTTTATCGATCTTCGAAATGTTTATGAGCCGGAAAAGCTTAAAGCCAAAGGTTTTACGTACATCGGTGTCGGTAGATCATAAGAATCAGCATACCGCTTTACGAGTCAATAAAAAAAGCCCCCTTTTGAACAAAGGGGGCTTTTTTTATTGTACGGTATGCTAAAGGAATCGAGCTATTTTTTGGATTTGGATGCTCTCTTGGCAGCCTTCAATGGGTTTATCCGCACCTTTGCAACCTTAATCTCGGGTTTTACGTGGGTTGCAAAATTGCAGATTCCAAGCCGCCATTTGGCCTCCGGATTGAGAAAAGTCTTGCAGTATTTTACTCCGTTTTCCTCAACAACCCGCTCACATCCAATACATTTCTCTACCACAGGTTGAAATTTGCCGTCACTATATTTTACTTCGGCTTGTTGCATAGTTTCCTCCTCATCATAAAAGCAAATCCGTCGAGGGAAATTCGTCGAACGGATATAAACGCACGGGAATTAATTTATTACAAGATCATTTATAAAGTGAAACACATTAACAAGGAGAGAGATATTTCACAAGCACTAAAAACATTTTTTCAATGATTTCGTAATATCTTTGACAGATAGTTTATTTTTAGCCTATTATTAGGACATTAGATTATCACTATCAAAAGAGAGAGAAATATTCTCTTTTTCCCATCTGGGATGTTTTTTTTTGATTTACCACATAATTTTATTGTGTTATTGGACCGACACTTGTATTCTCGATCAATATAACATAGAATTGATTCCGTCTTGATAATCACGGCATCATTCGTCGATGGTATTTTCAGCTGGCTTTGGGGGGCTTCAGCTTGTCAGTCCGACTATAAATAAACAAGGATTCACGTGGCCTGGATCTCTTTTTTTTGTACAAACCCAGGCCTGCATCAAACAAAG
>JBJKQT010000201.1:0-3382 GCA_046705065.1 Desulfocapsaceae bacterium
TTTATTATTTCTGTCATTTATTTCCTGCTGTTAACGCGTCCCTTCCAATAGGTGGTCACCCAATTTATTGTTTTTTAATGAATTGTTTATTGCATTTATCATTTTATAAAGCTTTCTCAAGTCAAACTCTTCGCCTAAAATATAATATTTGTCTTCATCTATATTTAGAACACGTAAGCATTTTTTAAAATCAACACCTTTGGTGTTCGATCCAACTATATTCATATCAAAGATTGGCGTTCCACAATGCAGATAGAACCAGGCCTCTAAGCGTTCTTCATAGTGTTCCAGGTGGTTTCGAAGGTACTTCAATATTTTCAAATCAAAGCTTGTTGTGTTTATTATTTGAGATAGAATTTGAGTCTTGATACTATTTTTAGGTTCTCTGAGTTTTTCCGCTAATTTACTAACATTTGCAGCATGTATTACAAAATGATGTATTTCTTTAAAAATTTCTTTCACCTTAATATTGTTGCAATTTTTTAGTTCCAAATATTGTTTAAATGACTCTGAGGCATAATAAGTTTGCAGTTCAATTTCGTTTGTAAAAATATCCAGCCAAGATATCGTATACTTAACTATGAGGTTGAGCAAATCAGGGTCACCGCTCTGAAACGATTTTTTGAGCAGCTCTATTTGGTTTTCAATATCAACGGTTCTAGCCTGCTTGCCATCTATCAAACGTACTTTTGCGTTGAGGGATTCAGGAATACCTGTAAACTTTTTATATTTGGCCTTGAATGTTTCGAAGTATTTATCAATTTCTGACTTTTGAACATTTGTAAGCGGTGGTTAAACCCCAGTCACAACTTGTCCCAAATCCAGATCGGCAGAGCAGAGGCTTTGCGGCAATAATTTTCTATAGTCCTCTCCCGATACGGCAAACGGCAGCTTCTCCAAGAGATAACGGAGATATTTATACGGCTCAAGCCCATTCGCCTTGGCAGTTTCAATCAGAGTATACAAACGGGCACTGGCTCTTGCTCCCGCAGGAGTTCCGGCAAAAAGCCAGTTCTTCCTTCCGACCACGAAAGGGCGGATGGCGTTTTCCGCGGCATTGTTGTCTGGTGTGGCCTCGCCATGGTCAAGATATTGGATCAAGCGCGGCCATTGCTTAAGAGCATAATTCACAGCAATGCCCAGAAGACTCTTGGGAACAACGTGCAGCGACTTTTTGCTGAGCCATATGTAAAAATCTTCGATAATCGGCTTGGCCTTCTCCTGGCGCAGGATACGCATTTGCTCCGGCCTATACTCATTTTTTCTCCCTTCATGCTCAACGGCATAGAGCTTTCGAATATAACTCAAAGCCATATCGACGCTGCCGGCCTTTTTCCCTTTGCCGCTGCCCTTGTCCGCTTCCATGAACTTGCGGCGGGCATGTGCCCAGCAGCCCATATGTCGGATATCCGACTGCCTGTCGAGGAAATCATACCCGGCATACCCGTCCGTCTGAACTAGGCCTTTGTATCCCTTAACAAAGGATGCCGCAACATCGCCTGACCGGCTCGCATGATACTGATAAACAAGGACCGGTTTTTCAGGCGGACCTCCCCGGAAGATCCACATATATGATTTCGTGGTCGGAGCCCGGCCCGGCTCGGCCAATACCTGGACGGTTGTCTCGTCGATATTGATCAGCGGCCCCGACCGGATCTGTTTTTCGAGTATGGTCAAGAGCGGTTCGCAGGCATGGGCCGCCTTCATCGCCCAGTTGCACATGGTTGCACGATTCAGCTCAACACCCAGCCGGGTAAACTGTCGTTCCTGCCGATAGAACGGCAACGCATCGCAGAATTTGGCCGTAAGAATATGAGCCAGAAGACCAGCCGTGGCGATCCCTTTGTCAATGATCTGTTTCGGTGGAGGAGCAATTTTGACCACCGGGCCTTCGGTTTCAATTCCTTCACAGTGCTTGCAGGCGTATTTCGGCCTGATATGCCGGACAACCCGAATGACGGCAGGAATGATATCCAGCTTTTCCGAAACATCTTCACCGATCCGACTCATCTCACCACCGCAGGCACAGACCTTTTCTTCCTCCGGAATATCGTGGATTATCTCTACCCGGGGCAGAGTCTCGGGCAGCTTTTTCCTGCCGGCTTTCTCCCGGGTATGGGCCGGGACTTCGACCGTTTCCTTCTCAGGATCAATCTCGGGCTCCGGCATATCGAAGAGCGGCAGTTGTACCGATTCGGGATCCACCTTGCCCTTCTCGCTCTTCTTGCCGAAGATTCTGGCGTAGAGCAGTCGAACCTGTTCCCGGAGAAGATCATTCTCCTGTTCATAACGGTGTTGAGCATTTTGCAATTCCGCTATGATTCGTTTCAGTTCCTGCGGATCATCCGGTAATGTGGTCGTCGTCATCATGGGCAACGACACTACCATACAGCACCGGAAAAATCAATATTAAATCAATAATATCAATGTATTGAATCCATTTTTCTATGACACGGAACTGTATGTCAGCCGCTGGTGCGCCTGCTCCAAATCCAGACCATGCAGCAGCCAGCCCAAGGCTTTCCGGCTGATCTCGACAACCTCACACTCCGACTCCGGCCACCGGAATACATCTTGCTCCAACCGCTTCATCCACAGACAGAAGCCGTTGTGATCCCAATAGATGATTTTTACTCGATCCCGTTTGCGGTTGCAGAACACAAACAGGCTGCCGGAAAAAAGATCGAGCCGGAAGTGCTCTTCAACAAGCAGGGCCAGGCCGTTGATCGATTTCCGCATGTCCGTTACCCCTAGCGCCACATACACTTTCACCTCGGGAGCCGATGTCAGCATCGCATCTCCTCCAAGGTCAGTATTACTCTTTTCAGGAGTGCCGGAGAAAAATCCTCCCTGATCTCTATTGAAAACCTTTTCTCCTGCAGTGTCAGGTGTAATGACGAAGATCCGGGATCCTGCTTGGGCTTCTGTAAAACCAGTGGAAAGAATTTTACAGATTCCAGTTCGGATTTACTCTGTTTCCTTTTCCAATAACCAAAATTTTTAATGGAAAGAAGATTCCTGCGGCAATATTCCGCCTGACCCAAACCACTTTGACGCCACCCTTCGATATGGCCTTGCCAATATTGATGTTTTTCTTCTACTATTTTGTTATGTCTCTTCATCTGTGCCTCCATATGATTTTTGGAGGACAGTGAAGCAGATTTCTACGCCGCCGGAAAGATGGGCTTTGTTGATCGGTTACACATATTTCGTTTTCTTTGTTTTTTTGACGGGGACAGTCTCATAGTCGTAACTAATGGCTTTCAAAAGAAAACACAGAAAACACCCAAGCAAGAAATCGCTTTGGCTATAAAGCGTAAAAAAGATTACCTGGCGAGGAAAAATGATGGATGATCTTGATAAATACATTAAGAATCGCAAG
>JBJKQT010000202.1:0-42572 GCA_046705065.1 Desulfocapsaceae bacterium
TATGGAACAGAAAGAATTACATGAATGGGAGTACCGATGCATCCAGGAAGAGCCGCCGCTTTGCCGGGCCGGTTGCCCGCTGAATGTGGATGCCCGCGCTTTCACCCAGGATATGGCCAAAGGACGTTACCAAAAGGCCAGGACCCTTCTCGAAAAATTTATGCCGCTGCCGCAGATCACAGCCAGCCTTTGCGAGGCTCCATGCGAAAAAATCTGCCTGAGAAAGGACATGGGCGGTCCTATTTCCATCCATCTGCTGGAACGGTCTTGCCTTGCGCTGAGCACGAGCCGGGGCAAGAGTCTGCGCCTGCCGCCCCGCCCCAAAACAGCGGCTGTTCTTGGTGCCGGTCCATCAAGTCTTGTGGTGGCTTTCGATTTGAGCAAAAAAGGCTATCCTGTCACTGTTCATCATCAGGGCAAACCCGGTGGGCGGCTCCTGCAGATTCCCACGAGGCTTTTGCCCTCTGAGCGACTCCAGGCCGAATTGGAAGGACTGGCTCACGGCGGCGTCGCCTTTCATCAAGTGCCAGGGGTGGACCAGGCCCTTTTCGAACAGGTCAGAATCCAGGCTGATGTCGTCTACGTCGGTTGCGACGATCAGATTGACCCAGTCCTTCTTGATTTGACTCGAACTTATGACTCAATCACCCTGGCTACGAAAGAACCCGGCCTTTTCTCCTGCGGACCTGCTGTGCTCGAGGAGGGAACCTATATCTTTGCCGCCTCCCAGGGAAGAATAGCCGCCCTATCCATGGACCGGTATCTGCAAGGAGCCAGTCTCACTGCAAGCCGTCCGGCTCCGTTGAATGGACGGACCGATCTGTACACGGTAACGGATCGGTTTCCGATTCTTCCCAGAATCTCTCCTGCGGACGGCCACGACTTCACCGAGGCCGAGACAACAGCCGAAGCGGCACGCTGCTTTGATTGCCAGTGTTTGGAGTGCGTCTATCACTGCGTCTACCTGGCCAAATTCGGAGCCTATCCTCGGATTTACGCCCGCCAGATCTATAATAACGAGGCCATTGTCAAGGGCACCCATCAAGCCAATATCCTGATCAACTCCTGTTCTCTGTGCCGCCAGTGCGAAACCCTCTGCCCCCGGGATTTTTCCATGGCCGACCTCTGCCGCGAGGCAAGAGAGCGGATGGTAGCGGAACACCGGATGCCGCCATCGGCCCATGCCTTTGCCTTGGACGAAATGCGCACGGCCTTGGACGAGAGAAGCGTGTTGATCCGCCATGCGCCGGGGCATACGTCAAGTTCGGCAGTCTTTTTCCCCGGCTGCCAATTGGCAGGAGTGAGGCCGGATCAGGTTCGCGGCCTGTACGATCTCCTTCGTCTCCGGCAACCGGATATCGGCATCTGGCTCAGCTGCTGCGGCGCTCCTGCACGATGGGCCGGACGGACAGAGGAAATTGGCTCAATTACAGACAGTTTACGCCAAAGATGGCAGGAGTTGGGATGCCCACCTGTCCTTGCCGCCTGCTCTTCCTGTATGCAGACTTTTCGCAATCATCTGCCTGAAATCGAGATCGCCTCGGTCTGGAGTCAGATCGATCCGCCGCCGGAAACCGCGAAACCCTCCGGATTGCCCTTGGCTCTGACCGACCCCTGCTCCGCTCGCCATGACGACGCAACCCGGCAGGAGGTCCGCCGGATTCTGTCGGCCATCGGACAGGAACTTGCCCCACTCAAAATGGATCAAGAGCTCACTGAATGCTGCGGCTACGGAGGACTTATGGCCAATGCGAATCCCGGGATTGCAGCCGACGTAATCCGAGCCCGTACCGCCCAGACCGATGCTCAGATGCTCACCTATTGCATCATGTGCCGCGAACAGCTCATACAAGGAGGCAAAGCCAGCCTGCATCTGTTGGACCTCCTCCTTCCGGATACAGCGGTACCGGCGGAAGCAGAATCTGTTTCGCTATCCGATCGCCGCAGCAACCGGCAACAGCTCAAGAATCTGATACTCGCCGATTTATTCCAGGAAACACAGACGGCGGAACCGGAACCGTGGGCCGACATCAATCTTGTTATACCAGGGCAGGTCTTAAGTCTCATGGAAGAGCGAAGAATTCTAAAACAAGATCTGCAACAGGTTCTCCACAGAGCAGAACAATCCGGCACATGGTTTGAAAAAAGTGAAGGTTCCGAACGAATCGCCCAGAATCAATTGGGTGAAGTTACAATTTGGGTCCGCTATAAAAAAGACCGGGACAACTACCTGGTAGAGACTGCCTGGAGCCATCGCATGCGGATAAAAGGGAGGAGATCATGAAACTGAGTTTTCTGCCCCAAGATATGGAGTGGCGCTGTCACCTCTGTAACAGAAAGCTTGTTCCCGGGATGGTCGAACTTCACTATTTGGGAAGTGTCTTCAACGTGGAACTCCCTGTTTGCGAAACCTGTGGAGCGGTACTGATTGTGGAAGAGTTGGCTGTGGGACGGATGGAAGAGGTTGAAAAACTTCTCGAGGATAAGTAGTGAACTGTTCCCTGAATCCCGAGTCTCCCATTGTTTTAAGGGCGGCCTTGAATATCATACCTGGAGGATATGATCTCATCGAGAGAATCCGCGCAATGGCCGCTCCCTGTGACGCCATCAGAGCTGTCTCATGCCGTCAGTCGTACCGGCACCGGCCTATTTTGTTTTTACTTGTTGGAGAACGTACTTATGGATGATTACCAAATCGATATTCTTCGTCTGGCCAGCCAGGGCTACTGCTGCGTCCAAATCCCACTTCTTCTTGTCCTTGAGGCCCACGGTCGGCAAAATCATGGACTTATGCGAGCCCTCAGCCCGCTTTGCCATGGTTTTCCCGATGCATCCGGCACCTGCGGCTCGCTCATCGGCGGTGCCTGCGTTCTGGGATACTTTGCCGGAAAAGGCGAGCCCGGATCTGATGCCGATGAACGGCTGCCACTGATGCTCGAAGAACTCACCGAATGGTTTAAGGGACGTACCCTGCCTCAATTCGGCGGTCTCAAATGCAGCGATATTGTCAAAAGTGGTCAGCCCGAGCCGACAATTTGCGGCGGCTTGATCGCCGATACACACCTCCAGGCCTTGTCAATACTAGTTGAAAACGGTTTCGACCCAAATGAAGACCCCTTTGACGACTGAGCAAATATCGACTCTAACCAAACGGATGAAGAAGTACAAACCTCTCTTCTCACATGCCCTCAACAAAACCGGGTCTGCGTAAAGTTATGAATACCGTTTTCCTGCTCCGCCACGGCCGGACCGAAGTCCCTGCCCAACGCTCTTTTCTCGGCAGAAAAGATGTGCCGATGACCGAACGCGGCTGCAGACAGATGCTTTCCTGTGCGCATACCCTGAAGGGCAGATCCATTCAACGAATTTTCTGCAGCCCGCTTACACGTTGCCTGCAATCGGCGGATATTATTGCCGGTGTTCTTGGTTTACCGGTGGAGGTAGAGTCGGATCTGATTGAAATCGATCTCGGCCGTTGGGACGGCCTGGCAATGGATGCGGTACGCAGACAGTTTCCCACAGACTTTGCCTCCCGCGGCTTAGACCTGGCCGGCTTCCGCCCACCGGGTGGTGAGAGTTTCGGCGATGTTGCAAATCGTGTTATACCTCATTTTATGCGGATCAGCCGGATACCTGGAGAGGCTGTGGCAATAGTCGCCCATGCCGGAGTTAATAGGGCAATACTGTGCCATATCCTCGGCATGCCGCTGCAAAACCTCTTTCAACTCGGCCAGGATCATGGTTGCATCAACGTCATCGACTGCCGAGGAACCACGATGCGCTGCAGCCAGCTGAACTGGACGGGCTCATTCAACCGATCTCAATCCGGTAAGATTCCATAAAAATAGGTCAGGATATCCGTACGGGTCAGAATGCCGATGATCTTTCCATCATGCTCCACCGGAAGATGGCCGATGTTCTTTTTCACCATGATTTCTGCTGCTTCAGCCGGCATCATTCCTGGAGAAATGGTCTGAACATTACGAACCATAAAGGCCTTGACAGGACTGTTCCACTGCTTTTCCTGTTTCAGTTTCTTGAAATCCCACAGAACCATAATCCCCTCCAGCCTCTCCTCCTCGCCAATCAGAATTCCCCTGATTTTCTTTTTCTGCATAAGGGACCTGACTTCATACATCGGCGTATCCGCCGATACCATGGTCACGGGATAAGACATGAGATCGGCCACGATGGCTCCTCCCGCTCTGCTTTTTTTGATCTGCTCGATTATTTCCAGCTTCAATTTACCGGGAAGATAATCCTTCGTCTTGACCGTTGCAGAACCGGCCGCCGGATGCCCGCCCCCGCCGAAGGTCCTGAGGATCGCACCGACATCGATCTGATCCACGCCACTTCTCCCTATAACAGTTGAACTCGTCTCATCATTGACAAAAATAGCAAAGACAGCATCGGCGTTGATAATGGTCCTGTACATGCTGACGATAGCCGACAGCATCGGCACTTTTCTCTCGAGCTTTATGACATTGATACCGATGGTATAATGACCATGGGCAACTTTGTCGGTGCTCTTCATCATGCTAAAAAGAATATCCTTCTGCGTCTCTTCATATGGAGGATCCAAGAAGAATGCCGCCACGTTGAGGTCGGCGCCGTTTTCCAAAAGATAGGCGGCCGCAGCCGCATCCTCAGCCTTGGTCCCGGGATAGCTTAAATGGCCGGTATCCTCGTAGAGTCCGATCAAAAGCACGGTTGAATCCAGCGGTGACAAGGTCATCTGCCGTTTTTTCATCTCCCTGACCATCAGGGTGACGGTGGCTCCTATGGACTCTTTGCAACACCAGGAGGCAACGATATCTCCGCCGTTATGATGGTGATCCCAGAGATGGATCTCGAGGTCCTCGCGTTTTTTCAGTTTTTCCATGCGGTCAAGCCTTCGCCACTGATCGGTATCGACGACGATGAGCCGTTTCACCTTGGCATGTTCAACCTCATGGGGCAAAATGATGTTGAAAGCCGTTTTATGTGTGGACAAAAACTTTTCCACGTTGCGATTCACTGCCTTCGGTACGACACCTACGGCGCCGGGATAGAGGAGCGTCCCGGCGATTACCGAGGCAAGTGCATCAAAGTCGGTGTTTTTATGGGTCGTTATGATATCCATGAGAGTTCAGGCCGACAGCTAAATTCCTTTGAGAAACTGAATACTCGTCTTGCTCATGGGATGTCCTTCCAGATCCTCGCAGCCGTTTACCGTAGCCGTAAGAGTGGTTACATCCGGGTTATCGCACACAGTTGTGGCAGTCCCTCCCGTGGTAACGGTATCGGCCTTGTATCCCGCCCTCAATACATTGTCCCTCGTCGTCTGACCGGAAAGACTCCATCCTTGAGAGAATCCAACATCGAGACAGTTTTGTATGGTTTTATCGAAAGTAAAGGTAATAATACCCTCGCTGCAGCTTGACAAGGCGGTTCCTGCTGCCGGATCGGTGCCGACAATGGCAGGCCCGGTGGTCGGCGTCGGCGTAGCCGTCGTGCTGCCTCCGCCACCTCCTCCACCTGCGGCAAGCGCAATGGCAAGGGCACCACCCACGGCAACTGCCCCCATGGTCGCCAAAGAAACATTGCCTTTGGAGCTCCCCTCTTTAACCGCTTCCTGCGCGGTCGGAGATACGAGGGGGATCTCCTCATCCTTTACCAGGCCCAAGGTCTTTAATTCCTGTAGGGCGTCTTTTGCCGCCGCGAAACCCTTATCTTCGGAAACGGCTTTTTTATACATCCCGGCCGCCTCGGCATACTTTCCCCTGTCCGCCAAATTTACCCCGTTGAAAAATGAGATTGCGGCGGCGGAACTCAGACAAAACGGCTTGCCCAGCTCCGCCCGTTCCAGAGGTGTGAGATATATTTTCATCTTTTTGATGATATTGAACAAAACATCCTTTTCCATTTGAAAGATATCCTGCATGTTGCCCACCGTAGGAATCAGGCCCTTCGTCGTTTCAAAAGGAACATCGATCAAAGAAGGATTGATATTCAGCTTTGCCATCTTTCCGAGCGTGATATCCCCTCTGACGATATAATAGACATTCAACATCTTCCCGATCTTCAAAGCTGTTGCCGTTTCGTCAAGTCTCTCATTGCCGTGATTCATCGCATCCAGGAGCGCCTGCACCTTGACACGGTCCATCACCTGAATCCTTTTGACTTTGGAAAGATCGGATGTAAGCATGAGTGCCAGTCCTTTCTGCAGGGCGTTGAGATCGGCAAGCCCCGTTTTATTGTCGAAATATAAAACGGCAATGGAGTTGGGCGGGCTCACAGGAGCCATCTCCCTCTGGCTCTCCGTGGTGTTGATGGCCCGTTTGGCCCAATCCATCTCCTTTGGTGTCACGACCTGGCCCGCCAACGCCGTTGCACCGCAATAGATCCACACCATGACCGTACACAATATCCTGAAATAAATTGTTCTTCTCATAAAATCCCCCAAAAATATTTACCCGCTGTCCATGAGAAATCCATGTTAAACTGCCCGCAAAGCCTGCATCGGATCCAAACCCGCCGCCTGCACGGCGGGATACGACCCGGCAAATATCCCTGTAGCGACGGAAAGAATAAACGGTAGCGACAAGGACGAAAAGGTTAGTTTCACCGGCCAACCGGTGAAGGTTTCAATCCAATGAATTGAGATGCATCCGGCCAGAACGCCGAGAGTACCGCCAACCGAAGTCAACAGAACCGATTCGGTAAGAAACTGGAAAATGATATCTCTTTTCGTTGCTCCCACAGCCCGTCTGATACCTATCTCCCGCCTGCGTTCCGAGACAGCGGCCAACATAATGTTCATGATGCCGATACCGCCGATAAAAAGGGAAAGACCGCCGGTAACCGCCAAAACCAGATCAAAAATGCGCCGGGTCTGCAGGGATTGTGTCAACAATTGCAGAGGGATAACCAGTTGGTAATCCCGTACGGCATTATGCGCCACCTGCAGACGTCTGTCAATCATCGACGCAACGGCTTCGACATGCTCCTTTTTATCCACCTCGGCGACGATTTCCGTCACGGATTCGGCAGGACTCTCCTGCCACTCCCCATACACCAAAGGAATGAGAAGCGCCGTATTGAAATTGCCCTTTGCCTCCTTGCCTTTTTTTTGGCCGGGAACGGCGCCTTCCGCTAAGATGCCTATAATTTTGAACAAGGTGTCTTGAAGTCTGATAAAGTTTCCGACCCGGGCTTCACCTCCCATGTTTTTGGCAAGGGAGGCTCCCAGCACGCAGACCAAGGAGTTCTGCCGGCAGTCATCGGTTGTAATGAATCTGCCTGATATCACGGTAAGACTCAAAATATCGGAGATATCCGCAGTGCATCGAATAACCCGGGGTATAACCGCCTGCCGCGCACCCACCGGGGCCGCGTTCAGTTCACGCAGTGCCGCCACCCTGACGATATCACCGCCCAAATCCCGCAGCCTCTTCATGTCCTCCAAGGTAACTCCGTACGATTTTCTTTCCTGGGCCTCACGCTGCTGGTCAACCGACAGCAGAAGGCGTTTGATATAGATATTTTTCAACCCCATATCTTCAATTTTACTCAATATTTCCCGTTTAGCCCCTTCTCCCGTTGCGATCATCGCCATGACGGCCATCACCCCGCAGACAACGCCTAAGATACTCAAAAAAGAGCGGAGTTTATGGACCAGCAAGGATTTCCAGGCCGTCAACAACAAGGAAATGACATTACCCATTTTCCCTCACCAGGCAGCCTTCTTTCATCGTATATGTCAGGTTGGATACGGCGGCCACCTCCTGGTCATGGGTCACCATGATGATTGTCGTGCCGCCGGC
The DNA here is from genome assembly GCA_046705065.1 of Desulfocapsaceae bacterium. Lineage (GTDB taxonomy): Bacteria > Desulfobacterota > Desulfobulbia > Desulfobulbales > Desulfocapsaceae > CAWGGS01. Next base: position 7,806 of record JBJKQT010000202.1, read on the forward strand.
ATTGAGTTTTTCAAAAAGCGAGAGGACCTCTTTGCCGCTCTTCCTATCGAGATTGCCTGTGGGCTCGTCGGCCAGAATCAACTTTGGGCGTATTGCCAGAGCGCGCGCGATGGCCACACGTTGCATCTCTCCACCTGAGAGCTCCACCGGTCTGTGCTTACTTCGATGAGCAAGTCCCACCTGATCGATGGCCAGGAGAACCTGCTCTTTTGCCTCTTTATGCCGTTTTCTGTTGTAGAGAAAAGGTAAGGAGACGTTGCCCGTCACATCTAATCCGGGCAGCAGATCAAAGGTTTGAAAAACGAAGCCGATCCAATGGGCCCGAACCCAGGATTGCTCATCGTCGGTGATGGTCAACATGTCCTTTCCATCAAGGAAGTACGTCCCGCTCTGAGGTTTTGTGAGGCTTCCGATAACATGAAGAAGCGTCGACTTCCCTGAACCCGATGTTCCCATGATGGAAATAAAGTCTCCCGCTTCGACACTGAGATCCACGTTGTGCAGGACCTCAATTTTCGTGTCACCGAGGGTGTATCCTTTTCTGAGCTGTCTGGCTTGGACCAACATGTCTTACCTCAGACCAACCTCGTTCCTATGAATTTTCCATCCACATGATCGGCAGAGACAGAATTTTCATAAAAAGTTTGCCGGCCTTGTCATGCCGACCCGTTCTCCTTCCTGGAGCCCGCTTACAATCTCGACGACATCCGTATTTTGACTGCCGGTTACCACAGGGCGTCTCTCAAAACTGCCGCCGGGTTTCTCAACGTAACACAACGTCCTGCCATCCTCGGAAAAAACCGCCTGCACGGGGACGGTCAACGCCTGGTTGACCGACTTCGTAATCAGGGAAATCCTGCAGGTCATGCCGGGCCGCAGCCGGGCATCTTCCTCTTCAAGGTCAAAGACCACTTGAAAATATTTTTCCTTGCCCAGCCCCGTGGTCTCCGTTGCGGCAACAGCACCGATAAAGGTCAACTTGCCGGTGAAGTCCCTGTCGGGATACGCATCCACATGGATCGTTCCCTTCTGCTCCAAGGCGACTGTATGCAGGTCGACTTCCCGCACCTTGGTCTTAACAATCATATGTGAGACATCAGGCAAGTAGAGGATCGGCTGATTCATAAAGACCGAATCGCCGACCCGCGGCTTTCGCTTCTCGCCATCTCTAAATGTTTCATAATGAATGACTATCCCGTCAAACGGGGCTCGAACCGTTGTCTGCTCAAGTTCATCTCGAGCCTGCAAAAGCGCCGCCTGCTTTGCCTTAAGCTGACTCTGAATTTGGATCAATCCGGCCTCGGCCTTGGCGACCCTGAATTTCCCGCCCTGGATAGTCTGCTGCAGCATGAGCTCCGAATTCTGTTTTTTCGCCTTTGCGCTCTCGATCTGAGTCGGCAGAACATGCAGGCGATAACTCTCGAAACGGGATGATGCGGCCTTGAACTGCTCTTCGTAGATGGTGACTTTTTCTTTGGCCGAGTCGATTTCCGAGCTGTTGTCATAGCCCTTTTTCTTAAGTTCGAGAAGATCGTTATAAAAAGACCGATAACGGTCCCGCTCGAGCTTTGCCTTCTGGTAATCATCCTGCAGTTGGGAAAGCTTCAACGGCCCGTCGCCTTCTTTCAGACGGACCAGCTCAAGGCCGGCCACATTGACATTGTATTCCGCCGTTGTGATCTCGCCGGCAACCTGATTTTTTTCAAAGGCCACCATTTCCGTTGCCGCCTGAACAGCCGCCTGGTGGCCTTCAACATCGGCGCTGAGCTGTTCGATCTCTTTTTCAAACGGCGCCGGATCGAGCCGCACGAGCACATCCCCTTTTTTCACCCGGGCACCGTCTTCGATGAGATATATGATTTTTCTATCGTTTCCCCGTATCTGGGAAGATACCATATGGGCTTGCGCGGCATCGAGGACACCGACAACGTTTAAGCCGATATCAAAGCTCCGACGCTTCACGGCGGTCAGGACCATATCGTTTTTCTGCTGCGTCCGATCCTGTACGAAAAAACCGGAAGCAAGCAATGCGATTACGAAAATTCCGAGGAGAACTCGTTTCATTGAATTTCCTTGCTCCGGGTTTCTTCCCTGGCGACCAACGTGCCGATAACGGACCGAAGACGGTACGTGCCGATAATATAATTGACGGTCTCGGACAACAAGTTTGTTCTTGCCCTCTGCAATTGAGTCTGGGATTCGAGCAGATCGAAATTATTTTCCATACCATGACTGAATTTACTCTCGGAAAGCTTCAATTTCCCCGTGGCCTGCTTGATCTGCTCTCTACTTATCTTGATAACCTTTTTTTGTTTTTCCAGGCTGTTGAGTTGTAACCTGACGTCTTTTACGATCTTATTCCGCTGTTCTTGAAAATCGAGCTTCGCCTGCCTGTAGTAGATTTTACTTTGTTCATATTCATTGGACTCGACAGTCCTGAAAAGATCCGTGTTGCTGCTGAGTGTTATCACCCAGCTGTCGTCGGTCAAATTGGATTCGACAGGAGAAGCAAACCGGTTGAACCGCACATTCATATCCAGTTGCGGAAGCAGATTATTCTTGGCCAAGGCCTCTTTTCTCCGTGCCTCCCGGATGGAGAGCCTGCCCTGCTCCAATTCAATGCGATGAGCGAGGGCAATGCTCTCGGCTTGTTCAAAGGAAATATCCACCGGATGCAGTTCCACGGACGCCGTGACCGTAAGGCTCCCTTTCTGGGGAATCGCCAAAATCTCTTTTACCTGATCCACGGCATTGGCGTATTGCTCTTTGAGATTCGCCAATTCATCCTGAACATCTTTTATCCTGATTTCAGCCCGATAGAGATCGGTGGCCGTAATCAGACCATTTTTTTCCTTGATCTTGGCCAGGGCCAGGTGACCATTCAAAAGATTGGTCTGATCTTCTAAAAAATGGATCTGCTGCTGGGTCTTGATGCAGCCGTAAACGGCATTTACCGTCTTTAAAACGACGTCCACCTGTTGCCTGTAGAAGGAGAGCTTGGAGTTCTCATAGGAAAAAAAGCTCGAGTATACAGGATCCATGGTGTGCGCTCGTCCCAGACCACGCAGCAAAGGAATATTCAAAGCCGCCCCCACTCCCGTCTCATATCCGTCTCCCCGCTCCACGACTTCCGGATTTAAAGAAAGGGTCAAACCTTGGGGGGTCTTTTTGGAAATGGTGGCCCCGGCATGCCACTCACCTTGAGCAGACGAAGTGTATTCAAAAAGCCCGGTGGGAACGATTTTCAAATTAAAATCAGCCTGCTTGGATTGGAATGCGATCCGGCTGTCGGTAACTCCCAAACGCGTCTTGTTCAGCGAAAGATTTTGCTTAAGGGCCATTTCAATGGCTTGATTGAGAGAGAGGGTTGTGCCGTCGGCAACTGGGTCGGCTTGAGTTTCCTCCGCAAAGGCACAGGGAGCAAAGATCGATGCCAGAAAAAAGAGCAGAAGCAGACTCCCTTGCGAAAGGCATATATAGCGGCGAATCATTTGTCCATCCCGAACCTTAATAACACCAAGACCGACGAAGGGCTCTGTCGTATCCCATCATTACTCGCCTCGACCAACCATCGCAAACCTATCATATCAACCCCCTGATTTCAAACTTTTTCCCATCCCATTTCTTTCACCAAACACCATTGGGTTAACCGACAACTTGCCGGAAATAAAATTCGACAAGGGCATTCTCTCTGATTAAAATGCTCCAGAGGCCTAAGAGTAAAGATGAATTTAGCTTTTGGGCACTGGTGTCTGTATCCGGCAAAACAGCCGAATCTCAAAAAGGAGGTGATATGATGACGCGATACATGTTACCACGGACCGCACATTGTAAAGGTGGGTGCGCGATCAGGTCCCGGGCAGGACATTAAACCGCCTCCATAGTCTGTTCCCTGACCGAGGCAACGGAAAAGGGAACAGCGTCTCTCCTGAAGCACGGCTCCTCCCACAAATCCGAACTTTTTCTAGAAATCAAATGTACATATCGATCCCGCTGATGGTGGCAGTGTTTTTTGATCGTATGATAACGCCCTGAGACCATTTTTAAAAAGGGTTGTGTTGGTTCTCTTGATGCATTAGGATTGTTTGGATTTGCATCAGTGATTGAACGTTCGGTCACTTCTTTTCATCTAACCCGAGATTGCCCACAACCCATTGGTGAGAGATACGACGATCATGGAAGAACACGCCAACAAGACAGCGAAAAGAATGGCTGGAAAGACAAAGGTAGCCGTATTTCTGATCCTCGGAGCCATTGCTCTTGCGCTGCTGGCGGTCCGTTTCATCCGGTATAGACTGGCATATGCAGTGACCGACGCGGTCTTCGTCTCCACCGACAGTCTCATTTCGGTGGGATTCGATCGAGTCAGCGGAAGATTGATGAAAATGTACAAACAGGAAGGCGATGCCATTCATAAAGGCGAGATCCTGGCCGTTGTAGACGATTCGATCTATCGTCTGAAACGAGACCGCCTCGCTGCCCAGCTCGCCGAGGCAAAAGGGGAGCAGGCTAACAAAACTATCTATCTCGCCAGGCTGCAAAAACAAGTCGCTTTGAACGAATCCATCGCCAAAGGACAGGTCGAAGAAATTTCCAGGCAGACCGCCGCCCTTCATGCCAAATCGGCGAGCGTCGAAGCCATGATCCAACAGACAATTAGAGACCGGAAACGATTTGCGGCTCTTTATAAGGCAGACGTGATAGCCAGTCAACAGTTAGAAAAAGTTGAAACGGACCTGGCATCGAAAAGAAAAGAAAAAAAGGTTTTTGATGAACAGGCTGCCGCCCTTGATGAATCCATGAACATCGCCCGCGACAAGGTCAAGCTGGCCGAGGCGGACAAGCTCCGCATCCAGGAAACGGAGGGCGAAATCCAAACCTTAAACGACAAAGTTAAGGCGCTTACCGCCTCTCTGAATTCGGCCAAAGAAGACGTGGCCGAGTGCAAGTTAAAAAGCCCCATCGACGGGCGGATCGCCAAACGCTTTTTTGCCCAGGGAAGTATCATTCCATCGGACAGACAGGTTTTTTCGCTGATTAATCCGAAAGATATCTATATCACGGCCCTTCTGGAGGAAAACAAACTTGAAGGAGTCGAAGCCGGAGCCAAGGTCAATATCAGCATCGACGCCTTTCCCGATCAGGGCTACAGCGGCAAGGTTGAAAGAATCCTCCCTGCCTCGGCTGCAACCTTCGCACTCGCCCCGCGTGATATTTCGGCGGGGGAATTCACCAAGGTCGCCCAGCGAATTCCCATACGGATCACTATCACCAAAGGAGACACCTCTCTTCTCCGCGTGGGGCTTGGCGGCTCAGTGGAGATCAAACGACAATGACCCAACCCATATCGGGCAACGACGACCTCCCCATTTACGCCACGCTGACCACAGGCCGCCGGACCTTTTTAACCGTCATTATCATGACCGGCGCCTTTATGGCCATTTTAGACACAACCGTGGTGGACGTGGTCATCCCGAAAATGATGGGACCGCTCTCCACAGATCTCTACGGAATTCAGTGGGTGATCACCTCCTATATGACCGCAGCGGCGGTGGGGCTTTTGCTCACCCATAACCTCGGGAAAGTCATCGGCCTGAAATGGCTCTTTCTCTCGGGACTGCTAATCTTCACTACGGCCAGCGCCCTGTGCGGCATGGCCCAATCTCTGCCGGAGATGATCGGCTCCCGTGTCGTTCAAGGGCTGGGAGAATCCTTTATCATGGCCAGCGCTCAGACCCTGCTGTTTGCCATCTACCCGCCGAAAAAACACGGCTTGGCTATGGGAATCTATGCCATGGGCGTGAGTTTCGCCCCGTCGCTCGGCCCCACGGTGGGCGGTTATATTACACAGCATCTGAGCTGGCGCTGGGTCTTCTTTATCAACCTGCCCACAGGCATCCTGAATTTTCTCGCCGGACTGAGCTTCCTGCCCATCATCATCAAACACCGCGAACGCCTGAAATTCAATTTTATCAGCTACTTTTTCATAGGTGCATGCACCGTCATGCTGTTGATCCTGCTCTCTAAAGGACAACAGCTGGGCTGGGGGCAATCGAACGTTATCGTCCTTTTAGGCTTCGGCGCCGCCATTGCCTTTCTCCTTTACCTGGTCACCGAAATGTACAGCAGTCATAAGCTCATTGACTGGGAGATCTTCAAAAACTTGAAGTATACCTTTTCCATGGGGTTTTATTTTCTGATCCTGGGCCTTTCCATATACCAGTTGTTCTATCTGCTGCCGCTGTATTATGAGACCTTGAAGCAGCTGACGACCTTTGTGACAGGCATTCATATGCTGGCTTTCGCGATCTTCATCGCCATTTTGTCCCCGATGGCCGGCATTTTAAGCGACCGATTCGGGCCGCCGAAGGTTGTGGTGGCAAGCACGATCATCTACTTGATTACCAGCTATTATCTGATCCCTTCGCTGAATTACTATACGCCGTCCGTCAAAGCGGCAATTCTCACCATACCCTTGGGCATCGCCCTTGGCGCCTTTTTCGCGCCGGTTTCGGCCATGGCCCTCGGCCCGCTGAAAGAAAAAACCGCCCAAGGGGTCAGCCTGATGCACTATCTCAGGTTTCTGGGCGGCTCTTTGGGAACGGCCATTGCGACCAACACGCTGGAATTGCAGCAGGCCGTCCATTATGAAGGGATTTCGGTGATGCAGAATACTCACTACGTACAACATTTCATCGACCGCACCGCGGATATGATCAGCCCTCTGATGGCCACCGGGCTCGCTGAGGTCAAAGGACACCTTCTGCTGGCTCGAGTCCAACACCTGCAGGCCCTGAGCCTTGCCTTTCAAGACACCTTTCGCCAGACCTTCGTCTTCGGAGCCATGGGCAGTGTCTTTCTGGTATTGCTTCTGCTCACCACCAGGAAAAAATCGGCGCCTTTAAGATGAACTCATGGTTTCTTTTTTTTCAAGCGGAGAGTGTTTCCAATATTTTATCCAGAAGGGATTTGGCCGAGAACGGTTTCTGGAGAAAATGAATCCCCTCTTTCAATATGCCTTGGCGGGCGATCACGTTTTCGGTGTATCCCGACATGTAGAGGACCCGGCTCTCCGGATGAAATTCGCTCACCTTTTTGTAGACTTCAGCCCCTTTCATCTTCGGCATGATCACATCGGTCAACAACAGATGAATCGGGTCCGAACACGTCCTGGCGATCTCCAAAGCATCTTCGACATCCACTGCGTCATACACCTGATACCCGCTTTGCCTTAAAATCCGGCAGGCCAGCTTCATCAAAGAGGGCTCATCTTCGACCACAAGAACGGTGAGGTCTTTCACGGAAGGCTTAGGCTTCGCCTGCCCGTGCTCTTCTTCGATTGTTTCTTCTTCCACTGCAGGAAAATAGATTTTAAAGGTCGTCCCCTGCCCCGGTTCGCTGTAAACCCAGATATTCCCTCCATGCTGCTTGACCACACCATACACAGTGGATAGTCCCAGGCCGGTTCCGCGCCCTACGGGTTTTGTTGTATAGAACGGTTCGAATATTTTTTGCACAGATTCATGATCCATTCCGACACCGTTGTCACTGACGCTGATCATTGCATGTGTCCCTGGAACGGCGCCCAGCTTGCTTGCCACATAAGATTCGTCCAAATCCACCCGGGCGGTTTCGATGGTCAGAACACCGCCGTCCGGCATCGCATCGCGGGCATTGACGGCCAGATTCATCAAAATCTGTTCGAGTTGAGAAATGTCGGCCTTGACCCAAACAGGATCCCGGGTCAAAACGAGATCCATCTGAATATCTTCACCTATGGTCCGCCTGAGAAGACTGTCAAAATCTTTAATTACCTTGTTGACATCGACTCTGCGCATGTCCAGCATCTGTTTGCGGCTGAAGGCCAGCAGTTGACGGGTCAGATTTTTCGCCCGGATAGCTGCTTCATGAATCTCTTTCAATGCCTCTCCGACGGCGGAACTTATTCCACCGTCCTCTTCCAACATTTGTGAATACCCGAGAATTATGGTCAGGAGGTTGTTGAAGTCATGGGCAATGCCTCCGGCCAATTGTCCCACAGCCTCCATTTTTTGTGACTGGAAAAGCTGCACCTCGAGCCGTTTTGTTTCCTGTTCGGCAGCTTGCATTGCAGCTTTTACTTCCATATTATGAAGAGAATACGCCAAATCTCCTGCCAACTCGATAAAAAGCCGTTCTTCCTCAACATCCATCGCAATATCCGAAGGAAGACTGACGGAAAGATACCCATACATCCGGTCATGATGCTTCAAACAACTGGACATCTTTTGAAGCGAAATGCAGCTGCCGGCAATGACACATTCCCTGCAGATGTTGTCCCGCCCCGAGATCAGGCAGACGCCCTCAACGGAATCTGCCGCCTTGCAACAGGCCGGCACCTCCCCCTTTTTCATCTGGTCGACGAGAAGGTGGAAATCCTCGCCCACTCCCGCTTCCCTATGACCAACCAATTTTCCATCAGCATCGGTCAAAACAATCAAGGCGCTGTTATAACTGCCTCGATCCACAAGAAGATTACAGGCGCTCCTTATCAATTCGTCAGCAACTTCGGCGCGGACGATCAATTGATTGATGTTGCGAATCGACCTCAGCACACGATTCAGGTGTTCGATGCGGGCTTCTGCTTGCATCCTGTCGGTGACGTCCCTGAAGGTTCCGAGAAGACAGGGCCTTCCGCCGAACTCAATGGGCGTGGTGTTGATATCGGCATAGAAGATTGAGCCGTCCATGCGCTGCATGGGCACATCGGCGGCAATGGAAAATTCTCCTAGAGCCTGACGCCTGAAGTTTTCGAAAATTGCAGGAAGGTCCGCCTCGGGATGAACATCCTCCACCCCCATGGTCAAGAGTTTTTCATGACTGTAACCAAGCATCTCGCTAATGGCTTTGTTTGCTGTAACGATTCGTTTGCTCTCGGCATCCGCGACCATGATTCCATCCTTGGCATTATCGAATATGGTCATCAGCCTCTTTTCGGAATCCTCCACAGCCCGTGCTGCCATGTATCGCAATCGGTAGAACTGAGCCCGCTGATTTCGCCAGATAAATCCGGCGACGCTCCCTGTCCCTAAAAGCAAGGCTCCCATCAGACCTGTAATCCAGAGCAAACGTTCGTAGAGGGGGCGGTTGACTTCATCAAGGTCAATTTTGGCAACCAAATACCATGGAGAATCGGGTATTGCGTGCAGGGCGGCCAAAACCGGTACACCTCGATAATCACGTCCCTGCACGATACCTTCCTTTCCCCGCACGGCCTGCGCCGCCGGCAGGTCGGTTTCTTTCAGTGGCCGGCGCATGGAAAAAGCCGCATTTTTTTTAAACCTCAGATCATTCAAAAACAAAACGTCATTACCGTCCCTGCGGATCAACAGGCTCTCCGCAGTCTTGCGGGGAACCGGCCATCGGCTGATCAACGGGTAGAGGTATCGCTGCGGATCTATCTGAAAAATGAGAATCCCCATCAACTTATTCCAAGTTGACCCGCTAAGGATAGGTACGGCGATATCAAGATGCACCTTTTGCCCGGGCGGATCCCGATGAAAATCAAGAAACGCGATTTGTCTGGACTGTACAATTTGTAAGTAATCGGCTTCTTTGGTTTTCTCCCCGCCTTTTTTCCTCTCGGGGACAGAAAACAATTCGTTGCCTTTGACATCCGTCAAATAGACTCTGGCATAGCTCGAATTTTTCTGGAAATTTTGCAGCCATACATGAAGCTGGTCATGCCCTCCCACGACGTCGGGATCCGCTAAAAAACGGGATACCAAATCCGAAAAGGCGGGATTTTTATAGAAGAGCGACGCATCGCGCAATCGCTCGTCGAGCCAGTGGTGCAACTCGCCTATTTTCAAATCGGCGATGGTGGCAAGTTCAACCCCGGCCTGCTTATAAAAATGTTTCTTCAGATTCCGGGAGTAGAGATACCCCACGGATAAAATAGCCGTGACGAGCAGCATAAATACAAGACTCAGGATAACGGTTGCCTGGGCACCCGCGTCATCATGCGGGGAATCATACGGCCAGATCTTCACTCCGCTTAGTGACAAAAGCGCAACACTAAGTATAAAAAAGGCAAGTGAGGTTGTCATGGCCGGTGGAATGATTCCGGATTCATAGAGGAGCGGAGCGCCAACCAGGTAGCCGACGATCAGGATAATGCCGGCCAAAAAAACAAAGGCGGCCAACCAAAAGGACACAAGTAGCCGCTTGCCGCCATGGATTTGAAGAAGGGAGGATATACCGACTATGACGAAACACAAGGCAGTTAGAGGCGACATATGCCCGATGGGAGCCCCGCCCACCATCCCTGAGATATTCATTCCCAGATATTCGGCTTGCAAGGTGATGCCAAGGCTTGCCAAAACAAAAAGCAGGATGGATATACAGGTTGCCGCCCATGCAATCAGACGAGAGTATCGGTGAATGCTGGGTGATTTCGGAAGGTATATCGCAGGCAGAAACACCGCTCCAAACAACAAAAAGAGCAAGGCAGTGCTTGGAGCCATGGGAATCCCGCCGGGCCAGAGAGCGGTCAGCCAAGGAATGGCAGTGATCCAACCCAAAAGGGCAAACAGCCCAAAACCCATTGCAGACAGGGAGCAGATCAAGGCGATTCGGACCGGAAGACGGGAAGATGCTGGAGAGTGGTATTTCATACTTTTCAAAAACTAGAGGTGGTATCGCGTACTTCCCGTTTTGAATAATGGATTGCTTGCACTTTTTTTACCAGGATCTTCAACAGTGTATAGCAGTCTTGCCATGAAAGCAAACGGGTGAACCATTTTCTTTCCTGGCCGTCATCGCCAGCTTTTGTGAGGGATCTTGATTCCCTGTCTTTTTTCATTCAAATGGGTAGCTGTCTCCGATTAAAATGTTCTTCCTATAATTTGGGATACAAAGAGAAACGATTGCCGAATGAACGAAATTATGCTAGGAATTGGGCAAAGCTTTCATCATTTTCCGGACAACAAAGAAAGGAAAACACAACTGCTCAATTTCAGATCCATGGGTCAATATGGAGAGAAGATTCCATGTTGTCTTCACGGGCCGGTTGCACGCCGGGTTCCGTCAGAACGAAACCGTTGAAAGAATGTCCCGTCTCTTCCATCTGGATCGGCAAAAAGTGGCCGACCTGTTGTCATCCGGGAAGCCGGTGATAATGAAGCAAGGTCTCAGTTGGAAAGAAGCGCAGAAATATTGTCATCACCTTGAACAAATCGGACTTCAGATGAAGTCCGTCGAGGTGGATGCTCAAGGGCAAACAACCCCGTCGTCCTTTACAGCTTCATTCAAACCGGAGAAAGAAATTTCTCCTCCGGCCAATCAACTGTCTCCTACCGGCAATCCAGCCGTGGGAGTAACCGATATGGCATGGAAAGGACAAGAACAGCACTTTGTCGAAGAGCGATCCGAAGCCCCATCGAATGCCGCAGAACAGGTGGACGATGCTTTTTTAACTCCATCCAAAGTGGAAAATTCCCATGGCTGGCTGTGGATCAAAAATGCATTCGGGATGCTCTTCAGACAGCCGTTGACGTGGGCGATGATGATGAGTCTGTTTTTAATAATCCTTTTCCCGCTGGTCAGTATTAACCCTTTCGGATTCCTGGTGATTGCCATATTGACCCCGATTTTTCACGGAGGGATCCTTTTGGGGGCCCAACAACAAAAAGAAGGAGGAAAAGCCAGAATCAGCCATCTTTTTCATGGCTTTTCCCGTAACATTTCCCAGCTTCTTCTTGTCGGCCTGGCAAATCTTGTTTTTTGGACGGCTTTGACCATCATCACCCTTCTCGGCATCACCAAAATCACACTGCATGCAACGGGTCAGAATACCCTGGTAATTTTTCCCTCCATAGTTCAAGACCTTCCTCTTTATTTGGCCGGCTTAATAGGCCTCGCCATGATCGCTGTTGTTTTGTTGATGGCCTGCTGGTTCGCTCCTTGTCTGATTACATTGGACAAGAGTTCGGCTTTTGCCGGTTTCCGCATGAGTTTCAAAGCGGTCCGAATGAATGGTCTTGCCTTTATGATCTACGGTCTTGCCATCTTCTTTCTGGGTCTGCTCTTCTTCTTTTTTTATGGGGCGGCCGCTGCTCTTTTTTCGCTACTTTTGGGGTCGGAACACATTTTTCTTTCAATGCTTTTGCCGACGGTATCCGCAGCTCTGGTAGCCATTCCGATGACGGCTGTCCTGCCGCTCTCGGTTTATACAGGCTACAGAGACATCTTTCATAGGCAATTGCAGTAATATATCAAACTCTTGCTGATGTTTCTGAGCAAAAGACCGGAGGCCGAAGTCTACTTATTTTTTAAGAACCTTAAGAATGGTTCGCATCAAATGGTCAACGCCATACGGCTTCATTAGAAACGCTTCGATACCGTAGTCTTTTGCTTTTGTCTCATTGATCAATTCACTAAAACCGGTACAGAGAATGATAGGGAGACCCGGGCGAATGGCTTTGATCTCGGCGGCAAGCTTCTTGCCGGTCAGAACAGGCATGGTCATGTCGGTGATAACCAGATCGAAGGCCTCGGCGTCCGTTTTGAATACCTCCAACGCCTTCCGGCTGTCGGTCATGGCGGTCACTTTATAACCGAATGGAGAAAGCATTTCGGACCCGAGCTCGGCCAAATGCTTCTCATCGTCAACAAAGAGAATCCGCTCCTTGCCGGGCGGAAAGACCTCCTTCGTAGTAACCGACGCCGCTCCTCCCCCTTCGATCCGTGGAAGATAAACATTGAATGTCGTCCCCTCTCCCGGTTCGCTGTAGACGGTTACGGCTCCGCGGTGTCCCTTGATGATCCCCTGAACCACAGGCAGCCCCAAACCGGTGCCGACGCCCTGCTCCTTTGTTGTGAAATACGGATCGAAAATTCTCTCCAAGGTTGCTGCATCCATCCCGATGCCGGTATCGCTGACCGAAAGGCAGACATACGTGCCGATTTCCAAATCGAGATGTCGTGAAACGAGCAAGGTATCTGCCACAAGTTCCGATACCCTGACACTGAGGATGCCGCCGGTTTCCCGCATCGCATAGGCGGCGTTGGTACACAAGTTCATCAGCACCTGGTGGATCTCGGTGGGATCAATCAAAACTATCGTCTGCTCGGGTGCTACAGAGATCTCCTGGCGTATTTCAATGGTGGTGGGCAGCAGCGGCCGCAACAGCTTTAACGCTTCTTTTATAAAGGAGGCAACCTGGATGGGCTGCTTTTCCTGTTCTTTCCAACGACTGAATGTGAGGATTTGTTTGACCAGATCCGTGGCTCGTGCGCCAGCATCTAGCACTCTCTGCAGGTACTCGATGATCGGGCTTGGCTCTGGAATTTTCATCTTCGCCATCTCGGTAAACCCGACGATTATAGATAGTATATTATTGAAATCATGTGCTATTCCCCCAGCCAAAGTCCCGATCGCCTCCATTTTTTGGGCCTGTCGCAATTCTTTTTCCAGACGCATCTCCACGGTGATATCTCGTGATACACCCACATAGTTAATGATGTTGCCGGAGGCATCCCTAACCGGAGAATTGGTTGATTCGGATTCGAAGACGGAGCCGTCTTTCTTTCTGCTGGTGATTCGTCCCGACCAGATTTTTCCCTCCTCTAAGGTCTTCATTATCCGCCGGTAAAAAGCCGCATTATGGGCACCGCTCCCTAAGATCCTGGTATGCTTGCCAATAATTTCGTTTTTTTGATAGCCGCTCATATGTTCAAAGGCAGGGTTAACGTAGCGGATTATCCACTTGGTATCGGCGATGAACACTGCCTCAGCCGACTGCTCGATGGCCGTGGCCAAACGGATAAGCTCTTCCTCCGATTTTTTTCTCTCGGAAATATCTCTGAAATAAATTGATATACCGCCACCTTCTGAAGGGTATGCTTTTAAGGCGATCCATTTATCTCCCCACTGCTCACCCGGCGCGTACAAGTATTCCAACTCGCCTGCCTCCCTCGTTTCCATTACCCGGCGATAGAGTTGTTCTATAGGTCCGCCCAACGTAGACGGAAAGACTTCCCATTGGCTGCGGGCGATGAGATCTTTTTTGTCCCGCGCCAGTATCCTTTCCGCCTCGTTATTGACATAGGTAAACCGGAATTCCCGATCAAAGGCTGCAAATCCGTCGGCAATACTCTCCAAAATCGTCACGGTTCGGCTATGAGCTCGTTCCAATGCCTTCAATGATTGTCTTTTCTCGCGCATACGGGACAGGAGCAGCAAAATGACAAGCAGCAAAATGATGAGTGCGGCAACTCCTCCATAAAACAGTTGGGGATGAATTTGGTGGAATGTCTGCGGGCGATTGACAATCAACGCACTCTTGGGCAGACGCGAGGAGACTATGTCGAAACGCCGGAGTTGCCGGTAGTCGAACATGAATCTATTGGGACTCTCTCTAAGTATCGGAATATTTCCTGCCTGTTCCCCATTCAGGATCCTTAAGGCCATCTTCGCAGCTGTTTCTCCCTGAATTCGGCCACTTGTCAACATTCCACCGACGATCCCTTTGCCGAGGTAGAATTCCCACACTCCGAAAATCGGAACATCTGCTGCGCGGGAGATGAGAGAAATGCTTTGGTTATAGTCGAAAACATGACCGGTTTTGTCCCTGTTGAAGGTCATCAGCAAAATAATCGATCCATGCTTTAAGTTTCCAACTTTTCGTTGCAACTCAGCCATACTGAGATCCGTGAAAAAGGTGAATTTTACCCGTGGGGCAAATTCAGGCAGAACCTTATCGAGGATCTTCCGATTGGCGATGCCTGTTGTCGTTTCGTCATTGATCACAGCAATTTCAGAAGTATCGGGCAACAGCCGCAGAGCAATTCGAATAGTAGCCGGAATATCGAAGGCCTCGGTGACACCGGTTACCAGATCGCGATTGGCTGCCAGCGCCGCGTCATCTACATAATTCACACCGCAGAATACTATCGGCACACCAGGAAAGAGTTTCTGATGATTTTTAAGCATGAAGTTGAAGGCGTCATCATCGGTTGTAATGATGCATTTGAACGTGGTGGACGCATACTTCTTTTGCAAAAAGTTGACAAAATGCGGACTGAACTGTCCGATGGGCTCCCTTTTGCTATCCATATATTCCGTATACACTTCGAGTGTATCCAGGTAGGGCTTAAGGACGGTCATAATGCCCGCATCTTCATTGTCTGTCCAATCAAGTCCCTTGTTGTAGGAATGGATGATGAGAATATTTTTCTTTTCCTGACCATAAGAGTCGGTCAGGAAAAGAAGGGCGCCGAGTAGACAGATGAAAAAGACGGCGAAACACTGCCGTATGATTTTGCGGTGTTTCATTTCATTTGTTCCAATTCGCGCATTCATCGACGCTTCGCTCAAACGAAGAGCAAGACCTGGAGTTGCGAGACATTGTTTGCCGGAGACTAAGGTTCAATGTGGACTTTCAACAAACGGTAAAGAAATTCCATCCTTGTCTTATTGAGACAATTTCATTATTGCAGAAATCCACCATAGAATCCAGTATTGAATACCGGGGGCTTTTCAAGAGAGGGGCAAACAGTATTTGAGGCGTAAAGAGAAAGGCTATGGCAAGCCCAAAAACAGCACAGCCAAATGTAAAAATCTACGGCAAGACGCACCATTGGAGATAGCCATTGCCGCAGATTTTTTTGTCCGCCTTGGACCCGGATACGGAACCGTTTGAAGGATCGAAGGGCTTACACTCTGAACCTGGCGACTATTTGCCTCAAACCTTCGGCCATATCGCTGAGCCTGACCACCGTTGAATCAACAGTTGAGCTGCTGGCGGATATCTCCGTTGCCGATTGATTGACATCTGCTATATCACGGGCAATCTCTTCGGATACAGTGGAGCTTTGGGCCACATTTTCCGTCACCTCCTGAATTCCCATTGAAGCCTGGTTGACGTTTTCGGCAATTTCCTTTGTGGTGACCGACTGCTCCTCCACTGCGGTTGCAATAATACCTATCATATCATTAATTTCGGCGATAATCTTGGATATCCCTCCTATCTCCTGAACGGTTCCGGCCGTCGAGCCTTGGATACTCTCTATTTTCTGTTTGATCTCCAGGGTGGCGATGGCCGTCTGTTTGGCCAACTCTTTGATCTCGTTGGCGACAACGGCAAATCCCTTCCCGGCCTCTCCAGCACGGGCCGCCTCTATGGTTGCATTCAAGGCAAGGAGATTGGTTTGCTCCGAGATTTCGGTGATGGTCTCCGTGACTTTGCCGACCTCAAGGGCGGCCGTGCCCAAATCATCTATCTTCTGCGAAGCGCTCTTGGACTTGACCACGGCTTCTTCGCTGATGGAGCGCGTCTTCTCTGTATTCAGTGAGATCTCATTGATGGTGGCGGTCATCTCCTCTGCGGCCGTGGCAACCATGGAAACATTGGTCGAAGCCTGTTCGGCTGCCGCTGCCACTGAAGACATGTTGGCGCTCATCTCTTGAGCGGCCGAGGCAACCGCATTGGATTTGGAGGCTGTTTGCCCGGAGCCTGCCAGCAGCTGTTTGGATATGGCGCTGAGCTCATACGATGAAGACGTCAGCAACTCATTGCTGCCGATGATCTCCTTGAGCATATTGGAGACCTGCGCTTTCATGGAGGTGAGCAGGTTTGCTATCTGTTCCAGTTCATCTCCGCTTTCAATGACCAGTCCCGAGGCAAAATCGCCGGCTGCCATCTTCTCGACAAACTCCGATATCTTGACAACATTTTTCCGGATTCCGCTGGTTATGAAAAAGGTCATTAAAATTATGACGAGAAGAATTGCGGCCCCCAAAACAAGGTTTACAGTTCTGGCGAAATGAACGAGAGAACCTATATCTTTCATATTATCGTCGAGTTCCTTGACCTGAGCGTTGATGAAGGCATCTATCTCGTTGGTGATCTGATCGGCCAGAGGATCGAACTTTTCCATCAGTTTGTTCCCTCCGTCGGGGCCTTCCTTGATATAAACAGCAGCCATTTTCCTGCCCATTTGATAATAGGCATCGAAATCGTTTTTCATCTTCTCCAATGCCGCGAGACTCTTGCCGGCGCCTTTATCGGTGAACAGCTTATGGAAATCGTCATACAGACGTTTGAAAGTTTCCGCCTGGGCTTTGGCATTGTCCAACCCGTCGTCGAAACCTTTGGCTGCCCTGGTGGCCGAAATATCAGACAGGAACTGCTGGACCTCTATGACCGCCACCTGCATCTGTTTGGCTTTCATGGCGTAAACAAAGGATTCAGTTCGGGTTTTCTCCGCCATCTGTACCGACTGCTCTCCGTAGTACCAGTTTATTATGATGGAAATCGGAAGGAGTACGGCAACCACAATCAGAATCACCCCGAGTTTTTTCCCTATCGTCATCTTCATTTACGACCTCCGACATGTTAAAAAAATTCCATATTGATCAGGTATGCATTTTCTAGTCATAGCATCGATAATGGGAGAAAAAAAGGGGCCGGTAAATTTATTTTGCATTGGAGACGAGGCGGAAGATCTCCGCCTCCACATATTTATTGTTGGGAAGATTGAACCTTCTCCCGGAGTTTTAGGTTGAATTTCTCGGCATTAATTATAAAGCGTTCATGGGTTCCTTTACAGATAATCCCAGTCTGGTCACGTGCTTCAACTTCAAAGAACAATTGTTTCCCTTTGATGTCCACGAGCTTTACCTTGGCAGAGACCTCCATGCCGGGAGGCGTCGGTGCGGTATGACTGACATTAACGTGGGTTCCCACCGTCTGTTCGATGGGCCAGTCAATATGCGCTTTCAAGGCCTGAATGCACACCCATTCTATAAAACCGACTAAAAAACCGGTGGCAAAAACGTTGGGCATCACCTGAAATTCCTCGGCCTCCGGGTAGAGCGCCGGAACGGTTTTCGTTGTGGGAACAAGATAGGTGAATGAATGTTCTATTCCTGGTTTCAGCGTGTCCTTCATAATGCCTCCTTTATAGTGTTCAGAGAGAGGATCGCGGCCCCAAAACGCGATCCGGTTCAATATCTTCAGGTGAAACTTTACAGGGAACATCCTGTTGCATCAGGAGATAACACCTTACAACCATTGCAAATATACTCAAAAACAAACACCATTTATCACGTTGAGCCGTAAAAATTGCAAACCGCATGCTTCGTCGGGAACATTCAACTATGGGAAAGCCGCTCACAGATATCCACGGCCAGCGCGAACACGGCATCGGCCGCCAGATATCCCGCCAGTGACCGGTCAAAGAGGATTTTCGCCTCTGCCGCAAAATCGTCATCTCCTTGCCAGTAAAGCACTGCCACCCGAGTGCGGGCGGTAACATGAAAAAGAAATGCGGCATCAGCCATACCAAGCGGCTTTCCGCCAAGCTGTTCACATCTTTGCGAAAAGGTATCGACATCATTTCCGTACCTCTCTGCAATCATCTGCGTCGGCAACAGATGCGGCCCACGGAAAAAAGTGGCGCCTCCCGGAATATCCTTTTCCGAAATCCAATCGAGAACAGGATCGTTCTCCCGTGCGCTCAAAAGATGATGGATCAGAAACACGCTGAAATAGCTGTGGGGACAGGGACCCTCTCCGCGCAGGCACTCGATTTCGCATCTTTCCGGAAACACGTTGTACATATCCCCCCATGCCTCCATGACATATGCCCCTCCGATCGGGTCGTATGTGCAGCCCGCCCTCTGACAAACCTCATCGGGGGCAAGTTGAGCAAGTTTCTCATACAGGCTTTTATCAATAGGATACATTTTCTCTTCCCCTCTGTTGCTTTCGCTTGGGGATTCTCGATTCGCAGGGAACCCCGACCTGACACAAGCCGCAGCTGTTTGTCTTTAAATCAAACTCCGCTTCTGCATATGGATTTGATCGGGAGGAGAAGCGTTGGTTTGCATTCTTCCGGCTTCATCCTAACCTATTTCTGAAAATCTTCCTACTTTAGCGAAAGTAATCTAAAAAAGAAATCCTCTCAAATGGCTGGTATGCCGGCATCGTTGCTTTGCGCCTTGTGAGCCGGATAAAATATTTGCATTTTGAAAATTTTTCCTTATTGTTAGTCTTTCAATCCGGATTTCTCTCCAAGAGAGAAGAGTTATAAGTGCTTGAATCAAAGCAAATGCCGTCAGGCAGTGTTCTCGCACTCACCTGATATGCATAAAAAATCCAGGCTGTTGCGCATACCCTTATACCGGCCTCCCGGCCAAGGCTCTCATTGCAGGCTAACGGCATGACCCCACAACTACGTATAAAAAGAGGCACCCATGGGTCGAACCATTGAAATTTACGACACAACGCTACGCGACGGAACCCAAGCCGAAAATTTCAACCTGTCCGTTGAGGATAAAGTCAGAATCACCAACTCCCTGGATAAGCTGGGCATTGATTTCATTGAAGGCGGCTGGCCGGGCTCAAATCCTGTTTCCGTGGACTATTTTAAAAGGATGCGAGGTGTCGAACTCAAACACGCAAAACTCACTGCATTCGGTTCGACCCGGCATTTTCAAAACCCCCCGTCCAGGGACCCGAATCTTCAGGCGCTGCTTGATGCGCAGACACCGGTTATCACGATTTTCGGCAAAAGCTGGGATATCCATGTACGCGATGCCCTCCATATAGCCCTCGACGAAAATCTTCTGATTATCGAAGATACACTGGGATATCTGAAAAAACATGTCCGGCACCTCTTCTACGACGCGGAACATTTCTTCGACGGCTACAAAAACAATCGGGATTACGCCATAGCAACCCTGAACAGGGCCATAGCCGGAGGTGCCGAGACCCTGATTCTCTGCGACACCAACGGCGGCACCTTGCCCAACGAAATTCAACCCATCATCGAGGATGTCCGTTCGCACCTGCAGACCAACAACCATCAGGTCAAGCTGGGTATCCATTCCCATAATGATTCGGAAACCGCCGTCGCCAATTCTCTGCTGGCCCTATCCCTTGGGCTCGACCACGTCCAGGGAACCATCAACGGTTACGGGGAGCGCTGCGGCAACGCCAACCTCACATCCATCATCCCGGCCATGGTTTTCAAGCTGGGGTATGACTGCGAAGTCCGCAAACACATCGACAGGCTCTACAGCACATCCCGTCTGGTGGATGAGCTGGCCAACCTCCAGCACAATCGGTTCCAACCGTATGTGGGGGAATCGGCATTCGCCCACAAAGGCGGCATCCACGTCAGTGCCGTGCAACGCAACCCCCTAACCTACGAGCATATCGAGCCGGAAAAGGTCGGCAATATCAGAAGAGTTCTGATCTCCGATCAGTCAGGACGATCAAACGTCCTGCATAAAGCCAAGAAATGGGGGCTGAAGCTCGATATCGGCGATCCGGTTCTTGCCTCCATCATCAACGAGCTGAAAGACTTGGAGAATCAGGGCTACCAGTACGAAGGAGCGGAGGCCAGCTTCGAACTTTTGATGCGTAGAGCCCTTGGCATGCAAAAGAACTATTTCAAACTGGAAGGGTTCCGGGTCATGAGCAACAAATACCGGATGGACAAACCGCCCCTGACGGAGGCCACCATCCGCTTGTCCGTCGGCGGGGACGAGGTGCATACCGCCGCGATGGGCGACGGTCCTGTGAACGCCCTTGACACCGCCGTCCGCAAAGCCCTGATCAGGTTCTATCCCTGTCTCGACGAGATGGAACTTTCCGATTACAAGGTGCGCGTCCTCTCCGGCCAAAGCGGCACGGCTGCCAAGGTACGAGTGTTGATCGAAAGCAAGGACAAGCTCTGCAGCTGGGGAACAGTAGGAGTTTCGGTCAATATCATTGAGGCGAGCTGGCAGGCCATGGTGGACAGCATCAACTACAAGTTGATGAAGGAAGACGACCGGAAAAAGCAGCAGGCCGGGCAATAACTCGAGCCGGTCATATCCGTCATTTTCTCAACGCTCCTTGGTCAATCTCCCGAACTGATCGAAATAATCGGGAAAGGTCTTGGACGTGCACCCCGGATCGTTGATGGTGACCGGGACGTCGCCCAACGCCGCCAGCGAAAAACACATGGCCATGCGGTGATCATTATAAGTATCGATAACCGCGGGCACAAGTTTTTCCGGCGGAAAGATCTCGATGAAATCCACGCCTTCCACCACGTCGGCCCCGAGCTTTCTCAATTCAGTCGCCATGGCAGCCAAACGGTCCGTCTCTTTGACCCGCCAATTGCCGACATTGCGGATGGTCGTCGGGCCTTTGGCAAAAAGGGCGGCAACGGCAATGGTCATGGCCGCATCCGGAATATGGTTCATGTCCATATCCACGCCGTGCAACTCACCCCTCGCAGCCTCTATGAAGGCGTCGCCCCAGGTGATTTTTGCTCCCATGGCTTCCAACACGTGGGCGAACCGTACGTCGCCCTGCAATGA
Organism: Desulfocapsaceae bacterium; assembly: GCA_046705065.1. Taxonomy (GTDB): domain Bacteria; phylum Desulfobacterota; class Desulfobulbia; order Desulfobulbales; family Desulfocapsaceae; genus CAWGGS01. Next base: position 29,164 of record JBJKQT010000202.1, read on the forward strand.
TCCCCGGCCGACACCGTTAACTCTGACTCTCCCGCCTTTGATTGCCGCCGCGGCCAAAAAATAGGAAGCAGACGAGGCATCGCCTTCCACGAGAAAGTCTCCGGGGCTTCTATAGCGCTGGCCGCCTTTAATATAAAAGTTTTTAAATTCCCGGTTTTCTACTTCAACACCGAAAACAGCCATGATCTTCAGTGTGATATCGATATACGGTTTGGAGACCAATTCTCCGGCGACGGAAACGAAACAGTCGGATTCAGCCAAAGGAGACGCCATCAAAAAAGCCGTTAGAAATTGGCTTGAAACCCGACCATCTATGGAGATTCTGCCTCCGGCAAGCCCGGAGGCCTTTATCTTCAACGGCGGGTAGCCCTGTTTTTTCAAGTACTCCATGTGGGCTCCCGCTTGGCGCAGTGCATCCACCAGATCACCGATGGGCCGCTCCTCCATCCGCGGCTCGCCGGTCAGGATAAAATCGCCCCTGCCAAGACAAAGAGCCGCGCAGAGGGGACGCATGGCGGTACCTGCGTTGCCGAGAAAGAGCGTGGTCTCTCGTTTCCTTATAAACGGTCCGCCTACCCCTTTGACCTCACAACAGGTATTGTCGTCATTCAACCGACAATCCACTCCCAGAGAGTCAAGGGCCTTCAGCATATGCCTTATATCATCGGAATCCAAAAGATTTATCAGGTTTGTGGTTCCCTCAGCCAGCGCAGCCAACAGCAGGACGCGATTGGACACGCTTTTCGAGCCGGGAAGATTGATGTCCCCATTGACTTTAGCGATGGGGTGAAGCGTCAAGGAATTCATATTTCACCTGTTTGAACCCGCTGCCGGGACGTTTTTTCTGCCTCTGTTATTAGCTGTAAATTTTTGAATTTACCATAATCCCGAGCTTTCAGACAGGACCTATTCCAGATTTCTCGTAAACATTGCATGAATTTCATGTAATCGTCTGAGCGCATTGATTCATTTACCAATTTCTTCGGGCACTAAAGTGTACAGTGCTGCACACCGACCGACCCCGATTTTCCCGCATCAACACTATAGCCTAGGCTTGCAGAACAAGACAATCAGAGCACCATGTTTATGGTCTCATTTTTTTCTTCTTTGATTTTTATAACTTCTCACTATAACATTACTAAAGAATGATAAACACCTCGTACATTGTACATTTGGGTCTGATTTGGGGAATGCAAGCCCCATCATCGGGCACCATCACGCCACTTGAATCCGCAGATTAATAATTTGTACAAACAAACAATATGTTTTCCCAGACTAAAGGAGCCCTTCATGGATATCTATGAATTTGCTATGCAAATGGAAAAAGACGGCGAAAATTACTATCGGCAACTGGCGCAGAAAAGCAAAACGCCCGGCCTGAGCAAGATATTCTCCATGCTTGCCGACGAGGAAGTCAAGCACTTCAAGCTAATCGAAAGATTGAGCAACAGGCAAAAAGCCACACTGGCGGAAAGCAACCTGTTGGAAAACGTCAAGAATATCTTTGTCGACATGAAAGGGCAGAAAATTGAGTTGCACATAGACACGACCAAAGAAACCGATGAATACAGAAAGGCCTGTATCATAGAAGAAAAGAGCCGGGATTTTTATGAGGAAAAGGCTGATGTGGTCGAAGACGAACAGCAAAAACAGATTTTCCTCCAGTTGGCTAAAATGGAGGCCGGGCATCTTCGGATAATGGAAAATATCGTCGAGTTTGTATCACGGCCGGAGCCGGGGAACTGGCTCGAAAATGCGGAATGGCACCATTTGGATGAGTACTGACATCAGCTCCAAAAGGATACAATGATGAAGATTGAACCACCAAGTATCGCTAACCTCGATTATGCGGAAGAAATGTGGAAGATGTACCGGCAGGATCCTCATGCCGTATCTCCAGAATGGCAGCTCTATTTCAATGACCTTGTGCATAATGAGGAGCCATCGGTTGATGTTTCTCCATCCCTTGATCTGGGAAGACAGCAGCTGCACCAGGGATTCGGCCCCGGAGGAAAAATGTGCGCAGGATGCGGTCGGGCTGAAGCCATGTCGTTTTTGCAATACAACGTCAGCCTTCTGGTCCGAAATTATCGGGTACGGGGCCATCTGCAGGCCAAAGTTAATCCATTGGGAGGTCCGGCATCTCCACTTCCCGAACTGGAACTCGACTATTACGGCATGTCCGAAGAGGATCTCGACCTGCTGTTTAATTTCGGCCACATTTCCAAACAGAAATCCATGCCGCTCAGGGACATCATTCAGACTCTCAAAGAGACCTACACAAATTTTATCGGCGTGCAGTTCATGCATATCGATGCCCTGGGTGAGCGTGAGTGGTTGCAGGCAAGGATGGAAACATCCAAAAACGCCATTGTATTATCAAAAAACCAGCAGATCAGGATTCTGGAACGATTGACGGATGCAGTGATTTTCGAGCAGTTCATCCAGAAAAAATTTATCGGAGCCAAATCGTTTTCCCTTGAAGGAGCGGAAACCCTGATTCCGCTCCTCGACCAAGCCATTGAAAAAGCTGCAGCCCAGGGAGTGGAACACATCGTCATCGGCATGCCTCACAGGGGCCGGCTCAATGTCCTTGCAAATATAATGGGAAAACACCCGCGTACGATCTTCGGCGAGTTCAAGGATTCGGATGCTGAATTGAATATAGGCCGCGGAGACGTCAAGTACCATAAGGGGTATCACCGCGTTTGGACTACCGACGAGGGCAGAGAAGTGGTCCTGGACCTCTCCTTCAATCCCAGCCACTTGGAATTCGTAGGCCCTGTCGCTCAAGGGGCGCTTCGGGCTTTGCAGACGAAACAGGGCGATGACAGCACGCAAAAAGGGCTGTTGATCCTCATTCACGGGGATGCGGCCATTGCCGGTGAAGGCATTGTTCAGGAAACACTTAACCTCAGCAGTCTGACGGGCTTTTCGGTCGGAGGCACCCTGCATATCGTGGTCAATAATCAGATCGGCTTTACAACCCTGCCTGCGGAAGGCCGCTCCACAACCTACGCCAGCGATGTCGCCAAGATGCTTCAGTCTCCCATTTTCCATGTGAACGGAGAAATACCCGATGCCGTGGCTCAAAGCCTGGACGTGGCGCTCGATTTCCGGGAAGAGTTCAAATGCGATGTCGTCATAGACATGTACTGCTATCGGCGCCGTGGGCACAACGAAGGCGATGAACCCAGGTTTACCCAGCCTCTCATGTATAAAGAGATCGACCGGCGGCCCACGGTGATGAAGCGGTATACTGAACACCTGGTCTCCCTGGGCGAGTTGACATCCGAGGAGGCCCAAGACATTCGGAAATCCCGGGAGCGCTATCTCGAAGAGGAATACGGCAGGCTGGTGGCCGATGATAACGGCAGTGCGGTACAGGCTAGTCTTTTCATGCCGTCTCACAGCTCGTATGTAGGCGGTGCAGACGATCAGGTTCCGGACGTCAAAACAGGCGTCGGCATCAAGAAACTAAAACGCCTCGGCAAACTACTTACAACACTGCCGCCCGATTTTAATGTCAACTCGAAAATCAGCAAGCTGTTCGATGGCCGGAGCAGGATGTATTCTGGACAGGAGCCCTTGGATTGGGGCGCCGCAGAATCCCTGGCCTATGCCTCTCTGGTAGACGAAAATGTGGCTGTGCGCATATGCGGGCAAGACACACAGCGCGGAACTTTCAGTCATCGCCACGGTGTCCTCCACGATACACAAAACGGCTCCACGTACATTCCGCTTGCCAATATAGGCAAAACGCAAGGCCGCTTCGAAATTGTCAACAGCCCGCTCACGGAAGGAGCTGTCCTTGGTTTCGAGTATGGGTACTCCACGGCCTTTCCCGAATCCCTCGTGATATGGGAGGCGCAATTCGGCGATTTTGCCAATGCGGCGCAAGTGTATATCGACCAGTTCATCGCTTCAGCGGAGACAAAATGGAATCTGCTTTCAGGCTTGGTATTGCTCCTGCCCCACGGCCTGGAAGGAACCGGGCCGGAGCATGCCAGCGCCCGTCTTGAACGGTACCTGTCCCTTGCCGCAACCGACAATTACCAGGTGGTGTATCCCACCGAACCGGCACAGATCTTTCACCTGTTGCGGCGCCAAGTCATGCGCCGGATTCGCAAACCGTTGATCGTCATGTCGCCCAAAAGTCTGCTCAGACATCCCGGCGCCGTATCTCCGCTTGAAACCCTCGGTTCCGGAACGTTTCGAAAAATCATCGGAGACGATCAGGTTGCGGCAGAAAAAGTGCGGCGGATTCTGCTGTGCACAGGGAAGATCTATTACGATTTGCTGCAAGACCGGCAGGAAAGAAAATTGACGGACGTCGCCATTGTCCGGCTTGAACAACTCTATCCGTTGCCGGAGAAAACATTATTTGAAGCTTTGGCGCCGTATCCCAAGGGCATTCCACTGATCTGGGTGCAGGAGGAGCCCCTCAATATGGGGGCTTATCCGTTCATTCGACTCAGGTTCGGGGATTTGCTCAAGGAACACTGGTCCTTCGACAAGGTGGGACGTCCCGAATCTGCCACACCGGCGACCGGATCGGCGGCCAGCCATAAACTCGAGCAAACGCTTCTTTTAAAACAGGCATTTGAGAACGGGAGAAAAGGATGATCATTGACATTGAAGTACCCGATCTGGGGGAATCGATAAACGAGGTCGAAATCGGTGAGTGGCTTGTCGGAGTGGGAGACATGGTGAACCAGGACGATCCCCTGGTAGCCATAGAGTCAGAGAAAGCGACGGTGGAATTGCCGGCCCCTCAAGGTGGAGTCGTGGTGGAGATTATCAAACAGCAGGGAGAGCCGGCAGGAATCGGGGAGATTATCGGCCGGATAGAAACCGAACAGGCTGCTGCGAAAAAAGATGAGCGCGAGAGACCGCCCCCCGAAAAGAAATCAGCCGATGCAGAGAAAAAGGTGATGCCGTCGGCTGCCCGGCTCCTTGCTCAAAATGAGATATCGGCTGACCAAGTGACGCCATCCGGGCCCGGCGAACGGATCTTAAAAGAGGATGTGGAGCGTTTTGCGGATAAAACAGCATCCGAAAGGCCTCAAAAACCGCAACCCACGGCCCAACCGGAAAGACAGGAGAAAAAACCCGATGAAGACCCGGCGGAAGAGCTGCATGTCCCCATGACCCTGCTTCGCCGCACCCTCGCCAAACGGCTGCTGGAGGCAACCCAAAGCATGGCCATGCTGACGACTTTCAATGAGGTCGACATGTCGCAGGTCAAGAAAATGAGAACCGAGCTGGCTGCGGAATTTGCCGAAAAACATGGGGTCAGGCTCGGTTTCATGTCATTTTTCGTCAAGGCTGCGGTCGCCGGGCTCAAAGAATTTCCCTTGGTAAATGCCCGTCTGGAAGGCAATAACATCGTCTATCGCAACTATTACGATATCGGTGTCGCCATAGGAGGCGGAAAGGGGCTTGTCGTGCCGGTCGTCCGCCATGCTGAGCGCTTGGGTTTTGCGGCCATCGAGCAGCAGATAGCTGATTTCGCTAATAAGGCGAAAGAAAATACCCTGTCGCCGGATGAACTGAAAGGCGGTACCTTCACCATAAGCAATGGCGGTGTTTACGGGTCCATGTTGTCAACTCCCATCGTCAATCCACCGCAAAGCGCGATTCTGGGCCTTCATGCCATTAAAGACAGGCCCGTTGCTGTGAATGGCGAAGTGACGATCCGGCCTGTGATGTACCTGGCCCTGTCTTACGACCACCGCATCATCGACGGACGAGAGGCGGTGAGCTTTCTTAAAAGCATAAAAGAGCGGATAGAGCAACCGCATAAACTCCTGCTGGAGATCTGAAAATGGGCTCAAACGCGAACGGGACATACGATTTGCTGGTGATCGGCGCGGGCCCCGGCGGCTATGTTGCTGCCATCCGCGCCGCGCAACTGGGCTGCAAGGTCGCCTGTGTGGATAAGGGCGCCACGCTGGGAGGCACCTGTCTGAATGTGGGCTGTATCCCGAGCAAGGCCCTGCTCGAATCGTCTTATAAATACCATCAGTGCCAAACAGCCTTGGAAGTCCACGGCATCAGACTCAAGGAGGTATCGTTCGATCTCGGAGCCATGATGGCCCGCAAAAATTCCGTGGTTAAGACGATCACTTCCGGCGTGGAATTTCTTTTTAAAAAAAATAAGATCGATAGATTCACGGGCTCTGCCCGCCTCCTCGATAAGAGCACCGTGCAGGTGACGGGCACGCAGGATATCACTGTGCACGCCAAGTCACTTCTCATTGCTACGGGAAGTATGCCTGCCGGTATTCCCGGCGTTGAGCTGGACGGAAAACATGTGGTTTCAAGCACGGAAGCGCTGGAATTTCAATCCGTGCCCAAGCATCTGGTCGTCATCGGGGCCGGGGCGGTTGGTTTGGAGTTGGGATCCGTATGGCGCCGTCTCGGTGCAGAGGTGACTGTAGTGGAATATCTCGAACGGGTGCTTCCCACTGCCGACAAGGACATCTCGAGCTGGGCTCAACGGCTCTTGAAACGACAGGGAATAAAGTTCCTCCTGCGGGCCAAAGTGGAAGGAATCGAATTTATCGGAGACGGATGCCGAATCAATGTTTCCGGCAAGCAGCCGTTGTCTGCCGACAAGGTCCTCATGGCCGCCGGGCGCTCTCCTTGTATCGAAGGATTGGGGCTTGAAGATCTTGGCATAAAAAAAGACAAGCGAGGATTCATCGAGGTGGATTCTCATTTTCAGACCTCGGTTCCGGGAATATATGCCGTGGGTGACGTGATCGGCGGCGCGATGCTTGCACATAAGGCATCGGAAGAAGGCGTTGCCTGTGTGGAGAAAATGTTCACCGGCTACGGCCGTGTCAACTACCAGACGGTCCCGAGCATCGTGTATACACACCCAGAGATCGCCTCTGTGGGAAAATCCGAGGAAGCACTCAGCGAAGAAGGGATCCCGTTTAAATCCGGATCGTTCTTTTTCAAGGGCAACGGACGGGCGTTAGCCGCGGGTGATTCAGACGGGATGATTAAAATCCTCTCGCATAAGAGTACCGACAGGATACTTGGCGTTCATATTATCGGCCCTCAGGCAGGGGATCTGCTTGCCGAGGCGGTGGTTGCTATGGAATTTTGGGCCAGCAGCGAGGATTTGGCCAGGGCATTCCACGCCCATCCGACGCTCTCTGAGGTGGTGAAGGAAGCGGCCCTCAGCGTAGATAACGCGGCCATCCACGGATAAAATAGAACGTATACTAATCAATATCTCCTGAAAAATTTTACAGTCTGGGAGGCGGTATGTCCACGAATCTTACAAAAAAAATCATCGAATCCCACCTGATGGAGGGGAAGATGCAAGCGGGCGAAGAGATCGGTATCCGGGTCGACCACACCCTCCTCCAGGACGCCACGGGTACCATAGCCATGCTTGAGTTCGAGCAACTTGGGCTTGACGGAGTCCGGGTCGATCTTGCCACGCAATATGTAGATCACAACCTTCTGCAGACCGATTTCCGGAATGCCGACGACCATCGCTACCTGCAAACCGCCTGTGCCCGGTACGGCGTACATTTCAGCATGCCCGGCAACGGCATCTCCCACCAGGTGCATCTGGAGAATTTCGGCAAACCGGGCCTTGTCATGATCGGTTCGGACAGCCATACCCCTGCCGGAGCGGGTCTCTCCATGCTCGCCATTGGGGCGGGCGGAATGGACGTCGCCATGGCGATGGCGGGACGGCCATATTATTTACCAACCCCCAAGGTCCTGGGAGTAAGGCTTGTGGGGAAACTCCCTCCGTGGGTAAGCGCAAAGGATATTATCCTTGAAATGCTGCGCCGCTATGATGTTAAAGGCTGCCTGGGAAAGGTTGTTGAATACTACGGTCCGGGAGTGGCCAACCTGACGGTGGAAGATCGAGCCGCCATCGGCAATATGGGAACCGAGCTCGGCGCCACCAGCTCCATCTTCCCCTCCGACGAAAATACCCGTCACTATCTTGTTTCTCAACAGCGGGGTACGGATTGGCAGCCATTGGCCGCGGATGACGGTGCCGACTATGATGAATACGACGAGATCGACCTCTCCGGCCTCGTTCCGCTCATTGCCTGTCCGTCGTCGCCCGGCAATGTCGTGACCGTAAAGGAAGTGGCCGGCACCCGTGTAGACCAGGTGATCATCGGTTCAAGCGCCAACAGCGGGCTCAAAGATTTGCTCAGGGTGGCCCGTGTCCTGGATGGCAAGCATTGCTCGCCGCAGACCGACCTCCACATCAATCCCGGCAGCCGCCAGGTACTTGAAAATGCAACCATGCTGGGCGGTGCTCTTCCGCTCATGAAAGCAGGCGCCAAGATAAACCAATCGGGATGTCTGGGCTGCATCGGTATGGGGCAGGCACCCGGGACCGGCCAGGTGAGCCTTCGCACCTTTCCCAGAAATTTCCCCGGCCGTTCCGGAACAAAGGAGGATAAGGTCTATCTCTGCTCGCCTGAGACCGCAGTGGCTGCGGCACTCAAGGGAGTCATCACGGATCCCCGTGATCTAGGCAGAGAAATGGAATACCCTGAAGTGGTCGATCCGGCGCAGCGGCTTGTGGATAGATCGTCCATCATCTACCCTTCCGAAAACCTGCGCACAACGGAAATCGTTCGTGGCCCCAATATCAAACCATTTCCGCAGTTGAGCCCGTTGCCGGACAATCTGCAGGTAAAAGTGGCCATCAAGGTCGACGACAATATCTCGACGGATACTATCATGCCTGCGGGTAATAAGGTTCTGCCTTTGCGGTCGAATATCGCAGCCATCAGCGAGTTTGTCTTCTACCAGATTGCTCCCGATTTTCACAAGCGGTGCCGAAACCTTGGTGATTGTGCTGTGATCGGAGGGGAAAACTACGGTCAGGGATCCAGCCGCGAGCATGCAGCATTGGCGCCCCGTTTTCTCGGGGTACGGGTAAAGATTGCCAAAAGTTATGCGCGTATCCACAAGGCAAATCTCTGCAATTTCGGCATACTGCCGCTGACCTTCAAAAATCCTTCAGATTATGATGCAGTAACAGAAACATCGGCTATCGAGTTGCCGGACATAAAGCGGTGCATCGAGTCGGGAGACGTGGAAATCCCTATTAAAATCGATGGACGAGACGTTTTGACCGAGCTTAACGTATCCGACCGGCAGCGGCAGAGTCTGGTGGCCGGTTCAATACTTAATCTGGCTCGTCAAAAGCTGGGAACGTGATCGTCACCGTTGCAATTCGCAAGACCCAAGTTGGCAAAACCACTCGACCACCTTGTCCCATAGCGGTTGAGCTTTAGCTCGAAAATAGCCCATATGGCCGATACGCCCATATCCCTTTCCGGGATCAAGATCGATGCGTTCCAGTAGGGGCACATTTGTATACGCCTGCATGAATGCGTCCCGGGAACGAGGCAAAGACCAGAGATCGTCCAAAGCATTGGCGGCGGCCATCGGCGTTCGGACACGGGCGTATTTTTCTGCAACATGGGCCATCTCGGGGTCGTCGAAAAAGTAATGCGGATACCGGCACCAGCGGCGCCACTGCCGATATACGCCCAAGGGCAAATCCTCACCCACGCGCAGCACGGATAAAGGCGAATAGCCCTTCAAACCTGAAATGATCGGAAGAATATTCCAGAGAAGGCGCACGCGCAGATTTTCGGGAAACGGCATCCAGCCGTGCCAACCGGCCCCGGTGGCAAAGGTATAGTACCCTGCGATATGTTGGTGGTTCGGCAGCAACCCCAGGGCTTGTCCGCCAAAAGAATGCCCGACCATGAAGAGCGGCACATTTTTACCGGACATCGCGTCCACTGCCGCAGCCAAATCAAGCTCGGCCCAGTCGAGAAAATCGGCTTTAAAGCCTTTCAAAGTGGGCGGCTTGGATTCGCCGATTCCCCTATAGTCCAGGGTCAATACTGAGAACCCCTTCCCGCTTACATACCTGGCAAAACGGTGATAAAAGCGCTGCGGCACACCCGTAGCGCCTGCCACAATAAGATGGCCGAAGAGAGGGCCGTCCAATTCGAATCGTGTTGCCGCCAGGCGATACCCGTCCGATGCGGTTAGTGTGATGGGTTTTGCGTGCATTTCATCACTCTGCATCGCGTTCATGACCGCTCTCCTCTGGTGGAAATTTCCAGTTGAATCAGATGCAATAAAAGCTCCAATGTTTCAGACGCGGGCCCTGCGCTACTTGCGACCCGCGACTGTAACAGAGCACCTTCATACGCGGAGACAATCAGCATGGCGAAGCTTCCCGCCTTCTTGTTCGTCATACCTGCGTCTGCCAGCATTCCGGCAAGAACCGACCTGATGGTGCTGAACCCTTCATCAAGTGTCTTACGCAACCGCCGATCTTCCCCCGTGGACTCAAGGGCCACTGCTGCCAAAGGGCAACCTTGTTCAAAATCGCTTTTTGACAGTCGATTCTGTGCGTGATTGAGCCAGATTCGAAGAACCTGCACCGGATCGTCACTCGTGGTTCGCAATTGCTCTAATTTTGAGACGATACCGTCGACCGCACTATGGATCGCAACGACCGCAAGCTCAACCTTTCCACCGGGAAAATGGTAATACATCACGCCTTTGGGAGCCTGAGCCCGTGCCAAGATATCACTCAACCCGATACCGTGAAATCCTTTGCATTGAAGCAGGTCGCGCATCGCCGCAATTAAACGGTCCCGGGTGCTCATCTGTTGATCATGTGCTGCCATGAACGTAATCTATAGACTGGTCGGTCTATTGTCAAGAAAAAAGACCCTTCCCTTTTATTATCTCCCAACCGCAAAAAAGGGAACACAGCACTTTCAGGTATCTGTTTAACCTGTCACTGTCAAAGGTTCTTCCGTGGTTACCGTTTCCACAAACCTTCTAAGAAAAAGGGACTCCTTTTATATACCTCAAAAGATTAGCAGTGTTCCCGTTCTAACCGGTTGGATACTGTTCTGCTGGAAGGCCACGCGTTTTAACCGCCAAAATCGTAGTCGAAAAGCACACCCGCGGTATCGTTGTATCTTCCTCCGAGCTCTGTGAATTTCACTCGTATCTCCTCCTGTTCGGGCTGCCATGAGATGGGGCATTCCGTCCGCAGTTTGTCAATCCTGTCTTCCAGCTCGGCGATAATGATATGTAATCCGTTCACCTCCTCATACATCCTTTGCTTGTTAGCGGTCGGCATACGATCCATTCTACTCATCACATCGTACAGTTTTGCCTTCCACACAGTGAGTTCCATATCTACATATTTGCAATAATCTTTGATTTCCATGGCAATCTCCTCGACGTCGGCTCGTATCATTATAAAATGATCTAGCCTTTGTTATCGGGTAATAATAATGGCTTGAATGGTGCCTTTTTCTTCTCTCCGATATATGCCATGCTCCGACAAACCAACCCCATAATGACAATTTCACTACCCGGCAACCAAATATGCTATGGACACCAGTCGGCTCTTCATTGCATGCCTTACCGCGATGGCTTTCGGCAGGGTCAACAATCGGCTGTCTGCATGTTTTATCGAGTAGTATTAACGGGTGGAATGCTGCTGATATTCAAACACCACTCCTCTGGTTGCGGGCCCAGGATTTCAGGCGAATTCGTAGGAAACAGGGATCATAGCGTCTGCCATCGAATGATTGTCCTACTTACTGACACTATAAATGTTTCGTTGCGCATGACAAGTGAGACGCGTCTAATTTTGCATGAATGATTTTTTCTTCCCCGTTGGACATTGTCTTGAGGATTATGTATGGTGCTGTTGCAATCCGAATTTTAAAAAAAATACAATCTTCCTCAATTTCATGCGGCTTGTCCGTTGTGCGGGAAGTTATCCCTTTCGGATCACATCATGGCTAAAAAGGCAGTCATCCCCTTTGTGTTATTACTTTGCACCTTTCTCTATTTATCTTTTCTCGCCAGGGGAACATGGTACAACGGGGATGACTTCATCCATCTGCAAAGGAGTCAAGCAGTTGAAGGACGATTGCTTAACGCGGCGTTTAATGGTAATTTTTACAGAGATTCCCCAGCCAAAGACGATCATTACCGGCCTTTTTCAAATACGATATTCGGCTTTTTGAGCACGTTTGGTTCAAGTTATATTTTCAAGCTTTTTATTTACACGATACATTGCATCGTGGGATTATTTCTCTTTTTGATTCTAAATAAGATAAGTGAATCATATTGGAAATCCTGCCTCGGAATGCTTTTTTTCCTTTTTCATCCCGCCATCTCGACAAACCTGTTCTGGACATCTGCCATGGCGGATGTCCTGAGTACAATGTTTGCAATCATGGTCTTGTACATATTCCTCGTATCAGCAAAAAAGCACCTTCTGCTCTCCTGCCTGCTTTTTGCCTTCGGCCTGTTGTGTAAAGAAATGATTATTACGCTACCGGTTATCCTGGCCATCGTTGCGTGTAATTTGAAACAGGGGCGTATACATTTCAAAAAAAAGGAAGTGCTGATCACTCTCACCGGAGTCGGCATTTGTTTTTTTGTTCTGCGGGGTATAATCATCGGGAGCTTTCTGGCCGGGCATGCAACCGCACACTATTTTTCATTCGGCACAAACACTCTGAAATCAATCACCAAATACGTGATTGCCGTTATATCTCCGCTGCCTGCGGGAGTAATTTATAGAACACCTGCGTGGACGGCTATCTATCCTTTTATTTTTGCAATACTTTTTTTGACTTCGTTTTTCTCCGGCTCTCTTCGCAAGAATCTGCCGGCGTTCTTCAAATATCTCATGGCAATGGCTGTATCTCTTCTGCCTGTTATCAATTTCTACGCATCCTGGTACATGTATTTTGTTTTGATATTCTTTGTGCTGGCACTCATGCAACTCAACCTCAGAACCAAAACGGTATCGGAAGGTCTCGTGTTTATAGTTTTAATTACAATGGGTGTTTTTCTTACCACCGTAAACGCGGGCAAATTCAGCCAGTCGGCAGTGTTGGAGAAAAAAATGCTGAAAAATTTGGCTGCAATACCCGAAAAGAACATCATCCTCGCCGCCATGCCCCGTTCCCTTGATTCAATCGTTCCGATGATGACCTATGAGCAGCATACGGAAGCAGCCTTGGAATTGTTTTGCAATTCAAAAAAGAACGTACGGTTGATAGCCCCACTAAATATCGAATACCCTGAAAGATCAGCGAAATTGGACAGTGAAGAAGAAGGGTATGACATCCAAATATCTCCAAACGAGTACGACTATTTTTATGATGGCTTCTGGGGGTCTTATCGAGAAGGAAAAGACTATACGATCTTGGGACGCAACAAATTTGGGAAAATTACCAAATTCCTTTTGCACGAAAACGGTAAGGCCAAAACGTACTTTTATACCAAATCAAGCTTTATTTCGTTGAATTAACAATTTTTCCAAGATGAATTATCCCTGCCAA
>JBJKQT010000203.1:0-5224 GCA_046705065.1 Desulfocapsaceae bacterium
TGAACAAGGTCGAGCCGGGGAGCAGTTGCTGAACGTCCTTGTCGATATTCGGTGTGGGAAATTTCTTCACCTTCACTTCTTTGATCTGACCTGCATCCCAAGAAAGAATTTCATGAAATGCCGCTTCTCCTTTTTGCTCCGACGAGTGGGCATAGACGATTTTGCCCTCCTGCACCAGGATGATTCCCTGTTGCTTGTTTTTTCTGACCAGGATTGCCTTGGTGATGCCGTTTAAACACAGCATTTGAATATAGTCGGCAAGATTGATGCCGCTGATGATTCCCGAAAAATCCACTCTGTCGAACAGCTCCTTTATCCTGTCGATGGTGTGCCGGAAGTCGATGGGTTTTCTTATCTGGTCGAATACGCGCGGGATGTTTTTTGACTCCGGCGCATCCGGGTCATGGATGACAATGAAGGCGGCGCCCGGCTGAATAATCTGCAGAAAGGGGCGGGCGTCTCTGCCGTCAGCCGTCGTCATTTGGGAATTGATAAGTATCAGATCGAAATTTTGCAATTCTGCAAGCCTCAGCAGAAGATTGCAATCGCTGCAGGTCTGAACCGAATACGATTCGTCTTCAAGTATTTTCTTTAATGTAAATATAATGTTATGGTCGTTGTCCGCTATAAGGATTTTTTTCATTCCTCTACCTTGTTCCTCATATGGTTTTTTTCCCTGAACTGTGCTTCCGTTCAGGATGATACAGTGGAAAACCGACGCAGTATTGCCGAATCCTGATTACATCTCGGTTATTATCCCATTAGTTTTTTATCTTCCTGAAATCTGCGGGCTAATCGAGCTTTATTTTTATTCTATTCTTTTCTTAATCCGGCTGAGCGAATGTTGGCTGCAGGAAGGCTCTCTGGCGAAGGTTGACCGAGTGTGCCTTGCCCATGACCTTGAGAGGTTATGTAACGGGTCGGTTTTTATAAACAATTACATTGGATAAGAGAGAGGCTATGTTTGCAGTGGACCAGGTGGTGGATGAGTATTATCCGGCCTTGAACAAAACAAGGATTTGCGAGCCGGTTATCAAACCGTTTTTGCGGCGGATTCTGCACGAACGGGCCTTTATGGATTTTGCCGGGCGCTACCCGCATCTGTATGGCATTGAATTTGTTGAGCAGAGTCTTGATTATTTCAATTTCAGCTATGCCGTTTCGGATCAGGAAAGGGAAAATATCCCGGTTTCAGGGAAAGTGGTCATCATCGCCAACCACCCCATAGGCTCCTTAGACGGCCTGGCGCTTCTCAACCTTGTACACGGCGTCCGTTCCGACGTGAAAATCGTTGCCAACGACCTGTTGCTGACCATCGGCCCTTTGCGCCCATGCCTGTTGCCGGTGCGCAATATGACGGGCGACAGCAGGAAGCAGCACATACTGCGGATCACAGAAGCGCTGGATGGGGGTGAAGCGGTAATCATGTTTCCTTCCGGAGAGGTGTCGCGCCTCGGACCCGGCGGCGTAAAAGACGGGAGGTGGCATAAAGGATTTTTAAAAATCGCCGAGAGAACCAAGGCCCCGATATTGCCGATTCATATTACAGGGCGCAACTCGACGCCGTTTTATCTCGCATCGATTGTAGCCCGGCCGCTCTCGAGTTTGATGCTGGTTGGCGAAATGTTTCGCCAGCGGGAAAAACAGATCAGGTTCACCATAGGCTCCATCATTCCCTATGAGTCCTACCGCAACCTTGGCGTGCGTGGCAAAGACAGGGTCAACATGTTTAAGCGGCATGTCTATAGGATCGGCGCCGGGAAAAAGCCGATTTTGACCACCGAATCGGCCATTGCCCGTCCAGAACGGAAAGTCGATCTGAAACAGGCGGTCCGACAGGGGGAAAGGCTGGGGAGAACACCGGACGGCAAAACCATCTATCTTTTCGAGCCTGCAGGCACATCGACGGTTATGCGGGAAATCGGCCGCCTGCGTGAGCTGACATTCAGGGCCGTCGGCGAAGGCACCGGCAGACGCCGCGACATGGACCATTTCGATTGGCACTACCGGCATTTGATCCTGTGGGACGAAGACGACCTGGAGATAGCCGGTGCGTATCGCTTTGCCGATGCAAGCGAGGTGGCCAAAGAGAAAGGCCCCGGCGGTCTGTACTCCTTCAGCCTGTTCGATCTTGATCCGGACGATTGCCCTTTTCTGGAAAACGGTCTGGAGCTTGGCCGCAGTTTTGTCCAGCAACGGTATTGGGGGAAGCGCAGCCTCGACTATCTCTGGTACGGAATCGGGGCATTTCTCGTGAAAAATCCAGGGTACCGTTACCTGTTCGGTCCGGTGAGCATCAGCAATGCCATGCCGCAAGCCGCCAAAGAACTTTTGATCTATTTTTATAAACTTTATTTTTCAGAGTCCCGGATTCGGGGGTACTCCCGTAATCCGTTCAGCTTTTCCCAACCCCTTTCGACGTTGGCTCAAACCTTTTCCGGCAATGACTACCGCATGGATTTCAAAAAGCTCAAGACGCTGCTTGCGAATCTGGGGACGGCTGTTCCTCCTCTCTACAAGCAGTACACCGAGTTGTGCGAACCCGGGGGCGTGTCCTTTCTCGATTTCAATATCGACCCTGGGTTCAACAACTGTATCGACGGTCTGGTCATTGTCGATATGGAAAAGATTAAAGACCAAAAACGAAAACGGTATATGGAGGAAAGTATTTTGGACTGATATACTCTTTCTATCAGACGCGGCACGGCGCCGGCCGGCCGCTTACCGCATCGTCCGAGTCCGTTTTGCCCACGGATAGCGGCCGAAACCAATGATGAAGCACTGATAGGATACCCCATGTCGATGACAAAAAAGATTTTCATACTGGATACCAATGTAATTCTGCACGACAGCTCCTGTATTTACAACTTTGCCGAACATGACATCATCATCCCCATTACCGTTTTGGAAGAGCTCGATAATTTCAAAAAAGGCAGCCAGATTATCAACTTTCATGCCCGCCAATTTGTTCGGGAATTGGACAATTTGAGCACGGACAAGCTGTTCAATGGCGGCATGCGCATCGGAGACGGCAAGGGAACCATTGCCATCCGCCTCGAGATGGACATGCATCCCGACCTGCGCAAGATCTTTCTGCACGCTGAAAAGGAAGACCATCGTATCCTGAATACCGCTTATACCATCGCCCAAAAAAACCGGGACCGCACCGTTATTCTGGTCTCAAAAGATGTCAACCTCCGAATGAAGGCACGCTCCATCAAACTCAAAGCGGAAGATTACACGACCGATCATGTCTCGGACCCGACACACCTCTACTCCGGCTGCCGAAACGAAGAAAATTTCCCGCCGGAGCTGATCGAGAGGCTCTACGAGGCGGATGGTGTGATCGCAGGCACGGACATTGATTTCCAACTCGACAATGCCTTGCGTTCAAACGAATTTCTGATCCTGCGGAACGGGAAAAAATCGGCCCTGGCCACCTACTGCGAAGGGGATATCGAGGGTGAATTTTTTATCAAACGGGTGAAAAAGCAAAGCGTTTACGGCATCTCTCCACGAAATGCCGAGCAATCCTTTGCCGTGAATGCCCTGCTCAACCCGCATATCAAACTCGTCACCATATCCGGCAAGGCGGGCACCGGCAAGACGTTGCTTGCCTTGGCTGCGGCCCTGGAGAGCAGAAAGCAGTTTCGCCAGGTTTTGCTCACCCGTCCGGTGATTCCGCTTTCCAATAAGGATATCGGGTACCTGCCGGGTGATATCCAATCGAAAATCAAGCCGTATATGCAGCCGCTGTACGACAATTTGGGCGTCATCCGCAGCCAGTTTCCCGAAAAGAGCGAGATGTTTCAGCGCCTGCAGAAAATGCTCGACGAAGAAAAGCTGGCCATTGAACCCCTGGCCTATATTCGAGGGCGCAGCCTCGGCAAGATGTATATGATCGTCGATGAGGCCCAAAACCTGACTCCCCATGAGGTGAAGACCATCATCACCCGTGCCGGAGAGGGGACGAAAATCGTCTTCACCGGCGATATCAACCAGATCGATCATCCCTATCTCGGCATTCATTCCAACGGGCTCTCCAATTTAATCGACAAAATGCAGGGCCAGAGACTCTATGCCCATATCGATCTGCGCAAGGGGGAACGCTCCGAGCTTGCCGACCTGGCCAGCAATATACTTTAAGGTTCATCAGGATTGAGCCACTTTTGTCAATCCGAAAAGAGCATTCCGGCGGATGTCATCGCTTCCGGCCGCTGCTCTCCGGCCTGACCGCCTGTGAATCACGGCCGGCAGACAGGCCGTCCCTGGCCTGCTGCCGGTTGCGGACGTCCTGTCCGCAACCCCTGCGGGGCCTGATGTGATTCTCTGGACGGGACCTCCGCGATGCGGCCGTAAACGACGACCTCCGCCTGCCTGGAGTATAAATGAGTACGCATGAGTCGGATGAACCTTCTTTAATAGATAGGCCTGGGGCCTGTCGAGCTCATTGCTTACCGAACCAGTTCAGTTTAATCGCATCGAAGATTCCCATCCATCACTCTTCTTTACTCAGTTGTGAATCTTTTCCAAGGTCTCTTCTTCCACTATCCGAGGCCTATTTCGCCTGACAGTAAAAATATGCTGATTTGAGCCTATTTTGTGAGAAACAATTGGATAAGACTAAAAAAAGATGATACCTTGAATTTGAAAATTCCTTCCTTAAAATGAATATTGGTTTACCGGATACCGGCAAAGCCCTCTGTCCTTGGGGCAATGCCGGGATTCGGCTATTTGCAACCACACTTCGCCTGGAAACCGGAGCGGCCCCTCTTTTTTCCTTTTCATGTCAACGGGCCGTTTGTCGGCTCGAGGGTTCGCAGACATTGATTTGACTCTATGGGGTGCAACAAAGGAGGCCCGTCATCAAAATAGGAATGAAAATAGGGGGCGCATTGGCCCTTGGCCTGGTGCTTGTCATTGCGCTGGGCCTGGCTGTCCGCTTCGCCAGCCATCGCATGGTCGGAGCCAATGCCCAACTGGCAAACTCCGTCCGGTTCCAGCATCAATTGGATGGCATCCTGTCGTTGCTCTGGGAGGCTGAAACCAGTGAACGTGGGTATATCCTGACCGGCAAAGACGAATATCTGGAGCCGTACAAAAAGGCGGTTCACGCCTATTCCGGCAACTTTGACGCATTGGAAGAAGCCCTGAAAAAAAATCCTGCAAAGTTGGAGAAAATAAAATATATCCGCAGCTTAGCCGACGACAGGGTGGGGCAGTT
>JBJKQT010000204.1:0-2884 GCA_046705065.1 Desulfocapsaceae bacterium
ATACCCTGATTCTGGAAAAGTCAATATTCTTCCATATATGGAGGTTTTTGACGTATCTTCTACCGTCGATTACTACAAAGGCGAAGAAGACGTTGCCTCCCATTGGCCCAAGGATGTGCTGCAAAAGTGAGTAACTAAGAATCTCCGGGAAGTTTGTATACCGGGGGTAAGCAATAAAGCATGATGTCTTGTAATCAGGAAGTACCGAATGCCCAAATTGATTAGTCCCCATAAGATGGTTTTCTTTCTAGCCGTTTTGATAGCTTTTTTTGTCGCCGGTGATTATCTCCTGCGCTACTACATGATTCTTCCGGGGTTTTCCAAGCTCGAGCGACAGGAGGCTGCTACGGATGTTGTTCGCTGCAAAAGGGCCATTGAACAGGACGTTCGACAGGTAGTGAAAATGTCGTCCGATTGGGCGGTTTGGGATGATCTTTATAAATACGTAGTTGACCGGAATGAAGCGTTTGCAACATCCAATTTTCAATGGAATACACTACCGACAACGGGGATCCACCTAATCTACGTAATAAACACCTCAGGTCAGATCGTTTATAGCGGGGCCGTAGACCCAATGACCTTGAAAAAGATCAAGGTACGGCAACTCCCTGCGGCCGTGTTTCCTCCCGGGCATTATCTTCTTGCTTCCTCCGACAGTCACGCCGCCCGATCCGGCATCCTACTCACCGACACCGGGCCTCTGCTCCTGACCTCCCATGCCATTCTCAAAAGCAATGGAGAAGGCCCAAGTCATGGGACCCTTCTTTTCGGCCGTTTTCTCAGCAAGGCAATCATCAAGGAACTTGCCGAACAGACCCGGATCGATTTTACCGTCAGTGATCCTCTCACCTCTCAATTTTCAGAAGAGGAGATGAATCTGGTGCGAGATCTTGAAAAAAAAGAAGATATTACAAAGATAGTAAATACCAACACCCTGCAAGCTTTCGGCTTGATGAACGATTTTGGAGGCCGTCCGGCTCTTCTCATCACGGCAACCCTTCCTCGGCCCATTATGCAGCAGGGCAGGCTTACAGCCCGGTATTCTTCAATTGTCTTGCTCTCGGCGGTGGGATTGATCATTTTCTCCTCAATTGTTATTTCCGCGATTCTCCAAAGTCAGTCACATAGGCGACAGGAACTCGTGGAAGCACTGGTGGAACAACGTACGAATGAATTGCGGCTGTCGGAAGAGAGGACTCAAGCGTTGTCAGATGCTACCTTTGAAGCGATATTTCTCTCAGAAAACGGCATTTGTTTTGAACAGAATCGTACTGCCGGGTTCATGTTCGGGTACACGGCCGCCGAGGCAAAGGGAAGACGCATCTCGGCTTGGTTTGCTCACGAAGATCGGGCGATGGTTGAAAAACATGTTTCTGAAAATAGAGAAAAACCATATGAAGTAACCGCCTTGCGTAAAGATGGAGACACCTTTCCCGCCCGGGTTCAAGCCCGGACTATAACCTATCATGAACAAACCGTACATGTTACGGCTCTTCGGGATATAAGCGAAGAGAAAAAGGCGGAAGCCGAACAGAGGGCCCTGGAAGATAAACTGCGCCGTTCTCAGAAGATGGAATCTTTGGGATTGATGGCCAGTGGCGTCGCACACGATCTGAACAATATACTTTCCGGGATCGTCAGTTATCCTGAACTTATCCTAATGAATCTTCCCGAAGAAAGTCCCTTGAGACAGCCGATTCAACAGATCAGAAAATCGGGAAAACGAGCTGCAGAAGTCGTTGACGATTTATTGACTTTGGCTCGAGGCGCCTCCAGCACCAGAGAGATCAATTGCCTCAACACCATCGTTGAGGAATATATGGAATCGCCTGAATTTTTCAAACTTCAGAGCGAACACGGCAATGTCCGCTTCTCCAAAGATTTGGACCCGGAATTGTTAAACTTGAGCTGTTCCGCAATTCATGTCAAAAAGTGTGTTATGAATCTGGTAACCAATGCTGCGGAGGCCATTGAGGATCTCGGAGAGATAGTCATTTCCACGCGTAATCATTTCAGGGAAACGACATCGGAAGGGCAAATGGAGATGCAACCGGGGGAATACACTGTTCTCTCCATTGCCGATACGGGGCCGGGGATTCCTCAAGAGAATCTGGGGCGGATTTTTGAGCCTTTCTACTCCCGTAAAGTGATTGGGCGCAGCGGGACCGGCCTAGGATTGGCCATTGCCTGGAATACGGTTCAGGATCACGGTGGGACGATTAGGGTTGACAGCGGCAGCAAGGGAACGACATTTGAACTCTATTTCCCTGCAACCAGAGAAGGTTCAACCCCTCTTGCCGAGTCCATCGACATCGAACAGTACAAGGGGCATGGAGAAAAGATACTTGTGGTGGATGACGACGAAGGGCAGAGGACCATTGCCGTCCAGATATTGCAACTCCTCAATTACACACCGTACGCTGTTGAAAACGGAGAAAGGGCCGTGCTCTATCTCAGTGAAGAGAAGGTGGATCTCGTTATTTTGGACATGATCATGGATCCGGGTATGAACGGGTGCGAGACGTATCAAAGGATCCTCGAATTGCATCCGGGACAGAAGGCCATCGTTACCAGCGGATTTTCGGAGAGCGGAGATGTAAAGCGGACCTTACACATGGGGGCCGGCGGTTTTATTAAAAAACCTTACCTGATCAGCCGTATTGCATTGGTCATTCGCGATATCTTGCATCAAAGCTGAACGGCGTCCGATTTCCGTTCGTCAGCGGTAAAGAGGAAAACTGCCTGCAAGTCGTGAAGATATCGTTTCCAAAAAATCACCGCCCAGTAAGCAATTTCTTGACTCGAAACCGGTCAGGTACAATCTTTCTTTTAAACCTGTAGTTTTCGGAGTTGCCGAAACATACATTAAAAGAGGAGGTGAAAT
>JBJKQT010000205.1:0-22535 GCA_046705065.1 Desulfocapsaceae bacterium
TATTTTCACTTGGTGCCGGAGGTCGGAATCGAACCGACATGGACTTGCGTCCGCGGGATTTTGAGTCCCGTGCGTCTACCAGTTTCACCACTCCGGCATGAGGGTGGTTTATACCTCAAATCTTCGGCTATAGTCAAGAAAAAAGCCTGTTTTCTTCACTGAGCCGTCTCGAAAAAAATACTGCGTAGTCTGTAAAAATAGGCAATTCCCGACCATATCGCCAGCACAAGGGAGGAATATATCAAAACCAAACCTATCAGGTGTTGATGTGGAACGGGAAGAACGCCTAGAGGAAATATGAGAAAGCCAAGCCCGAAATATTGAAAGTTACTTTTGATTTTTCCCATGCGTCCGGCTGCGACAACTTTGCCGGTGGTTGCAGCAAGGCCTCTGAAGCCGGTGACGATAATTTCCCGGCATATGATAAGCAAACATACCCATGCCGGGATTTTGCCCAACGGGATAAGCATAACAAGGGCTGTGGTCACCAATGCCTTGTCGGCTATGGGATCCATCAGCTTTCCGAGGACCGTTTCGATGTGGTATTTCCTGGCCACATAACCATCGACAAAATCCGTGCAGGCAGCCACCGTAAAAACCCAAAAGGTTGCAAGCTCCACGTCCGTAGTCTGGGACACTGAAAAGAGTATCACCAAAACCGGGATCAAGGCAAGCCGAAACCCCGTGAGCATATTTGGTACGGTAAATAACTGTTTCATCCAAATCCGGTTTCCGGAAACTTAAAGAAATAGGCGTCAATAGACGGTCACCATATCCTGAACCCTGACGGACGAAGACATCGAAGGTCGTCCGATCCTGCCGCCCCTGTATCCGCTATAATACGCAAGAACTCTTTTCACGTATTCGATCGTCTCCGGAATAGCCGGGATTTTTTGATAACGTTTTACCAGGTTCGGTCCTGCGTTATACGCAGCAAGGCTTAAAGGAAGGTTTCCATTGAATGAGTCGAGAATCATCCGCAGGTAGCGAACCCCGCCATCAATATTTTGTCTCGGATCAAAAGGATTGGATACATTCAAATCCCTGGCCGTCCCCGGCATGAGCTGCATCAGACCCTGTGCTCCATGATTGGATACGGCATTTTGGTCAAAATCCGACTCAGCCCGGATAATTGCCTTTACCAAATAGGGATCCACTCCGTAGCGCATACAGATAATCCTGATATGATTATCATACAAGCTGGAGTCGGTGTTGAAACGCCCTGCAAACCCAAACGAGCTTCCCGCACTCGGTGATTCAATGGATGGGTTTCCCCAATCATCTCCCAGCGAATCGCAGTTTCCGGACGCAGGCGCATTGGTAAAGCTTACGCTCCCTGAAGCGTCGACACAACGATACATTCCGGCCTGAACACTAATGGAACTGAGACAAAAAACAGCGAGAGTCGAAAGTGCTAATAGGACTTTATTTTTTTGTCTCATCGATTTTCATCCATTAGAGTTCACGATCCTTTACATATTTATTAAATATCCCGCCTTCGATGTTTCTCTATTTTTTCCTTTTTTCCCAATCGGCAAGGAACTGCGCGATTCCATTGGTGGTCAATGGATGTTTGGCCAACTGTTCGATAACTTTATAGGGAATGGTTGCAATATCGGCGCCGATCATCGCCGCATCCAGCACATGCAGCGGATTTCTAATACTGGCGACAATGACCTCACTCTCATACCCGTAGTTACGGTAGATGGTCATGATATCGCTTATAAGGTCCATACCCTGCTCTCCGATATCGTCCAGGCGGCCGACGAAGGGGCTGACATAAGTGGCCCCGGCTTTGGCGGCAAGTAGCGCCTGCGCGGAAGAAAACACAAGGGTGACATTGGTCTTTATCCCTTCCGCAGTCAGCCTTTTTACCGCCTTGAGTCCTTCCACGACCATCGGAATCTTGATGACGATGTTATCGCTCATGGCGGCAAGCACTTTTGCTTCCTTGCACATTCCATCAGCATCGAGGCTGACAACTTCGGCGCTCACAGGGCCGTCAACGATCCGGCAAATCTCCTGGAGAAGTTCCTCAAAGGGTTTGTTTTCTTTGGCCACCAGGGAAGGATTGGTTGTGACTCCGTCGACCATTCCCATTTCCACGCCCTTGCGAATGTCCTCAAGATTTGCTGTATCTATAAAAAATTTCATTCTTTTTCCTTTTTTTTGATAAACTTGTTACAACAGTCTTCACTGCAGAAATACACCATGCTCCCCTGATGTTGAAGATGAATCGCCTGCCTTTTGGGAACCAGACAATGACAAACCGGGTCTTCAACCAGGACATCGGAGACGGTATTGGGTCCGTTTGTTTGATTGTTGGGTTTCCTTACCTGTTTTTCTTTTTTTCGCCCGCTTACAATAAGGCGATATCCTATATAAAAAAGTATGGCAAGAATTATCAGCCGGAAAGGACCCATTTATTGCCTCTCCCCGCTTCCAGCCGGAACGTTCCGGCAGCTGCAGCCGATGTTTCCATTATATTCAAATGACGTCAAATGTCGAATCAATCTTCCCATTGTCCTTTTTTTAACTCTTGACTGGGGCATTTGCCGGCTTTCATGTCTTCCAGCAATTGAGCGCATTGCTCTCCCATGGTTGGGCTGCCGGCAGATACCCTCCGGCTCGGCGCAATCTCAGCGAACGGCGCCATTACGAAAAGGCGCTTCGTCATCCTCGGATGAGGCAAAACAAGCTCCGGCGTGTCAAGAGCCGTCTCACCGTAGCAGAGCAGGTCAAGATCCAAGGACCTGTCCTGATATCCAGTAGTGGAAGCGTCTCTTTTTCTTCCGAACTCGGATTCGATCTCCATCAAATTGTGCAGCAAATCATAAACATTGAGCGTAGTCTCAACCATCCCAACAGCATTGGTAAACCAATTGCTGCTCTCCATATCGACCGGAGCAGTAAGATACGGATGCGACAAAAAGCAAAGACGCACCTCTTCACTGCGGCCGAGCCGGCTCCATGCAGCTTTAAGAATCTTTTTTCCGTCACCCAGGTTCGAGCCAAGCCCGATGAATGCCGTCGTCTTCTCCATTAATTGGAATCAACCGCAATCACAGGTCCTGAAGCCCGAGAACGTCGAACATCGAATAGAGTCCGCAGTCTCTGCCGACGACCCAGGCCGCGGCGGTTGCCGCACCTTTGGCAAAGTGGTCGCGGCTGTGGGCACGATGATTCAATTCAAGACGCTCACCTGGTCCTGCAAAATACACTGTGTGCTCTCCGACGATATCGGCGGCCCGGATGGTCTGAATACCGATTTCTCCTTTTGGCCGTTCGCCAATGATGCCATGCCGGGCATAGACCCCGACATCGGCAAGATTTTTCCCGACGCCCGCCGCAGCCATTTCGCCGAGTTTAATGGCCGTGCCGCTGGGTGCATCTTTCTTTTTATTGTGATGGGCCTCGATGATCTCGATATCGTAATCCTCACCGAGGATGGCTGCTGTTTTTTTGACCAGTTTAAAAAGCACATTGACGCAAACCGACATATTCGGGGCCTGCACGCAAGGAAATTTTTGAGCCAACTCCTTGAGTTCGGCAAGCTCTTCGGCGGTTAGTCCCGTAGTCCCGATAACCATGGCAGTCCCCTTTTGGGCCGCCAGTCCGGCAAATGCCATGGTGGCCTTATGGAAGGTGAAGTCGATGATCACGTCTCCCTGGTCGATAACCCTGTCGAGCCCTTCTTGTATGGGCACACCAATGGGGCCGAGCCCCGCCACTTCGCCTGCGTCCCTGCCGATGGCGGGATTCCCCGGTCCTTCAAAGGCAGCTTTATATTCAAGCTCGGGATGAGCATGCACCATATTCGCAACCCGTTGTCCCATGCGTCCGGCAGCACCTGCAATGATTACTTTTTTCATGGTGTTCCCCCCATGCTTTTTTGATGTTCTGTTTGCACTGTGTCCATCGCTCTACAGGAGCCCAATCTGCTCCATCGCAGCCTTCAGCTTTCCGAGGCTTGCCTCGTCGATGGGTGCAAGCGGCAGTCTGGGCTTGCCGTTGCGGATCTTGCCCATCAGTTCAACAGCTTTTTTGGCAGGAACCGGGTTCGGTGCGGCGAACATGGTTTTCATCAGCGGGAAAAGGCGGTAATGCAATTCATTGGCCCTGCCGATGTTGCCCTCCAAAGCCGCTTCCATCAGCTCGGACATGGCCTTGGGATAGACATTTGAAACAACCGATATAACGCCTTTGCCGCCGACGAATATCGTGGGCATCGCGGTAAAGTCATCCCCGGAAAGAAGAATGAAATCATCAGGACAGAGCCGAATCACATCACTGATTTGCTCCAGGCTGCCGCAGGCTTCTTTAATTCCTATGATATTGTCCACTTCGGCGGCCCTTGCCACTGTCGGAGGAAGCATGTTGATGGACGTCCGTCCCGGAACGTTATAAAGAAACATCGGGATATCTACGGCTTCGGCAATGGCCTTGTAATGTTCGTACAGGCCGTCCTGACTCGGCTTATTGTAATACGGCGTTACCGAAAGGACGGCGTCGGCCCCGCTTTCCTTGGCACTCTGGGTGAGCTCGATGGCCTCCATCGTATTGTTGGCGCCCGTCCCGGCAATGACGGGCACCCGTCCTGCAACAGTTTTGACGGTCAGTTCGATCACCCGTTTGTGCTCTTCAAAAGAAAGGGTTGCCGACTCTCCAGTCGTTCCGCAGGGAACAATGGCATGAGTGCCGTTTTCAATCTGGAACTCAATCAGCTCGACCAGACCCTGCTCATCGAGTTCGCCTTCCAGAAACGGGGTTACAAGTGCTACCATTGCGCCATGAAATTTTTTCATAACTCACCTCTTGATATATTTCTTCAGAACTTGGTCATTTTTATAAGAGAGACTCGGCGGTCAGCTTTCCTTCGTAAATTATTCTGGCCGGCCCCTGAAGACGGACATTCCCAGCCTTCGGTCCTTCCTGCAGATCAAACAAAACCGTTAACGGCTCTCCGCCTGAAGTAACCAATCGCACAGGCGAACATGCTTTGCCCAGCATGGCTGCAACAAGGGCGGCAGCCACCGCTCCCGTGCCGCAGGCCATGGTTTCATCCTCCACTCCCCGCTCATAGGTACGCACCTGCAGCCTGCCGTCCTCCAGAAACCTGATAAAATTCGCATTGCTGCCGGCGGGCTGGAACATCTCATGAAAACGGACCTGCCGGCCCCACTCTTTCACCGGGGTTTCGGGATCATCCACCACGATCACCGCATGGGGAACACCGGTATTGACGAAAGACACATCCCGCTCAATTCCCCCAAGTTCGATTTTAAGCCCCGAACGGAAATCAACCGGGGTGGTCATTTTCAAACGTACATCTCCGCTGTCCTCAAGAATTTCGGCATCTATGGTTCCGGCAACGGTTTCAAAACTCATCCTTTTCCCGGCAATCATATTGATGAAGGCATAGCGGGCGGCGCACCGTGCACCGTTGCCGCACATCTCGG
The DNA here is from genome assembly GCA_046705065.1 of Desulfocapsaceae bacterium. Classification (GTDB taxonomy): domain Bacteria; phylum Desulfobacterota; class Desulfobulbia; order Desulfobulbales; family Desulfocapsaceae; genus CAWGGS01. The sequence goes on from JBJKQT010000205.1 coordinate 5,460, forward strand.
CCAGCGACCCGTCGGCATTATAAAATCGCCATTTGAAGTCGGCAACCACAGAGTCTTCAATCATAATCAGGCCGTCTGCCCCCACCGAGAACATCCTGCGGCAAATCCTTCTGGCAAGCTCCTCCTGTTCACGCAAGGGGACACCAAGCTGTCTATTATCGATAATGATGAAGTCGTTGCCGGTCCCGCTCATCTTTGTAAAAGAAAGAGGAAAATCAATGGGCATTGCATTACTCCATAAACTTGGGAATGGTTTCCCCCTGAATCAACTGCTCCAAAGTCTCGCGACTGCGGATGACCCCATATCGGCTCCCGTCGACCAAAACCTCGGCTACCCGCGGCCGGGAGTTGTAATTCGACGCCATGGAAAATCCATAAGCCCCGGCACTCATCACAGCCAGGAGATCACCTTGATCAACCCGGGCAAGATTTCTGTCCTTTGCCAAGAAATCACCCGTCTCGCAGACGGGCCCGACAACATCGACCTTCTCGGTTTCCGCCCCCCGGTCAATGACCGGCTCAATCGTATGATACGCTCCGTACAGGCTTGGACGTGTCAGATCGTTCATAGCCGCATCGACGATGACGAATTTCTTTTCCACATCACCTCCCCTGTTGGTTTTAGTATACTGAACTTCGGTGACCAAAACTCCTGCATTGCCGACAATCACCCGTCCCGGCTCGAGGATCAGTGTACAATCAATCCCCTTAAGCTCCTTGCGGACGGCGTCCGCATAGTCCCGGGGATGCGGCGGCATTTCCGCGTCATAGGTGATTCCAACGCCACCGCCCAGATCCACATAGCCGATGGCAATTCCTTTTGCTGCAAGGTCCCGGACAAAGTCCTTGATCTTGGCCATGGATTCCACAAAGGGAGAAATCTGAGTCAGCTGTGAGCCGATGTGACAGCTGATTCCTTTAATTTCGATCCCCTCCATGGCAGCCGCTTTCTCGTAGAGTTCCATCGATTCCCGAATCGGAATACCGAATTTGTTTTTGGCAAGCCCTGTGGAGATGTAGGCATGCGTCAACGGGTCAACGTCGGGGTTGACTCTGAAGGAAACCGGGGCCTTCATGCTCAGGGAGACGGCAATTTTCCGGAGCCGATCCAGTTCCGCCGCCGATTCGACATTGAATAGCAATATCTTTGACTCAAGAGCATAGCGCAATTCCTCTTCGGTCTTGCCCACACCCGAGAAGATGATCTTTTTAGGATCGACACCGGCCTTCAGAGCCCGAAAGAGTTCGCCGCCGGAAACAATGTCCGCCCCCCCCCCAGCTTGAGCGAAAAGGTGGAGAACCGCAATGTTCGAACAGGCTTTTACAGCAAAACAAGTCAGATGCGGTGTTTGCGCAAAACTCGAGTCAAAGGCATGAAAATGTTGAAGAAGAGTCCTTTTGCTGTAAAGATAGAAAGGGGTGCCGATTTCCCTTGCAATCTCGGCTACGGAAACTTCCTCACAAAAAAGTTGCCTGTTTTTGCGATTAAAATGATTCATGCTGCATCTCTTGCACCTCACTGTGCAAAAATCTTTTAGTGCCTGAGCGTGGCCTCCCTTGAATGCACGCTCTCATTGGGCGGATTCGCATTGTCGATTGCCGTCACCGAATAGTATACCCGAATGTCTTTCGGAACATGAGTATCTGTGAAGGATACCGATGAAGCATTGGTCTGACCCAAAAGAGTCGCCTTTTGCTCATTCGCCGCCCGGCGATAGATCCGATAGCCGGCAACATCTTTCTCCGAGGACTTTTCCCAGTAAATTTTATTACCGCTTTCAATGGCAATTACTGCAACGCTTGCCGGCGGGAGAGGAGGCGTGAGGTCAACCGGTACCGCACTCACCTCCTGACTGGTGCTGCCTTTTACGACATTTCCCTCCACGAGGAGAACACTTTGGATCTTATAGAAATATTTCTGACCATTTAGCACCATCCGATCGGCATATTGCACGCCCGTCTGGAGTTTACCCATGGGCACAAAGCCCTGACCGCCCTGACTGCGGAGCACCTGGTATTCCACCGGCATATCGACCTTTCGTCCGTCCATATAGGTCGTAACAGGTTTCCAGTGCACGGTGACCAAGCCGTCGCCGACTTTGGCCGTTACTCCTTCGGGAGCCTTGGTTGGAGTATGCCAGACGAAAGAGACGATATTGGAATCTGCACTCTCCGCCCACCAACTCGTCCGCGAGCGGACTTTGAAAAAATATTTGTGGCCTGAGCGCAAAAGCGACGTCTGATATTTTGCCGTCCGCCGTGTTTCCTGATTTGTTTCTCCTCCTGGGAGAACCTGCGGCTCGCCGAACGGAATGGGACACCCTTCACAGTAGTTGTCAAGAGGCACCACCGCCCGATACAGATCAAAAGAGGAAATTTCGTCGATACCCGTTCCCTTCACTGTTTCCACAGGATATGACCAGGTTAATGTGACCCCCTTTTCATCCACCGAATACCGCAAATCTTCAATGGGTTTGGGGACGACACTTTCCGGCGGTACAGGATAATTTTTAAATCCGCACCCACCAACGAACAGCAATGTGCCGATAAGCAAAAAAGATCCAGCAACGCGCGCACCGTTTACAATCTTCATTCTCTCATCCCCATTTGTTGTTCGGCAAGACCGAGCGCTTCCTGGACTCGCAGGATGCCGGTACCTCCCGTTGATATACGGCTGTTGATAGAACCTTCCACACTGAGAACGGCATAAACATCTTCCTCGATCGCCGCCGAAAAAGTCTGCAGCTCATTGAGGCTCAGCTGATCCAGTTCGCATCCCTTGGCAATACAGAAAGCAACAGCCCGTCCGACAATCCCATGCGCCTCGCGAAACGGCACGTTTTTACGAACCAGGTAGTCTGCCAGATCGGTGGCGGTTATAAACCCGGTTCGGGTCGCCTCTTTCATCCTCTCCGTGTTGAAGGAGAGATTCCCCAAAAGTTCCGCCATGATGGCAAGCGAAGCTGAGACGGTATCCACGACATCGAAGACCGGTTCCTTATCTTCCTGCAAGTCACGGTTATAGGTCAGCGGCAACCCTTTCATCAGAGTGATGAGCGCCATCAGACTTCCGGCCACTCTCCCTGATTTTCCACGGATTAGCTCCGGAATATCAGGATTTTTTTTCTGCGGCATAATGGAGGAGCCGGTACAGAATTTATCGGCGATATCGACAAAGGAAAACTCCTGGCTCGACCAGAGCACCAGCTCTTCCGAGAGCCGTGACATGTGCAGCTGGATCAGAGTGCAGCAGCTGACGAACTCAATGGCGAAATCCCGGTCGCCGCAGGTATCCATGGAGTTTGCCGTGATCCCGTCAAATCCTAAGGCTTCCGCCACCTGCCGCCGGTTTATGGGTAAGCCGGTCCCGGCCATGGCGGCGGAACCCAGCGGCAGCACGTTCAACCGTTTCCGGCAGTCAAGCAAGCGGCCGCGATCCCGGCCGAACATCTCAAAATAGGCCAGCATATGATGGGAGATCAAAACCGGCTGTGCCCGTTGCAGATGCGTATATCCCGGCATCACGCTGCCCAGGTACTTCCTCGCCAGCACAACAAAAGCCCGCCTCACCTCTTCCAGCAGAATCACCAGCCGATCGCATTGATCGCGCAGGTAAAGCTTTAAATCAAGGGCGATCTGGTCATTGCGGCTTCGGGCGCTGTGCAGCTTGGCCCCGGCCGGTCCTATCCTTTCCACCAGAGCCTTTTCGATATTCATGTGAATATCTTCCAACTCACGCTTGAACTCGAAGGTCCCGTCATCGATCTCGGTCTCTATGGCCGAAAGTCCCGCAATGATCGCATCGCGCTCTTCGCCTGTCAAAATACCCTGGGCGGCAAGCATCGCAGCATGAGCCTTGCTGCCGGCAATATCGTATTTATAGAGCCTGGAGTCATATTGAATCGAGGCGGTGAAGGCTTCGACCGACCCGGCAGTCGCCTCGGCAAAACGTCCGCCCCACAGTTTTTCAGAACCACTTTTTTTCTGCATTGTACGTCGTCACTTTTTCTGTAGGGCCTGGATCTGCAGCCGCAAACCGTTCAAACGAATAAACCCTGTGGCATCGGCCTGATTATAAACGGTATCCTCCTCGAAGGTGGCAAAACTCTCCTGATACAATGACTGATCAGACTTCCGGCCAACCGCCGTACAGTTGCCCTTATACAGTTTCAGCCTGACGGTACCGTTCACAGTCTTTTGAGACGCATCCATGGTCACCTGCAAGAGCTCACGCTCCGGAGCAAACCAAAAACCGTTGTAGATAAGTTCCGAATATCTTGGAATCAGGGAATCCCTGATCTTCATGACTTCACGGTCCAAGGTAATGGTCTCCAGGGCTCTGTGCGCCGTTCGCAACACCGTGCCCCCGGGAGTCTCGTAGACGCCCCGTGATTTCATGCCGACAAAACGGTTTTCCACCAAATCGAGACGACCGATTCCGTTGGAACCGCCCACAGCGTTTAGGCGTGTAAACAATTCGAGCGGTTCCATCCTGACGCCGTCCAGGGACACCGGATTGCCTTGCTCGAACTCGATCTCCAGATACGTCGCCCTCTCCGGCGCTCTCTCCGGCGAGACGGTCAGCTTGAACATGGCCTCGTCCGGTTCGTTCCAAGGGTCTTCGAGAATCCCTCCCTCGAAACTGATATGCAACAGGTTTTCATCCGAGCTGTACGGTTTTTCCTTGGTGACAGGCACCGGGATATTTCGGGCCTTGGCGAACTCCACCAGCTTTTGCCTCGAATTCAGGTCCCAAATTCGCCAAGGGGCAATGATTTTCAATTTCGGATCGATACCGAGATAGGCCAGCTCAAAACGGACCTGATCGTTTCCTTTCCCGGTGGCCCCATGGCTGACAGCATCGCCTCCTTCCTGATGAGCGATACGGATCTGCTCTTTGGCAATCAGCGGCCTTGCAAGGGAAGTCCCGAGAAGATAAGAGCCCTCATAAATGGCATTGGAACGAAAGGCGGGAAAGATATACTCCTCGACAAATTCTTTCTTCAAATCGGAAATGATTACCTTTTCGGCGCCGGTGGCCAACCCCTTTTTACGCACCGCATCCCAATCCTCTTCTTGGCCGATATCGGCCGCATAGGCAATGACGGGGCAGGCATATTCTTCAGCCAGCCATTTCAATATAACCGATGTGTCCAACCCACCGGAGTAAGCCAGCACAATTTTCTTAACATCCATTTTTCCACCTCGTATACCGGCCGGCTTTGAAAGCATTCCCAACCGATGAGCCAATCCCGTCATCCAACGGAAATTTCAAATATTTATTGTATAAAATTAAATTTCTCGAAAACTAGAACTCCAGCCGGAGAACAACTCGGCCGGACTTCTTCGTTTCTTGGTAAAGTCTCTCTTCCTGCGTGGGAAGAAATCCAATTCGGATCTAGTTGCCGACAAGGAGTTTCTCCAGTATCGCCTTATGCATATGCATTTTATTTTCCGCCTGATCGAAAGCAACACATCGCTCGGACTCCAATACGTCATCGGTTATCTCTTCTCCACGATGGGCAGGCAGACAGTGGAGAATGATACAGTCGTCCGGTGCATGGGCCAGAAGCGCATCATTGACCTGATAATTCCTAAAAACTTTCAAGCGGGTATTTGCTTCCTCTTCCATGCCCATGGAGGCCCAGACATCGACATTGATGACATCGGCTCCGGCGACAGCATCCTTCGGGTCCTGAAATAGAGTAATCGGCCGCACAGCCCGGTCCATTGCCTCTTTGAGAATTACGGCGTCGGGTTCATAACCTTGCGGGCAGGCCAGGGTCAACTCAAAACCCAGGCGACCGGCCGCCTGAATCCAGGAGTTGGCCATGTTGTTGCCGTCGCCCACCCAGGCCACTTTCAGTTTCTCGATGGCGCCTTTTTTTTCAATCACCGTCATTACATCGCTTAAGACCTGGCAGGGATGATGCAGATCGGTCAGAGCGTTGATCACCGGCACAGTGGAATAGCGGGCCAGTTCGTCGACGACCTCCTGACCGAAGGTCCTGACCACCATCCCGTCGACATAACGGGCCATCACCCTGGCCATATCTTTCAATGGCTCCGATCTAGCCAGTTGGGTATCCCTGGCAGACAAAAAGATGACCTGGCCGCCAAGACCGTACATGGCAGACTCGAAGGAGACCCTGGTTCTGGTAGAGGGCTTTTCAAAAACGAGACCGATGGTCTTCCCTGCCAGCTGCCGGTGCAGAACGCCGGCCTTTTTCTCTTCTTTCAGCACTCTGGCCCGATCAAGGAACCAGACAAGCTCGTCCTTGGTAAATTCTTTCAATGACAACAAATGCTTCGGCATATTTTATTACCTCTTTCCAAACCGGAAAGACGCCCTTTCCGGGTATTCGATTCTCCCCGGAATATTTACCTTTCCAGCTTTTTGGGGAAAAGGTTAATAATTACAGAAAAAGAGGCGCTTTGCAAAGAATTTCCCTATAATTCGGTAAAGACCTGCGCCAACTCTGCAACAAGCCGATCGATCTCCTCAGTGCCGACAATGAGCGGCGGAACGAATCGTAGAGCAACATTTCCTGCAAAGTTGATAAGATACCCACGATCCAACATTTTTTTCACCAGATCCGCCCCCTGTTCGATACCGGCATCGGTCAGGACCAGTGCCCAGATCATTCCCAACCCGCGGACCTCCCGGAGAAGATTTGGAAAGCGCTCGACCAACTTTTGCAGTTCTTCCCGAAAATACTGACCTCTCTGCCGAACCCCCGGCAGAAACTCATCGGAGAGCATGACCTTCATCGTTGCCACGGCGGCGGCCGTCGTCACCGGGTTGCCGCCGAAGGTGGAAGCGTGGGACCCGGGAACCAGAGCCCTTGCGAGATCGTTGGTGGTCAGCATCGCTCCGATGGGCATACCGTTGCCCAGCGCCTTGGCTGTCGTCATGATATCGGGAGTGACACCCAGTTGCTCATAGGCAAATAGGGTTCCGGTTCTGCCCATGCCGGTCTGCACTTCATCGAAAATCAGGAACAATCCGTGCTCTTGGCAAAGCTTTCGCAGTCCCTGAAGATATTCGACCGACAAAGGTCTTACCCCGCTCTCTCCCTGAATCGGCTCGCACATCAGGGCGCAGGTGCTGTCGGTGATCAAATTATCCAAAACGTTCAAATCGCCGAACGGTGCGTGCGAAAAACCATCCGGCATCGGCTCAAATCCCTGGTGAAATTTTTTCTGACCTGTCGCCGCAACAGCTGCAAGGGTACGGCCGTGGAAAGATCCCTCCAATGAAATCACTTCGTAGCGCCCCGGTGCCGAAGCAATTCTCGCCAGTTTGATCGCCGCCTCGTTGGCTTCGGCCCCGCTGTTGGCAAAAAAAACCTTGTCAGCGAAAGAGTTGGCCACCAGCAGTTCGGCAAGCTCCGTCTGCGGAGTGGTGTAAAAAAGATTGGAGACATGAACCAGTTCCTTCGCCTGTCTTTCTATTGCTTCGGTGACCGCCGGGTGACAATGCCCCAATGCGCAAACCGCTATCCCTGAAAGAAAATCCAGATACTGCTTGCCGTCGGCGTCAAAGACGCGGCAGCCCTCTCCCTTGACCAAGGCCACAGGATTTCTACTATAATTGCCGATAAAAACCGCATCGGCTCTTTGTTTCAACTTTTCGTTCTCCTTGCTCATCTCACACTATCTCCGTTCCGACGCCTTGCCGGGTAAAAATCTCCAAGAGGATTGCATGCTCAACCCGTCCGTCAATAATATGGGTTTTTGCAACACCGTCATCCAATGCCTCGCCGCAACAGCGAACCTTCGGGATCATTCCTCCCACTATGGTTTCCTGGGCAATGAGGGTTTCAAGCTCCGCACGCTTGAGCGACGGCATCAAATCGCCGTTTTTGTCCTTTACTCCTTCCACATCTGTAAGCAGGATAAGCTTTGCCGCCTTCAACTTACCAGCGATGGCACCCGCCACCAAATCTGCGTTAATATTAAATGCCCGACCATCCTCGCCTACCCCGACAGGAGCGATCACCGGGATAAATTCCCCATGGTCAAGCGTCTGCAGGACCTCGGGATTGATCTCCGTCACCTGACCGACACGGCCGAGATCGATGAGTTCGGAAGGTGCATCTTCCACTGCAGTCTCCTTCTTTTTGGCACTCATCTTTAACTTCTTAGCACAAACAAGATCGGCATCCCGCCCGGAAAGCCCTACGGCCTTGCCCCCGCAGTGATTGATCAGGCCGACGATTTCTTTGTTCACCGTGCCGACCAAAACCATTTCCACCACATCCATGGTTTCGCCATCCGTAACCCGCATACCCTGAATATAATTGGGTTTGATATTGAGTCGATCGAGCAGCCGGTTGATCTGCGGACCACCTCCATGAACAATGACGGGATTGATGCCGATCTGTTTCATCAGGATTACGTCGAGTGCGAACTGCCTTTTCAGATTCTCATCGACCATCGCATGGCCGCCATATTTTATAACTACGATTTTATTTCTGAATTCCTGCATATAAGGCAGTGACTCAACCAGTATCTTCGCCTTTTCGATCTCTTCTTTCATCGTCTGCACTCTTTTCAGGATATATTTTTCAACATCTTTTATTCTTGAATAAATAAATTAGATTACAACTCAAAAGACCGTGATATTCCTTTCCATTGTACTTTTTCACACCCTCTAAGTAAAGCAATTGTTCTTGCAAGACACACACACCGCATCTTTACAATATCCGGCCATTGAGGTATAACAGGCTCGGTAATTGCATTGAGCTTTTTCACCTATTTTGGGAGACCCTAATGACTAATCGGATATCCGTTTTTCTGCCCATTTTGGCTGCCGTGGTCTGTTCCGCACTCCTTCTTATCGGCTCGCTCTCCTATGCAGACGAACCGCCCATTCAGATCGAGGCCAACCACATGCTGTCTGTGGAAGATTCCAACAGCGTTCAATTCTCGGGCGATGTGGACGCCAGACAAGGAGATGTCCGTATTCGTTGCGATGAAATGACGGTCTATTACACTAAGGCCGATAAACAAACCCGCAAGACGGAAAAGAAAAGTCAGCAGGTGGAAAAACTTTATTGTGACGGCAACGTTGAAGTCACCAAAAAAGATTGGCTCGGCACATCGGAAAAACTTCTTTATCTCAAGAAAGTTCGCCAGGTTATACTGACAGGCAACGCCAAGGCATGGCAAGGTCAAAATATGGTCAGTGGTGCCAAAATCATTTATTATATTGACGAAGGGCGCTCCGAAGTGATAAGCGGACCTGCTAGAGCCACAGGTAAAAACAAAACCAATAACAAATCGGGCAGAGTATTCATGACCCTTCCCCAGAAATAGAGGAGAATTCGCCTCAGGTTTGTACCGAATTCAAGGACGGCATTTTTCATGTCACTTCTGGAAACACGAAATATCGTTAAACGTTACGGCAACCGCACCGTTGTGGGCGGGGTGAGCCTTCAGGTGAACACGGGAGTTGTCGTCGGGCTTCTCGGACCCAACGGCGCCGGTAAAACGACCTCCTTTTATTCCATTGCCGGATTCATACGACCGACATCCGGGTCCATTCTGCTCGATGGCGAGGTCATCACCTCTCTTCCCATCCACAAAAGGGCGCTGAAAGGGATTTCTTATCTAGCCCAGGAACCGTCCGTTTTTAAAAAACTCACCGTGGAGGAAAATATCCGCATCGTCCTCGAACCGCTCGGACTGCCGAAAAACGAGATAACAAACCGGATCAATGAATTGATGGCCGATCTGAAAATCGAGTATCTTCGCGAAAATAAAGGACATGCCTTGTCCGGAGGAGAGCGCCGGAGGGTGGAAATCATGCGTTCTCTGGCCACCCGGCCGAGATTCATCCTGCTGGATGAGCCTTTTGCTGGAATCGATCCATTGGCAGTCATCGAGCTGCAGAAAATAATCATCAATTTGAAGAACAGAGGGTTGGGCGTCCTGATTTCCGACCACAACGTTCGAGAGACGCTGCAGGTTTGCGACTTTGCTTATATAATGAATGATGGACAGATATTAACAAGCGGCGTCGCCGACGATATAATAGAGAGTGAGGTGGCCCGAAGACTCTATCTTGGTGAAAACTTCAGCATGTAACCATTTATGACGCTCGAATTACGACAACAACTCAAGCTCGCTCAAAAACTGGTCATGACGCCACAGTTGCGCCAGGCCATCAAACTGCTGCAACTAAACAGGCTTGAGCTTGCGGATGCCCTGCAGACCGAGATAGAACAGAATCCTGCGCTCGAGGAAGATCTTACTCCCGCCGATACCCAGGAACCTTCGTTGAGCCTTTCTTCCACAAACGAAGAGTCGGCAGCCCAACCTGAAAAGGATTATACCGAACAGGTAACGACATCCGAAAATCTAGGCGATATCAATTGGAACGATTATGCCAACAATTTCGACAGCAATTTTTCCTTCGCCCATGAGGCTCCCGCAGCAGATGCTCCGTCCCAATTCGACTTTATTTCGGAAAAACCAGGACTTCTTGCATATCTTCAATGGCAGCTCGCTCATTCCGAACTCGATGAAGCCGAGATGGAAATCGCCCTCTTCATTGCAGGCAATCTGAACAGATACGGTTTCCTGGAAACCAATCTCGAAGAAATCATGGAAAAAAACAGCTGTGACAGGGACACGGCGGAATACATCCTCGAGGTCATCCAAGACCTGGACCCCCCTGGAATAGGGGCGAGAGATGTCAGCGAATCCCTCTACCTGCAGCTGGAAAGACTCGGTCAGGAGAAATCTCTGGCCGCCGAGATCGTAAAAGATCATCTCTCTCTTCTTGAAACACGAAACTATAAGGCGCTGGCCAGGGCATGCGGCCGCAAGAAGACAGAGATCCTGGCAGCTGTTGATTTTATCGTCTCAAACCTCACCCCCTTTCCGGGCCTGCCCTTTTCAACGGAAGAGACGAACTACGTCATTCCCGACGTCTACGTCATAAAGATTGACGATGAGTACATTATCCGTTTGAACGACGACGATCTGCCGCGCCTGAAGTTGTCAACCTATTATCAGGATCTCTTGAAAACCGGAGGGAACATTCCCAAAGAATCGCGCAACTATGTGGCCGACAAATTGAAAGATGCTGAATGGTTCATCAAATCAATCCATCAACGACAGCGTACTATTTACAAGGTTATGGAAAGCCTTGTGCGCTTCCAGAGGGATTTCTTCGACAATGGCCCGAAGTTCTTAAAACCTCTGATATTGCGAGATGTTGCAGAAGACATCGAAATGCATGAATCGACCATCAGCAGGGTAACGTCCAATAAATATGCCCATACCCCGCAGGGAATTTACGAGTTGAAATACTTCTTCTCCACGGCCATCCCTCGACAGGGCGGAGAGGCTCTGGCCTCCGAGTCCATCAGAACCAGGATCAAAAAGATGATCATGGAAGAGGACAAAACAAAACCTCTCAGCGATCATGCAATTTCCCAAAAGCTTGCCGAAAACAATATAGACATTGCCCGCCGTACAGTAGCCAAATATCGGGAGCAGCTCAAAATATTGCCTGTTAAATACCGACGTCAGAAGAAATGATGCCCCTTTCCGGGGTGAGCTTTTCCAAACACGGAGCTCAATCCGAATCCAAATCTTTTTTTTGCCCGCCTCCAAGACATGGTTATATTTGACTTTGTCAAACGGCTTTGAGTATAATGGCTCTGTTTTATGCTCGCCTATTGCAAAATTTTATTTCTATTATTGGGGGGATAGTATGCATTTAAGGACGGAGAAGCTGCGGCTTGGACGAGGAGCCGTGATCGGCCTGTCACTTTCCTTGCTTTTTTTGCTCACGTCCTGTTCCTCCCTGCTGACCGCCATGGTCGAACCGACCGTGGACAACTTGCAGAGACAAACAGATCTTGATCTGGTCTGCCAGGGAGCACCCGCCTATCTGCTGATGATCGACAGCATGATCGCCTCGGACCCGGATAGCACATCACTGCTTGAGATGGGTGCAAAATCCTATAGCGGTTATGTTGCAGCTGTGACCGAATGCGGATACAGCAAAGCCAGGATCGCAGCGCTCTCTGAGAAAGCCCGTCTGTACGGCACCGATCTGCTTGCGCGCGATCTCCCCATCGCTCCCGGAGAGCCGCTAGCCTCTTTGGACAAGGCGCTGCAAGGTATGGATAAATCCGATGTGCCCGAACTGTTCTGGGGAGCTTTGTCCTGGACAACATGGATCCAAAATGAGCATGGGTCGCCGGCTTCAATCGCCGATCTGACCAAGGTGGCGAAGATTATGCACCGCGTGGAAGAACTCGACGAGAGCTATCAGCAGGGAAGCGTCCATCTCTTTTTCGGAGCATATTATGCCGCCAAGCCAGCTTTGCTGGGAGGTCGGCCGGATCTCAGCAAGATGCACTTTGAAAAGGCTTTGGCACTCTCCCACCGCCGTCTCCTGCTGGTCCAAACCACTTATGCCGAAACATACGCAAAACTCACAATGAACAAAAAACTCTACAATGACCTTCTCCATGAAGTGCTCGCGTTTCCGTTGGCTGAAGCCCCGGACAATATGCTGAGCAACCAGATTGCTAAAAGAAAGGCCAAGCAACTGCTCGCCGAAGGTTTTTTCGCGCAATGATGCCGAGGTGATGATCCTTATAATGAACGGTTCCCTACACTTTCGGAGGTATTCCATGTTTCGTCAGACGAGTCTTTTTATCGCTGTTTTTTTTATTTTCTCCGGCTTTTTCACCACGGCTCAAGCACAGACAAAATACCTCTTCAAAATAGCAAGCCTTGCTCCGGACGGGTCTGTTTGGGTTAAACAATTTCAGGAATTCGCAAGAGAGGTCCACGAAAAGAGCAACGGCGAGATCGAGTTTCGGATTTATCCCGGTGGAATCATGGGAGACGATCAGGCTATGTACAGAAAACTGCGGGTCGGCCAACTCCAAGGAGGCGGCTTTACCATGACCGGAATTGCCGACGTGGTCCCCGATTTTCGAGTGATGGCCATCCCGTTTTTTTTTCGGTCCTACGGAGAAGTTGATAAGGTCCGCGATGGACTGACTCCTTATTTCAAGAAAAAATTCAACGAGAAAGGCCTTGAGCTCATTGCAATGACCGAGGTCGGCTTTATTTATACCATGTCCACCGAACCCATGAAAACCATTGACGATCTAAAAAGAAGCAAATGCTGGGCGCCATCGGGGGATCCTGTTACAGGCACCTTCCTCTCCAACCTCGGCATTACGCCCATTCCCCTTTCCATCCCGGATGTCTTAACGTCTCTGGAAACGGGACTGGTGAACACGGTTTTCAACTCCCTCTACGGCTCCATCATCCTTCAATGGTATACAAGAACTCAGTACGTCACCGATACGCCCTTCGGTTATGCCTACGGCGTCGTGCTGCTGGACAAGAAATCCTTTTCCAGGCTGCCTGCGAAGTATGCCGATCTCATTCACACCACAGCAGACAAGTACTTTTCCGCTTTAATTGATGACACCAGGAAGAGCAATCGGGAGTCCCGGAAAGTACTTGAACAGAACGGCGTCAAATTCATCCAGCCGGAGCCGGGCATCGTTCAGGAACTCGAGGGCGTAAGGGATAAAACGGTAAAACAGCTTACCGGCAACGCTTTTTCTTCGGAAGTCTACAAAGCCGCATCGAAGATATTACAGGATTACAGGAGCGGGCAGAACGCCAAAGCATCCAATGACAACCACTCCCAAGCAGACAAATAGTCTTTTTGTAAAACTTGCCAAAGTGGAGGAATGGATCCTCAGCTTTTTCCTGGTTGTTATGATCCTGCTGACCTGCGTGCAGATAGTCCTGAGAGCCTTTTTTTCCACCGGTATCTCGTGGGCTGACCCTTTTTTGCGCCATCTCGTTTTGTGGACCGGTTTTTTAGGTGCGGCCATGGCCACATCTCAAGGCAAGCACATTGCCATGGATGTAATCAGCTTTCTCGTGCCAAAGTCCATGCAGGCTTGGCTGCTGGTTGCAACCAATCTTTTTTCAGCCGTTGTCGCCGGTTTTCTGACCTGGTCCGCATATCTTTTCATCCAAAGCGAAATACAATTCGGTTCAGACAAACTCCTCAACATACCCTCCTGGGTCTGGAGTCTTATTTTTCCCATCGCTTTTGTTTTGATATCTCTCCGTTTTCTTATAGCGGCATGGACAACGGCAAAATCAATTACAGCTACTAAAAATTCTCCCGAGAGCAGGATATGATAGCCAAGCTGTTTATTGTCCTGATGGCCCTTTTGGGCACTCCTCTTTTTATCGTCATTGCCGCACTGGCGCTTGTTTCTTTTCATTCCGCCGGAATAGACCTTTCGGTTGTCGTCATCGAAATGTCGCGTCTGGCCGATACGCCTTTGCTCATATCCCTGCCGCTTTTCATCTTTGCCGGGACCTTGCTCTCCGAAAGCGGCACTCCCGAGCGAATGCTCAAGCTTTCAAGGGTTATGATGGGCTGGATGCCCGGTGGATTGGCTGTTATTTCTCTTTCGGTTTGTGCCGTTTTTACCGCTTTTACCGGAGCCTCGGGAGTAACCATCTTTGCCCTTGGCGGTCTGCTCCTTCCCGCTCTTTTAAAAGACGGCTATTCCCGTCCCTTTTCCCTGGGGCTGATTACATCCTCAGGAAGCCTGGGGTTACTCTTTCCTCCCAGTCTCCCTTTGATTCTCTACGGAGTTATCTCGGAAACCCGCATTGACCATCTCTTTCTGGCGGGTATCCTGCCGGGACTTTTCATGCTTCTGATGCTCATTGCCTATTCCATGCGCAAAAGCCCGGAACGACAGAAAAAAGAACAGTATTCCAGGCGGGAGGTACTTGCGGGGCTTGCTGAGGCTGCCTGGGAACTGCCACTGCCGGTCATCATCCTCGGTGGAATATATGGCGGCATCTTCGTAGCAGGCGAGGCAGCTGCGGTAACGGCTTTGTATGTTCTCATCGTTGAAACTTTTATCTACAAAGACATCGCCGTTTCTCAGCTGCCGAAAATCATGGCAAAATCGATGATGCTTTTCGGCGGTATCCTGGTAATTCTGGCCGCTTCCATGGCCAGTACCAATTACCTGGTGGATCAGGAGGTTCCGGTTCGTCTGTTCCATTTCATCCGAACCTATATCGACAGTAAATACACCTTCTTGCTGCTGCTGAACCTCTTTTTGCTCATTGTCGGCTGCATGCTGGACATCTTCTCCGCCCTGGTACTGGTTGTCCCCCTTATCCTGCCCATCGCAACCGGTTATGGAATCGATCCAATTCACCTCGGAATCATATTCCTGACAAATTTACAAATAGGCTACAGCACTCCCCCGGTAGGCCTTAATCTCTTCCTTGCGTCTTATCGTTTTGACTGCTCCATACTCGAACTTTACCGCGCCACATTGCCTTTCCTGGCCCTGCTCCTCGTTGTACTAGCTGTTATCACCTATTTCCCATGGCTGAGCCTTTTCTTCGTTCATCTCTGGGGGTAGACAGCTCATTTCTTTTTGAAATCGGACGAGGTGATCCTGTAGCGGCGCATGATCCGTTGCAAAGCCTGCCTTTCCAATCCGCATTCGACTGCAGCATTGGTCACGTTTCCCTGATGCCGGCCCAAGAGGAGTTCCAGATAGCCCTCGGAAAACTTCCTCACCAGTTCCGCTTTGGCTTCATTGTATGGGACCGTATACAGCTCTTCCAATCCTAAAGCCGAGGTTTCGTGTTCCTGCAGCTTCTCCCACCCTTCGATATCGGCCGGATCCACGCTTTTACCGGTGGCAAGAAGAACAATGCGTTTGATGGTGTTCTGCAGTTCCCGTACATTTCCCGGCCATTTACGACGGTAGAGATATCTCAGCACTTCCGGAGGAACGACCAGATCTTCCCGTTGATACTGCCGTTTGAACTGCGACAGAAAGTGGTGGATTAAAAGGGGCACATCCTCTTTCATCTCCACAAGATTCGGCATCACGACGGATACCACGTTGAGGCGATAAAAAAGGTCCTCTCGAAAAGCGCCTGTCCGGATCTTCTCCTCAAGGTTCTGATTGGTGGAGGCAACGACCCGAACATCCACCGTGACGGTCTCGTTCTGGCCCAAAGGCTGGATTTCTTTTTCCTGCAATACGCGAAGCAGCTTGGTCTGGAGCGACACGGGAATATCGGCCACTTCGTCGAGGAGGATGGTTGATCGGTGGGCTTCGAGAAACAACCCTTTCTTTTCCTGCAATGCTCCCGTAAAGGCGCCCTTGCTGTAGCCGAACAACTCACTTTCGAGAATGTTTTCCGGCAAAGCAGGGCAGTTGACGATGATCATCCTTTGACCCTTGCGTTTGCTCAGGTTATGCAGGGCTTTGGCCGCCAACTCTTTGCCCGTACCGCTCTCGCCACGGATCAGGACAGTGGCATCTGTATCGGCCACCCTGGCCAACAGATCAAGAGCGCGTTTGAGAGCAGGACTTTGGCCGATGAAACCCTCGGGAAGAGACAGGGTATCGAGCCTTGCCTTCAACCTGCGATTGGATCTAAGCAAGTCCGTACGTTCCAGGCAATTTCTGACGATGCGGACAATATGATCCTGATCGAAAGGTTTTTGCAGGAAATCATAGGCTCCGTCTTTCAGTGCCCTTACCGCCATATCAATTGTCCCGTAGCCGGTCATGATAACGACGGATATCGTTGTATCGTGTTCCCGGATCTCTTTGAGCAGCTCCAAGCCGTCAAGATCCGGCATTTTGATGTCGGTGACGACCACATCGGGACTGCATCCCTTAAGCTGCTTCAATGCCGCCAACCCTGATGATGCGCAAATGATTTCACAATCGCATTTTTTGCCGATAACCAGACGCAGCATGGACAGCATGTCCGGTTCGTCATCGACGATCATCACCAACTTCCTGTCGGCTTTCTTTTCATGGACGGTTTGTTCTTTCATAGAACGGATCAGGTGGGAATCTTGAGGCTGAAAGCCATTTATCTTCAAAGCCTTTGTTCGGGTCGCTTCATTTCCGGCACCGGAATTTCTTGAGCAGAAATCCTAGTCCGGCGTTTCGACTATAGCAAGTTTTTTCCACTCCTTCCAACCGGGAATATCAAACGCAGGCGCCT
>JBJKQT010000206.1:0-2580 GCA_046705065.1 Desulfocapsaceae bacterium
TGTGTCACGGAGCCGGCGGTATGGCCGGGCATGTAAGGTTTGGGGCAAAAACGGGCGGAGCCTTGGTTATTCTGGGGAGTCTTCTGATCGTCATTGCCCTCTTTTTCAGCGATTCCGTGGCCATACTCTTTAAGATATTTCCGAACGCAATCCTTGGGGTGATTTTGTTTTTTGCCGGTTCGGAACTGGCCATAGTGGTTAAAGACATCGGCGAGAAGAAATCTGAATTTTATGTGATGCTGATTGTAGCGGCTTTTGCAATGTGGAACATGGGAGTAGCCTTCCTGGTCGGAGTTATCCTGGACAATTGCCTAAGGAGAGGATGGATCAAAATTTGATTTCAATTATTTTGTTACTTGCAGGAATCGCTACCTACTCCCCCATTGACCCGGGGAATGATTAATTTCTTAAATTGATCAAAGTGGAACGGTTTGAATATCCAGCCATCCACCGGTCCGGGCTGTTGCCGTAGGTGTTCGGTTTCCGCCGGGGACAGCCCGGTCATTATGATTACGACCGTTTTATCACACTTTTTTTTGATTGCATCCGCCAAGTCGAATCCATTGAGATGAGGCATTTTCAAATCGGTCACGACAAGATCGTATTCGATCTTGTCCAACAACCTCAGAGCCTCAAAACCACCTCCTGCCATATCGGCTGTAATCCCGATACGTTTCAACATCGCATCCACAAGACGGAGTATCATGGGGTCATCATCTACGATCATGACCTTCAATCCTTTTCTTCCGTCAGGTCCTGCCTGCCTCTGGCTTACCTTATGATCCATCTTTGCTTGAAAATTCATTGTGGTTTCCTTTATCAAAGATCAGATCACAAGCAGCATCCCATCTGAAGTTCAAACATGAGAGTCTTGGCACATTGTTTCACCCAAAGAGATGGTTGGGGCTATTGTGCAGGCCTCAGCGTTTTCTGGGAGCCTTCCGTATCTTTTGTGCCTGAAGTCGCCTTCGTCCTGCCGATAATTTTGGTTCCAGTCCGGATGTCTTCGCTTGGATAGCTGCCGGCTTTTTTACCTCGGAGAGATCCTTAGATTGAGCCTTGCCAACCGAAGGTGTCTCCAAGGGCACTGCTTTTTCAACACGTGCCGTTTTTTTGACAAAATTAGGTTCTGTTTCTTTCGTGCTTTTGTTGACGGCGATTGCTTCTTTTAGCGACAGAGGAGGCGGTGATTGACTCATCTGTGGAGTCTTGCGTGCCTTGCCGTTGTGAGGCTTCATGGTCGAATCGGAAAGTCGCTCCACTTCAGTCAACCCCTGGGCGGTTAAGGTCTTTATATTTTCAATATTCCTCGTACAGGCGTCGGCCCAGAAGAGATAAGCCTTCCTGCTGCCTTCTGATAGCAATGGATTTTGCTCAAGCGATGCTTTGAGGAAAGCTTCTCCGTGTTGCTGAATTGTGGAGATAATCGCCAACGTATTGGTAATGGCAATTTTTTGAAATCTTATGGATTTATTGAACAAGGTTTGATATTCCAAGTCTATCCGTCTCATCCCTGATCTCCTGATTTACCGTCAACCAGCTTTTCCAATTGGCTGAATCCATGGTCGACTGCCTTCTTGTATTCGTCACCCGTTTTTTTTATAAAGGAGAATGTATCGTTAATTGATTTTAGAGACTCTGCAGTGACCCACGGGAGCTCTTTGAGGAAACCGGTTATCATCTTTTCCGTATTCGACTGCAGGACAGAGCCTGCATTATACGTGTTGCCGAATAGCGCTTTTTGAATACCGATCATTTGCTTGGCAATTTTTTGTGTTTCCATTTTTCTCTTGTTTTATTAATTAGATAAAATATGAGGCAGACGAATATTCGCCCCCCCTCTAACTCCCATTTTCATTGCGCCGTACCACGAAGGATAAACCCGGCCATTGAACATCCGCGGAATTCGGAGATAAATTCCCTGATACCGGTCAATGCCTGGGATGGGTGTCATCAGAATTCGCAGCAGTTCGGCGCGGGTCCGCTTCCGCACCAACCTTTTTATGGAATCTTTATGTTGTAGGCATTATTAAGATGATTGCTTTTTCATCTGTTCTTTGTAACAATCAGGACAACAGCCGTGTGAAACACTTAATCCTTTGGTTTTCGTGAAATAATCCTCAAGGCTGTACCAACGGCCTCCGCCATGCTCTTCCTGCCCATCGACCCGTATTTTTTTACAATAACTGCAGACCGACAGCAGATTCTCGTATACGTCTATTTTCCGCATCAAGTCCTGCTTGTCAAAGCAGTTGGATATCCGGTAAAGCAGTTCATCCGTATCGCAGGGCTTCTGAAGAAAATCATCGGCCCCGAGACGCAACGCATCGACGGCGGAATCCAAGGCCCCATGCCCGGTCAGAATAATGACCATTGTCCGCAGCCCCCTGTGTTTAGCCGCCTCCAGCACCTTGAATCCGTCCACTTTCGGCATCACCAGATCGGTTGTCACAAGGTCATAAAATCCTGAAGCGATTTGACTGATGGCATCTTCCCCATCGGATGTTGTCGTCACATCGAGACCGGCAAGAGTCAGTTCTCGTTTAAGGCTGCTGAGAACGATGGGTTCATCATCTACAA
>JBJKQT010000207.1:0-7728 GCA_046705065.1 Desulfocapsaceae bacterium
TCCTGGGCGGATCTGATGATCCTTGCCGGCAACTGCTCCATGGAATCGATGGGGTTCAAGACCTTCGGTTTTGGCGGAGGGCGCGAGGACATCTGGGAACCTGAGGAAGACATTTACTGGGGCGCCGAAGACGAATGGCTGGCCACAAGCGACAAGCCCAAAAGCCGTTACACCGGCGACCGTGATCTTGAAAACCCGCTCGCCGCCGTGCAGATGGGGTTGATCTACGTGAACCCGGAAGGCCCGGACGGCAACCCGGATCCGGTCGCCTCCGGTCGTGACGTCCGCGAGACTTTTGCGCGCATGGCCATGAACGACGAGGAGACCGTTGCACTTGTTGCCGGTGGGCACACCTTCGGCAAATGTCATGGCGCTGGCCCCGCGACCCATGTGGGTCCTGAGCCCGAAGCCGCCGGCATTGAAGAGCAGGGTCTCGGATGGAAGAGCAGCTTCGGCAGCGGCAAAGGCGGCGATGCAATCGGCAGCGGCATTGAGGGTGCCTGGAAGCCGAACCCGACAAAATGGGATATGGGCTATCTCAAGGTGCTTTTCAAATATGAATGGGAGCTCGTCAAGAGCCCTGCCGGCGCCAATCAATGGCTGGCCAAGGACGTGGATGATGAGGACATGGTGATTGATGCGCATGACCCGTCAAAGAAGAACCGGCCGATGATGACCACAGCGGACCTCTCCCTTCGCTTCGACCCGATCTACGAGCCGATCGCACGGCGCTATCAACAGAACCCCGAGGAGTTCGCGGATGCCTTTGCCCGAGCATGGTTCAAGCTGACCCACCGGGATATGGGCCCCCGCTCACGCTATCTCGGTGCTGAGGTCCCGGCAGAGCAACTGATCTGGCAAGATCCGGTGCCTGCAGTCGATTACGAGCTGATCAACGAAAAAGATATCGCAGACCTCAAGGCCAAGGTCCTTTCCTCCGGCTTGTCGGTCTCCAACCTGGTCTCGACCGCATGGGCCTCGGCCTCGACGTTCCGCGGCTCGGACAAGCGGGGAGGGGCAAACGGAGCGCGCATTCGTCTTGCGCCGCAGAAAGATTGGGAAGTCAACCAACCCGGCCGGCTAAGGGATACACTTGCGACCCTTGAAGGAATCCAGAAGGAGTTCAATAGTACCCAGTCAGGCGGGAAAAGGATTTCGCTTGCCGACTTGATCGTCCTGGGGGGTTGCGCAGGCGTCGAGCAAGCTGCAAAGAATGCGGGATACAATGTAACCGTGCCTTTCACGCCTGGACGCACGGATGCATCGCAAGAGCAAACCGATGTGGAGGCATTTGCCGTACTCGAACCTGCTGCCGACGGTTTTCGAAACTATCTCAAAACCAAGTTCACCGTATCTGCGGAGGAACTTCTGGTTGACCGGGCGCAACTGCTGACGCTGACCGCTCCTGAGATGACGGTCCTCCTTGGCGGTTTGCGCGTTTTGAATGCCAATTTCGGACAATCCAGGCACGGCGTGTTCACCAAAAGGCCTGAGTCGCTCACCAATGACTTTTTCGTGAATCTGCTCGACATGCGTACAACGTGGAAGGCGAGTTCGGAAGATGAAGACATATTCGAGGGTCATGATCGCCTCAGTGGCGAACTCAAGTGGACCGGCACCCGTGTCGATCTCATCTTCGGTTCGAACTCCCAACTCAGGGCCTTGGCGGAAGTCTACGCATGCGAGGACTCCCAAGAGAAGTTCCTGCACGATTTTGTAGCGGTGTGGAACAAAGTGATGACCTTAGACCGCTTTGACCTCACCTGATCTGAGAAACGCCATTTACGCCTTTTGACTTGAGATGCAACGCCGCCATATGCCGCTGCCGTTTTGCTCAGGCCGAAAAGACAGAATAAGCGGCAAACAGGCGCCCTGCTCTTGCTTGATCTTTCCACAACCTGGAAAATCGGAAAGCTGGGGAAATCCCTTCCCCAGCTTCCAAATCGTACGATCCCTCCTCTTTTTCTCTCCTGCCGCCCTGTGAATCATCGGAACCACCACATCGATTGAACAGGACTTTCCATTGCATGCTGCGATTGGTAAAAGGTACTATAGCCAAACATGCCGGAGTATTGATTACTCCAAAGATTAAACCGCATCGTCATTTCCGGAAGCCGACTCGATGAGTGATCTTCACCCTAATATCAGAAAACTTTATCTCTTCTCTTTCCTGAAGATGAGTCTGTTTCCGATGGCTATCATCACCTTGTTCTGGAAGGATCAAATCGGCATGAGCCTGACTCAGATTTTACTGCTGCAGGGAATCTATTCAGTGGCCATGATGATAATGGAATACCCTTCCGGCTATGTGAGCGACCGGATCGGCTACCGCACCGCACTCAGTTTGGCCGCCCTGCTCGGGGTGTTCGGCTGGGGATTTTATACCGTTGCCAACTCCTTTCCGCAGGTTCTTATTGCAGAAATCCTTCTCGGGGTTTCCTTTTCCTTCATTAGCGGATCAGACAGTGCCCTTCTCTATGAAAGCCTGAAAAGCAGCGGGAAGGAGCAGTTTTATGCCCGCCACGAAGGACGGATGAACAGTTGCGGACAGATCGGCGAAGCGTTCGGCGCCGTTTTTGCCGGGGTTCTCTATACCACGGCGCCTCTGCTCCCTTTTCTAATCCAGGTCGGTGTCTGGATACTGGCCCTGCTGTTGACCCGCGGCATGGTCGAGCCGGAAAGAAAGCTCAACTCTCCCGTAAGCCACATACAGGAGGCCTGGCAGATTACCCGCTACGCCCTGCTGGACAACCGCTGCCTGCGCTACACCATCCTGTTGAATGTGGTTTTGGGACTGGCCTCCTTCTATCCGGTATGGCTGATCCAGCCATATATGCAGGCGCAGGGTGTTCCCATCGCCTGGTTTGGTCCGATCTGGGCCGGAGCCAATCTGAGCGTTGCACTCTTTGCGCTGGCCAGTCATCGCAGCCGGTTGCATCTCGGTGACCGGGGTATGGTTCTGCTGTTCATCGTTATGATTGTTGCCGGATACGCCGGGCTTGGGCTGATCGGCGGTATTTGGGGATTTCTCTTTTACTACGTGCTGACCAGCATGCGCGGGTTGCGCGGTCCAATGATGCTCAATCATGCCCAGCAGCAGAGTCCTTCGGCCAACCGGGCTGGAATTCTCTCGCTGCAATCGTTTTTTTTCCGCTTCTGTTTCGTTTTGACCGGCCCGCTGATCGGCAGGCTGGCCGATGTCGCAGGCGTTCAGCAGACCTTTCACATGTTATTGTATCTCTTTTTTTTGGCGTTGATTCCGGCCGCCTGGCTTTTTCTTCATCACCTGCCGGCAGGAGATAATCAGACAGAAGAGCCTTTTGTCCGTTGAGTATTTTACAAGCCTAAAAATACCGTCTAATAAATACAGCAAGGTCTTCGGGGGGTGTAACAATCAACTCGCTCCCCAGAAGTTTCTGAAAATAATAGTCGTCGGCACGATAATCGGGAACCACATTTTGCCGATTTATCAAGCGTAATATGCAGCAAAAGTCTTTATTCCTGCTGTCTAACGGTGCACTGAAACAAGAGAAATTGAAGGTCGAAAGGTTGAGTCCGGAATAGGCGCTGAGCGCTCTTGCCAAGCCCTCTGCCATACCGTCAAATTCAGCTTCACCCCAGTCAAGGAAATGACCCACGTCCGGGAGTATTGCAATGACTTCGTTAGCCCCTAAAGGAGAGTATGCGGTAAGCCATTGGCTGCCGTCGATTTCTCCGATCCAGCGTTCCTGTAAACGCTTTTCTGCCGCAATCAGATCCAGCCAGTACGAAGAGCCGTGCTTCTCAAAATAGTCACGGCTCTTCTCCAACAGCGCTCGTTCATGAGTCCCCGGAAAGGGGGAACCAAGAATCTGCAGATGGGGATGCATGACGCTTGCCCCGGCAGGGAACAAATAGTTTGCATTGATGGTAAAATGTATTGCACCGGGGTCGTTTTGATAACACCTGCGAATAAACTCCAGAGTTACGAAAAAAGAATCCTTGATCAAGCTCGAGGGGAAATCGTCAAGGTGCCGGCAATGCTTATTCCCAACCATCACCACGGCATGATACGCCGCCAAAGGAAACAAATTCGGGAACAACGCAACGTCATTTATTGCCAGGCATCCTTCAGGGAGAATATTTTTCGAATAGCGAGGTGTCCTTTGCCGCCATTTACCCTCGCATAGAAAGCACTGGCTCTTTGATTTTTCTGCGCACTGCTCCAGATATTCTTTATCGGTCGGAGGGAACAAAGCGGAAGCTTTTCCTTTCAGCATCATAGGAAAAACACTTTGATGGCCCAACAACGGATCAAGGCGGACCTCGATATGCTGTTCGTCAAGTTCTCCTGCTTTCAAGGGATTGTGAAAACGTGCAACCTGCTGCCATCGTTCAAAGTGAATTTCAGCCATAATTCAGTGACTCCGGTCGATGTTTAATATTCGCCTTTCAAACTGCCCTACCCGCATTTCTCATAAACACTGTGTCAATTTGGAGGAAAGTTAAGAGATCCAACATATTTTGAGAAAACTCACCCATTACCAAATTTACACAGTATTCACTAAAGGTGCCATGAAAGAAGTCTTGGGGTATCCAGTCTATACGGTGCCATATGCTTCAGCCTTTGGGCAGTGAATAGAGATTACTATAGCCCATTGACAAAAGCTTCGAACCTGGCGCCGCCTGAAGTGATGGAAAATGCGGACTAAAGGTTTACCTGCCGGGTCTAAATTCCAATGGCAACAAATATGGAAAAAGAGTCATCTGGCTCTTTTCATTATTTTGGTTCCGATCTCTGCAAATTTGATGTGCCTCACCGTCAATCATCTCGATTGGATCAATGCCGATGTTTTTTGTCATAATTCTCGAATAGTTTTTCATTAATCTCCGGGGTTGTAAAACAACCGTATATAACTCTGTTGCCCGGCAGAATCTTCTTTTTTATAAGAAGCCTCCCCTCCGCAAGGAGTGATGCATATTCCCCAGGAAAATGTTCCTTTAAACATTCTGGGCAAATCCCATGACTTACGCATGTTTCAGGAATTGATCCGTGCGAATCGAACACCAGCTCCCAATATCCGGAATCGCTCCGGTGTTTTTCGCAATAGGTGCAGATAAGCAGTATATTCTCCGGCTTGACTTCCTCAGGCATAAATTCTCCCATCATTATCCCCCTTGCAACTAAAGACGGATTTTAGCCTAAATATCTTTTTTAAACCCCGATTCAAATTTCTCGGCAAATTCATCCATTCCCATGGCGAATCAAATATCTCGACTCCTGCGGATTCCGAGCCATTCTGAAATGTTCTTCTTTCCACGAGACGACGGCCGGCATGATTTGCGTCTGTCCGTTGAGACAATTAAGCAGGTCCGTCAGACGCACCCCGGATTCAGTGACTTCAGAAACCATCTCTTGAAAAAATCGACCTGCATCAGCAAGATCAACAGTGGTGTTTTCAACCCAGACTCGCGTGTACTTTCGTTGATCAGTCCCACGCGGTTAAACGTTCTTGCGATTCGTTCGGAAGGGTCCTGAATTGAATAATCGGACTATACAACCGGCATCCCACATTTATCTTACATTTGCCTGTTGTAGAAGTTTGGGGAAAGAAAAAAGAGCAAAGCAGAAGTAACGAAGGAAATATTTAAACCGTGGTCTGCTTCCTACGGACATTGAGCGTTTCCCGGACGGCCAAGGCCAGTTCACGGAAAGGGACAGGTTTTCGAAGAAGACGTTTGAATCCGAACCTCATCGCCATTTCTTCGCTCAATAGATCACCATAACCGGTACAGACGAGAACCGGAATCTCAGGATCGATGGTGGCAATTTCGTTTCTTAGCCTTAGGCCGGATATATTCGGCATGTCCATGTCCGTAATTACGATATCGAAATCGCCGGGAACCGACTTGAAAAGCGCCAACGCCTCGCGGCTGTCGCTCCGATACTGTACCCGGTAGCCCTGATTTTGCAGCATTTCCGTCATCATCTCGCACAGGGCGTTCTCGTCGTCAACGATGAGAATGTGCTCGTTGCCTGTCGGCACCTGGGATGCCGGCGTTTGCCCGGATTTGGTATTCGGGAGCGCGAGGGGAAAATAGATCTGGAATCTGCTCCCCTTTTCCGGTTCACTTTCCACCAGGATGCAGCCATGGCTTTTCCTAACGACGCCATGAACCACAGAAAGCCCGAGCCCCGTGTTATTACCCTTTTCCTTAGTCGTAAAATAGGGATCGAAAATTCTATCGAGGGTTCCCTCGGTCATTCCACGGCCTGTATCCGCCACGAAGAGGTAAAGGTGAGGCCCTGGTTCAATCTCAGGATGAAGGGCGCTAAACGCCTCGTCGAGAGCGACCTCCGATAGTGATACCTCAATGCATCCGCCGCCCTCCGGCATAGCCTGGGCCGCATTGGTGCACAGATTCATGATCACCTGATAGATCTGGGTCGGGTCTGCGACAATCGTGTCCCTTTCAGCCCTTAAGGATGACCGGATTTCTACGGCGGCAGGAAGCGAAGCCTTTAAAAGCTTCAGCGCTTCCCGGATAATCGGGGCAACCGATATCACCCGCTTGCGGACTTCAGATTGCCGGCTGAAGGTCAGGATCTGAACAACCAACTCCTTTGCCCTGTTGGCGGCGCCAAGAACCTGCTCCAGATAGAACCTCTGCTGCGTATCAAGCGTCTCCCCCCGCTGCTGCATCAATTCGCTGAACCCGATTATTGCACTCAGGATATTATTAAAATCGTGCGCGATGCCTCCAGCCAGGGTGCCGATGGACTCCATTTTCCGGATTTGCTGAAGTTCTCTTTCAAGTTTCCTTCTCTCCAATTCAGCCTGCCTCCGAAAAGTAATGTCCCGGAGCGTGCCCAGGGAAACCCGGCGTCCCAGAAGCTTGAAATGGCGGACGGTCAACTCGACCGGGAAAACACCGCCATCTTTCTTTCGGGCATAGAGAACCGGCAACTTCCCCGCGCCGCGTTTCATATCGGCTATCGTTTTTTCGGGTTCTTCGGCAAGATCCTGACCACATATCCCGAGGAATTCTTCGTGGCTATAGCCGAAAAGTTCCTCCGAGGCCCGGTTGGTATCGAGAATTTTCCCAGTGCCCGTTTCCACCAGAAAAACTGCATCCGACTCCATTTCAAAGAGGGTCCGGTATTTGGTTTCGCTGATCTTCAGCGCATCGCAGGCCGCTTGAAATTCACAGACCTTTGCATGCAGTTGCCGACGCAGGTCACTCAGTTTCCCCACAACAACAACGGCAGTAAGTCCGACGACTGGACCGATGATGCCGCCCTCGAATGAAATGCCGTAAGAGAGATGAAGAACTATGTTGAGAGCAACCGTCGCCGTTCCGGCGATAAGTCCGGTGCGGATTCCGCGGAAAAAGGCTGCCGGGAAAATAAAAACGATGGATAACAGTCGAATAGCCGGACCGTAGGCACGGATCAAAAAGGGAAATGCCGCGGCGTAGCCCCCCATAAGCAAAATCAGCGTCAGCGCCAGCACCATGCCGAAGGCACGGCCCTCGACATTCCATTTCCCGGTTCCTGCAGTGTAACAGCTCACAGCATCATCCCGTATTTGCAAAGTATTAGCCATCCCATCGTTCAGGATAACCGTTGGAAATCACAGAAACATCAGATATCCTATTTTTGCACATATTTCAACTTCAGAATGCCGGAGCTGCCGGATTGCCACCGATATTCCGGTGGTTTCATGGCATATATCAGTTAGATGAGAT
>JBJKQT010000208.1:0-5666 GCA_046705065.1 Desulfocapsaceae bacterium
TTCCGAACGGGGACTTGCCGAGGAACTCGATGCACACGGCATGGCCTACCATATTATCGGCGGCGCCCTGAAGGCAGGAGAATTGGACGCCAAACGGGCCATAGCCCAAGGGACAGAGACGGCCGACAGGCTCTGAGAAGCGCCTCCCGACTTTTTCACAAAACCACTCGAGTCGGCAAAATAAAAAGAGAGACCATGAAATTCAAACGAAGCATCCTCGGCCTGTTTTTGGCCGCATTGGTTATTTTTGCAGTAATTTTGGGAGTTATCCGCTATGCCGCATATAAGAATTTTCCGGTTGTGGACGGCACCGTCTTGGACGGGACCTACGGCAGGATCACGCTGGCCAGGCCGCTGATATCCTTTAAAACGGTGGCGGTGGTTTTTGCAGATGAGAAAAAGTTTTCGGCTAAAGCCTTGGCAAAGCGCATCGCCAAAACAGGAGCCGCCGTGGCCGTATTCAACCAGGAACGAGCCATAAAAGCTCTAACGGACGCAAAGACGCATTGTCTTGACCCAAGCGGCATTATGGCTCCGTTGGCCATTGTAACGAAGTGGGCCCATGCCCCCAAAGGGACCTTCTCGATATTGGCAGGCATCGGCGACGGAGCCTTGCTGCCTTTTGTTGCTGCGTCAACGAGATCTGACGGCGCATCAATGAATTTATCCGTCAATTTCTCGGTAGACCTGCCCGATAAAACCGCCGTCTGCTCTCCGCTCGCGGACAAAACAGCAGACGGACACCGCCGGCTGACGGCATCTCCCGATCTGCAAGGCAAGTGGCTTGCGGCATGGACCGACCAGCCGGACGATGACACGGCGATATTCATACGCGGAATAAAGGGAGCCGAAACCGATATCACTCCTTACGATACGCCCCTTGATACGGTCGTGGTCAACGAAATACGAAAAATAACGGACGATCAACTCAGTTCCGTGCCCACAGTGGCCCTGCCTGCCGGCAAACCCAACCCGACGGTCACCTTCTTTTATTCGGGTGACGGCGGTTGGCGCGATTTGGACAGGGATGTCGGCGGAATAATGGCCAAACGAGGTTACCCGGTTGTCGGAGTGGATACCCTGCGTTATTTTTGGAGCAGCAAGAAAGTGGAGAGAGTGGCCGAAGATCTGTCAAAGCTGATGAAGCGCTACCGAACTGCATGGAAAGCAAAACATTTCGTACTTGCCGGATATTCCTTCGGCGCCGATATCTTGCCGGCTGTGTACAATCATCTGCCGGAAGCCGACAAGAAGGACGTGAAACTGCTCATTCTGCTGGCACTGGGAAAATCTGCCGATTTCGAGATTCACGTCTCCGGCTGGATCGGCAAAAGCTCGAGCGGCTTTCCGATCCTGCCGGAATTGAGAAAAATTCCCGGAAACAAAATTCTCTGCATCTATGGTAAGGAAGAAAAAGACGACAGTGCCTGCACGGAACTTACTGCCCCTGACGCGAGAGTCGTGGAGTTGCCCGGTGGCCATCATTTCGATCACGACTATCCGAAACTTGCCATGCGGCTCATCGATGTCTATCGGCAAACCGGGATGACCCGAACCCGCTGATTCCTGACTAACCTGCATTTCTCGTGCAGGCTAATGCTTTGACAACGATTACGGGACATCATCATGAAACTTGAGTCTTTTCAGACATTTTTGCACAAGACAACCTATCTTTTGCCGCTCCTGCTTTTCGGCCTGGCCCTTTTCATCGTGCACAAACAGCTGGGAGCGCACCATTTCGATCAAATCATCGCCTCCGTAAGGGCGGTGCCGCTGCGTGTTCTTGCTGCGGCTATTGCGCTTACCATCATAAATTATCTGCTCCTGGCAGGGTACGACCTCCTGGCTTTGCGGTATACCGGGCATAGCCAGGTACCGGTGGCCAAGGTCTTCATCGCATCGCTCATCAGCTACCCGATCAGCAACAACACCGGTCACGCCTGGGCTGCCGGAGGATCGGTCCGTTATCGTTTCTACTCCACCTGGGGCATCCCAGGCTGGGATGTGGTGAAAATATCTCTTTTCCTGACACTTACCTATTTCCTGGGTGTTCTGGCCCTGGGATTGGGCAGCAGCCTGCTCCTGCCCCTTTATCTGCATCATCATGCGCAGCATCTCCATTTAGTAAGGGTGCTGACCGCAATCTGCGCTCTTTCTCTTTCAGGCTACTGGCTTGCCGTCATCTTCTGGAAGAAACCTCTTATTATCAAGGGATTGGAGATCCGCCTCCCCTCAGTGGGCATAACCTTCAGTCAGACAGTGATTGCCGCCATCGACGTCATCTTATCATCGGTGGTTCTTTGGGTGATTCTGGCCGGTCATGTCCAGATCGGATTTGTGACTTTTTTACTCGTCTTCGTCATCGCGCAGGCATTCGGTGTCATCAGCCAGATTCCAGGCGGGATCGGAGTCTTCGAAAGCGCCTTTTTATGGCTCATGTCCGACATCCATCCCATAGGAAATCACTTATGGCTTCTGGGGGCATTGTTCCTGTTCCGGATTATCTACTATTTCCTGCCGCTTATCCTCGCCGGTATCGGACTGCTGAGTTACGAAGCCTTTTCCAGGCGCGCGGCATTTGCAAAAGGCAGCAAGGCCTTCAGGCGTTTGCTGTCTGTCATTATCCCGCAGATTTACTCCGTTTTGTTGCTCTTTTCCGGTGGAACGCTCCTGGTATCGGGAGCGATCCCGACAAAGACGTCGGCAATGGAATTTCTCCACGACTTCATTCCGCTGCCGGTTCTGGAAATTTCCCATCTCATCGGCAGCATAACCGGTCTTTTTCTTCTCTTTCTGGCGCGAGGCGTCCGTCTGCGCATTGATGCGGCCTGGTATGCAAGCCTTATCCTGCTGGCCATGGGCAGCATCGTTTCCCTGCTCAAGGGCTTCGACTGGCAGGCATCGCTGGCTCTGTTGGGGATGTTGATTTTGATGCTGCCTGCAAGAAAATATTTCAGGCGCAAATCGTCACTCTTTGCCATGCCGTTTTCCCGCCCGTGGATCGTAATGATCGCGGTTGTCTTGATCGGAGCCACGTGGCTCGGTTTCTTCGCCTATCACAATGTTCAATATACAGGCGAACTTTGGTGGCAATTTTCTTATAAAGGCGATGCCCCCCGGTTCCTGCGCGCCATGTTGACCACGGCCGTTCTGACCATGGGGTATGCCTTCTACTATCTCCTCGCTGTCGCCAATCCGAAAACATTAAAAAAACCGGACCAACAGGAGTTGGATGAAGCCGCCGCCCTCATTGCCACGACATCGGATACCAAGGGCTTTTTGGCCCTGTTGGGCGACAAGTACCTCAGCTGGAGCGAAGACAGAAAAGCCTTTTTAATGTTTGACGTCACTCCCAGATACTGGATCGTCATGGGTGATCCTGTTGGCGATGCTCAATCTGCCGACAGCCTGCTGTGGCAGTTCCGGGAACAGGTCGATCTCTTCAATGCCAAGGCCGTATTTTATCAGGTCAGCGATAAATATCTTCCCTACTATCTCGACCTCGGTCTGTCGCTGTTGAAAATAGGCGAAGAAGCCCGCGTCGATCTTTCCAACTTCTCGTTGAAAGGAGGCAGGTTCAGCTCGCAGCGCAGCGCCCGCAACAAGTTCATAAAGAACGGTTACCGCTTCGGACTCCTCACAAAAGACGAATTGGAGGCCAACCTGAAAACGCTGCGAGCCATCTCCGATTGCTGGCTCAAGAAGAAAAAAACCCACGAAAAGGGCTTTTCTTTGGGATTTTTCAGTGAAGAATATATCCGGCGAACCGACGTTGCTGCCGTCTTCGATCAGACGGGGCGTATCATGGCCTTTGCCACTATCTGGAAAACGGCGGAACAGGAGGAGCTGACCGTTGACCTGATGCGCTACGATCCGGAAAGCCCGAACGGCATCATGGAGTATCTTTTTGTCGAACTCATGCTTTGGGGCAACGCTGAAGGTTACAGATGGTTTTCATTGGGCATGGCGCCGCTGGCCGGACTCGAACGGCATCCTCTGGCACCGCTTTGGCATAAGATCGGCACCGCGATTTTCGACCTTGGCGAGGAATTCTATAATTTCGAGGGACTGTATGCCTACAAAGCCAAGTTCGATCCCCAATGGCAGCCCCGCTATCTTGCGGCCCCGGCAGGGCTCACAGTGCCGTTCATCCTGATGACCATCACACGCCGCATCTCGGGCGGTTGGAAAGCGATATTCACCCGCTAACCCGCATTTCTCATTAACACTGTGTCAATTTGGAAGAAAGTTAAGAGATCAAACATATTTTGAGAAAACTCATCCATCACCAAATTTACACAGTGTTCACCAACGGTCAGTCCATGCGGTGCCATCTTCTTCAGTCTTTTGGCAGTGAACATAGATTACTATAGCCCATTGCCAAAAACTTCGAACCTGACGCCGCCTGAACTGATGAGAAATGCGGGCTAAAAAGTTGGCTCACTGTTGAATGGTGACCGAAACTCCATGCTCCCGGATGCCGTTGTTGCCATAACCCAGGACATTCCAGGTTGCCGACATGGGTTGAACCTCTCCGCGGCTGTCCGTGGCCCTGGCCAGAATCCTGTACTCTCCCGGTTCCGCCGCCTGCCAATGATATTCCCAACGCTGCCAGGCCCACCGCTCGTGCGGGCCGATGAATTCAGCCGTCTGCCAGGTGTTGCCGTCATCGACACTGACCTCGATCTTCGCGATTTCCGCCTCTCCCGAATAGGCGGCACCATGAACAAAAACATCACCCGCTAAGAGCTTGGCACCGTTTGCCGGTGAGGTGATAATGGATTTCAACGGAATGGCGGTGACCACTTCGCCCGTTGCCGAATCCTGACCCTTTTGGAACACCCGGTAGACCTTATCCATGAAAAACCCTTCGAAGGGTTTTTCGAGAAGCGTGATTTTACTGAGCCATTTCACACAATTTGCCCCGGTCCATCCCAAGGCTATGGCACGAAGCGGATAGCCGTGTTCAACGGGAAGCGGATCCCCGTTCATCTCATAAGCAATGATCGTCGATTCAAGAGCTTTTTCGATCGGGATGCTGCGGATGAACCGAATTCCAGCCGATCCAAGGGGTTTGTCCAGCCCTTCGAAGCTGACATGCCGTGCACCGGCGCCGACGCCGGCCTGCTTCAAAACATCGGCAAGCCGCACACCCCCCCAGACGGCATTGCCCACTCCTCCGATGGTCCACGGATTACCGGAAGCCTTATCTTTCAACAGTGAGCGGCCGTTGCCCGAACACTCCAAGGTAACGGCGATCTCAACTTTGGAGAGTGACAGGATGTCTTCAAAACAAAGCTCCACCGGTTTATCAACCAGACCTTCGACGGACAATCTCCAGCTTTCCACATCAACAGGCTCGGACATAATCTGCCCTTGATTTCGTTTAAAAAAAACGCCGTTTCCTGTGGTCCATGACTGCAGGCGGGCCACGGGGGTTTCGGCATTCAACGGCTTTTCGGACATCACACGCATCGTATCATCCATATCGCGACCTCCCTCTTGAAAAATTTGCGTCTTCCGGCAATAACAGAATCTGCCCAGTCAGCTAATCAACGATGATTTTTCTTCCTGGCGACTTTTCCACCCGAAGACAAGACCAACTTTATGCTGTCGTCCTCTAGCGCAAAGATAGGCATCATCCGGCAAATTGCTCAAATAAAATT
>JBJKQT010000209.1:0-25858 GCA_046705065.1 Desulfocapsaceae bacterium
CGATATGCAGGAAACCGTTCGGCTCAGGAGGAAACCGGGTTACGATTTTGGAATGTTTTCCGGTACGCAGGTCATCGGCAACAATCTGCCTGATGAAATCCAAGGGCTTTTCTTTTGTGTTTTCCAAAGCATCCATAGTATTTTTTTTCCTAAAGTTCGGGAAATGTGATTACTTATCAAAAAAATTTGCCAACTCCAGACAACCGCTGCACCACCCGTTCGCGGCCGATGGTTGTTAAGACATCGAACATTGATGGTCCGGCGAGTTGTCCGGTGATGACCGTTCGCATACCGTTAATGATCACGCCGGGCTTTACTCCGACCTCTTCAGCCAGATCCCGCGCCAATTGTTCGGCCGATTCGGCGGTAAAAGAGTCCAGATTTTCATAGCGCTCGGCAAGAAGCGGAAGCCAGCTTTTAAGATCTGGAAATTTAAGTACATTCTTTTGCAAAGGCTTTTCTTCGATCAGGTAATCTTCGGCAAAATAGGCTCGCCCCAAGGTGGCAAAATCCTTCAGAGTATGGAATCGGTCCCGGATAAGATCCAGCGTCTGCAGATACCATTTCCTCTTTTCTCCCGCGTAAGCGTCATCCCAGAGTTCTTCCGTCTCCAATACAGGGCGAACCAATTCTGCTATCTCGTCAATGGGCATGGTTCGTAAATAATGTTCGTTTATTGCGATGGCTTTGGGATCGGTGAAAAATTTCGGGTCATCTTTCCGATAGTTGAATATGGCGCTCGATTTGTTGATCCTCTCCAAAGTGAACGCTTCGATGAGTTCTTCTTTGGAAAAGATTTCCCTGTCGTCACCCGGCGACCAGCCGAGAAGAACCAGGAAATTGTTAAATGCCCAAGGTATGAAACCATGCTCGCGGTAAAACTGGACTGCGACGATTTCACCGTGGCTTCGTTTGGAGATCTTCGCCTTTTTTGTGTCCAGGGTGAGCGGCATATGGGCGAAAACAGGAAGCGTCGCCTCCAGCGCCTCGTAGAGAAGGACCTGTTTCAGAGTGTTGGTCATGTGGTCTTGGCCCCGGACGATATGGGTTATCCGGTCTCTGATATCGTCGACAACATTGCAGAGAAGATACAAGGGCTTGCCATTTGAGCGTACGATAACGAAATCATCCACTTCGCGGTAGTTGCACTCGATACGTCCGAGGACTTTGTCGTCGTAGCCAAGCATTCCTTCACGTTTGGGGACCTTGAACCTCATCGTAAAGGGAACTCCGGCCTCTTCCTTCTCCCTTATTTGTTCCGGGGACAGATTTCTGCATGTTCCGTCATAGCCCAGGCTTCCCTTGGCGGCAAGGGCGGATTCTCTTTTGGCGTCCAACTCTTCTTTTGTACAGAAACACTTGTATGCATGCCCGTTTTTTAGCAGTTTTTCTGCGGCTGCCATATGGTCGCTGCTGAATTCGGTCTGGAAATACGGACCTTCGTCCCAGTCGATTCCAAGCCATTTCAGGCCGTCGAGTATGCCTTGGATGGATTCGTCCGTGGAACGTTCGGTGTCGGTGTCTTCAATGCGAAGGATAAGTTTGCCTCCGGTTTTTTTTGCAAACAGCCAGTTATAAAGAGCGGTTCTGGCGCCGCCTATATGCAGATAGCCCGTAGGGCTTGGGGGGAAACGAAGTCGTGTTTCAGTCATGCCTGCTCCTTAGGAATTACCTTCTTTTATTCTTTATCCATTTCCTGACAGAACCTTGGTATAATTACCGCCCCAGGATTTTGGGTTGAGTTCTGCGTTGGAAAATAAAGATCTGAGAAAAATGTACAACATTTTCAACTCGACTGCTATATATCGTCTCAAAATTGATTGTTCAACAGCTTTAACGTGATGTGAGGAAAATAAAGGAAGAATAGCAGTGGGATGCCTGTACATTTTGCTTGATAATTCCTATCTATTTTACTTGTTCTCTTGGCTTATCCCCTGTATATTCTCTCCTTTATTAATCCATTTTCTTATGAAACACCCGAATCGCTGAAGCAGCCGGGTTCAATAAAACAGCGGCACAATTTTGTTGAATGCGGCGATATCAGGCAGGAAGAAGAGAGAAGGGTTTATACCCGAGGAGCTGAAATGAAAGTACTGATTAGTGACAATCTGGCCCCGGTAGGCGCTCAGATTTTGCGGGATGCGGGGTTGGAGGTTGATATTAACACCGGGCTACCTCCGGAAGAGCTGAAAAAGATCATCGGCGGGTACGATGGACTGGTTATTCGCAGTGCGACCAAAGTAACAGCTGATATCATTGAATGTGCAACCAAGCTGAAAGTTATCGGACGCGCCGGCATCGGTCTCGACAACGTTGATATTCCTGCGGCCAGTCAGAAAGGCATTGTGGTCATGAATGCTCCGGACGGCAATGCAACCACGGCAGCCGAGCATGCCATTTCCATGATGATGGCTCTGTCACGCAACATTCCCCAGGCTACCGCCTCTATGAAAGCGGGCAAATGGGAGAAGAAGAGCTTCATGGGCCGTGAGGTGACCGGCAAAACGTTGGGGATTGTCGGAATCGGCCGGATTGGCGGGATTGCCGCCAGCCGGGCTCAGGGGTTGAAAATGAAAACCATCGCCTACGACCCCTTCCTGCCGCAGGAGATAGCAGATAAGATCGGTGTAGAACTGGTGGACTTGATGGAGCTTGCCAGGCGTTCGGATTACATTACGGTTCATGTTCCCTTGACCAAAGA
Organism: Desulfocapsaceae bacterium; assembly: GCA_046705065.1. Lineage (GTDB taxonomy): Bacteria > Desulfobacterota > Desulfobulbia > Desulfobulbales > Desulfocapsaceae > CAWGGS01. The sequence goes on from JBJKQT010000209.1 coordinate 2,702, forward strand.
GACCAAAGGGATATTGTCCACCGAATTTTTCGGCAATATGAAAAAGGATGCGATGTTCATCGATTGCGCCCGCGGTGGCGTCTGCGATGAGGCTGCTTTGCACAATGCCCTGGTTGAAGGGCGGATCGCGGGAGCTGCGCTCGACGTTTTCGCCACAGAGCCCACGACTCTCGAAAACTGTCCGCTTCTTGGGCTGAAAAATTTTATCTGCACACCTCATTTAGGAGCATCCACAAGCGAAGCTCAGGAAAATGTGGCGGTGATCATCGCTCAACAAATGGCTGACTACTTAAATAAAGGTGCCGTCACCAACGCTGTCAATGTCCCATCAGTCAGTGATGATGTCCTGGCGCAGGTCGGGCCGTATATTGCCCTTGGCGAGATGCTTGGCAACATGCATATGCAGATTGCCAAAGGAGGAGTCGAAGAGGTAAATATAGAGTATTGCGGTGAGTTGGCCGATCTCAATACCAGCCCGATTACCGTCGGCTTTTTAAAAGGATTGTTTACTCCGATTCTGAAGGATGCCGTCAATTACGTCAATGCGCCGATTATCGCAAAAGAGAGAGGAATCAGGATTGTTGTGTCGAAAACAGAACAGTCCACCGATTTCACGAATCTTTTGTCCATAAAGGTTGCCACCAAGGAAGGGGAAAATGTTCTGGCTGGGACCGTATTCGGTAAGAAGGAACCGCGGTTGGTCAGATTGAACACCTTCCGTTTGGAAGCTCTGGCGGCCGGACCGATGCTGCTTGTCTACAATAAGGATGTGCCGGGAGTGATCGGTGCCCTGGGAACCACCATCGGCAAGTCAGGTGTCAATATCTCCCGCATGACGGTGGGGCAGGAGGAGGCCAGCAATCAGAATATTATTTTTTTGGGGACCGATGAACTCATTTCCAAAGAGTTGTTGGCTGAAGTGCTGAATCTTGATAATATTGACGATGCTATGGTGTTGGAGCTTCCGGCAATGTAGTTGATGCTTTGAAGGAACAAGTTACTATGGAATCGAAAAAAGAAAACGGTTGCGAGTGCGAAGAGGGAAAGGTGCCGAATAAGGAAGGCAAGTGTGTTATGCCCGAGGTTACCTTTTCAGCGTTGGTCATGTCTCTGAGTACATCAGTTCTCTATCACCTTGGAGAGATCGGCGACCCCAAAACAGGAAAAAAAGAAGTCGATATCGATCTGGCAAAACACGGAATCGACACGTTGACTTTGCTGCAGCAGAAGACGAAAGGTAATCTGACAAAGGAAGAGGACGAGATGCTGAAGTCCATCCTCTACGATGTGAAGATGCGCTTCGTTGCCGCCGTGAAAAAATAAGGCCGCGAGCCTGGTGTTTTGTTATCCCCAGGTGTTTGTAAGGAGGATCAGCAAGCCTCTGGGCTTTATTGCGCGCTTGGGGGAGCACCTGAAGTTCGTGAGGAGAGCTTTATCTGCAGGTTTGAATGGCTGAGGCATGTCGTTTGTGGAGACAATGATAACTTTTCCCATGACGCGGTTTATGAGTTGAATAAAGGTTTATGGAATTTTTGACTCCGGAAAACCGTTTCCTTCTCTTGGAGGCTCCTGCCAAAATCAACCTGCATCTAAAGATTTTGGCTAAGCGGCCGGACGGCTACCATGAATTGGAAACATGGATGCAAAAGCTGTCCCTTTTCGATAGAATCGGACTGACCATAAGCAAACAAAAGGGCATCCGCTTGCAATGTAGCCGCGACGACCTTCCTGCAGATATATCGAACCTCGCGTGGAGGGCAGCGGATATTTATTTATCTGCAAGCAGTTTCGGTTCCCGGTTCGGGGTCGATATTTCACTTGAGAAAAATATCCCGATTGCAGCAGGATTAGGTGGCGGAAGCAGTGACGCCGGGGCAGTACTTAGAGGATTAAACAGACTTTTCGGCAACGAATTTTCCAACGATACGCTGCTGGATTTCGGCAGAAAGCTCGGGGCAGACGTCCCGTTTTTCGTTACGGGATTCGGTGCGGTTCTGGCAACGGGAATAGGAGACAAAATGGTTCAAGCTCCCTGTTTGGATCATCATTCTTTTCTTCTCGTCAACCCTGGTTTTTCCGTTTCGACACGATGGGTTTATGCAAATTTTGCATTGACAAGGGATGTAAAAGATTCTAAAGTCCTCAGTTTTCGAAAATCCAATTCCGATGTTTTGCCGTTAGCAGGACTGACCAACGATCTGGAACAGGTTACTGTTGGCAAGTATCCGGAACTTGGAGAAATTAGGAAGAAGCTTCAGAATGCGGGAGCTGCCGCCGCTTTGATGTCGGGAAGCGGTCCCACAGTATTCGGGATTTTTCCCGATGATAAAAGTGGGTGTCCTGCCGTTGATATTCAAAGCGTTGCTCGAAAACTGCGTCTGGAGTATGGAGATAATGTTTTTGTTGTGAAAGCAGATGCTGGGGCGTAGCCAAGTGGTAAGGCACCGGGTTTTGATCCCGGCATTCGCAGGTTCGAATCCTGCCGCCCCAGCCAATTTTGCGGACTGAAACAGCACCCCTAAGACCACGGAGAACGATGCCGAATTTAATTAAAGTTGTCTCTGGTAATGCCCACCCTGTCATGGCTGATGAGATTTCAAGTCATCTCGGGCTTCCGCTAACAGCCGCCGAAGTCAAAAAATTCAGTGACGGTGAAATTTTCGTTGAAGTAAAAGAGAATGTCAGGGGGGCTGACGTTTTCGTCATTCAGCCTACCTGTACTCCTGTGAACGACCATTTAATGGAGCTTGTTCTGATGGTCGATGCGCTTCGTCGTGCATCGGCAAGAAGAATCACAGCTGTGGTCCCATACTACGGATATGCCCGTCAGGACAGGAAGGTTGCTCCCAGAGTGCCTATCTCTGCCAAGGTCGTAGCCGAGATGCTCATGGCGGTGGGAGTTCGCAGGGCACTTTTTATGGACCTGCACGCCGGTCAGATCCAGGGCTTTTTCAATATTCCCGTGGATCATTTATATGCAGCACCGGTTTTATTGAAATACATTAAAGAAAAATTCAAGAACGTAATCATGGTCTCTCCTGACGCGGGAGGGGTTGAACGGACACGGGCTTTTGCCAAAAGATTGAATGCAGGCCTTGCGATCATTGATAAACGGCGGGACCGACCCAATGAGTGTGAAGCAATGCACGTCATCGGAGATGTAAAAGGCAAAACCGCCATCCTTCTTGATGATATGGTCGATACGGCGGGAACGCTGTGCAATGGTGCGGCCACTCTTTTGAAAAACGGCGCCAAAGAGGTTCACGCCTGTTGTTCCCATCCCGTTTTATCAGGACCCGCAGTTGAACGTATAGAGGCTTCCGAGATTGGATCATTGGTGGTTACCAATACTATTCCGTTGAAGGGGCCGGCGCTGGAGTGCGAAAAAATAAAAGTACTGTCGGTTTCGTATTTGCTTGCTGAAGCCATTAAGAGGATCCATAACGAGGATTCCGTCAGCTCGCTTTTTGTCTAATAAATTTTGTCGCGTAACCTGTTAAATGCGATGATAATACAAACACTCAACTGTCTTTTGGGGTTTCCCTTGACAGATACGGTATGAAGCGAAGGAGAACAATATGCTACAGGTAGAAATGTCTGCATCTGTCAGGAAAGGAACTGGTAAAGGGGCCATGCGCCGCCTTCGTCTGGAGGGAAAAACTCCGGCTGTCGTCTATGGAAGAGGTAGCGAAGCTCTGGCTCTTGAGCTCGAAACAGCGTCTTTCTTTCAGAAACTACTGGAGGTTTATAGAAAGAACTGTGTCGTCACGCTCAAGGTTGACGATGGCTCCACCCGGCACGTGTTGATAAAAGAGGTTCAAACAGATCCCATTCGTGACACCTTGATTCATGCCGATTTCTTGGAAATTGATTTGTCGTCAGCACGTAGATTCACGGTACCGCTTGTTTTTTCTGGAAAAGCCAAAGGCGTTGACCTTGGTGGAGAGTTGGAGGTCGCTAAAAACGAGATCGAACTCGAAGGCAGTCCATTGGATATTCCCGATGATATTAATGTGGATGTAACCCCGCTTAAAATAGGTGACAAAATCACTGTCGGTTCTTTGTCCATTCCCCAAGGCGTGAAATTGATCAGCAAAGCAGAGGCTGTCTGCGTCGCGGTCGCCGCTCCCGGTGTGAAGAGTGAATAAGCTTTTGTCATAGAGAATCGCTTTAGTTCAATGAATTGTTGATTTCTTATCCGGGAAGGGCGCTGCCCTTTCCGGATTTCTTTTTTTATTGCAATCAAATGGGCGAAGATACAATTATTCTGGTCGGCTTGGGAAATCCAGGCGAACGGTATAGTGGAACCCGGCATAATATCGGTTTTATGGTCGTGGATGAATTGGCCCGGCAGTACGATTGTCCTGTAGCTCTCGAAAAATGGGAGGCGCTTTCTGCTAAGATTTCGCTCTTTGATCGGAAGATATGTCTAGTAAAACCAATAACATATATGAATTTGAGTGGCAAGGCGGTCAGCAGATTTGTCGATTTTTACAAAATTCCCCTACAAAACCTGCTCGTCATTCATGATGATATCGATATGAGACTCGGCCGTGTTAAACTGACTTTGGGCGGTGGACACGGTGGTCATAATGGAATTCGCTCTCTTGTCCAATATCTTGGCGGCAAAGATTTTTACCGGTTGAAAATCGGTATCGGACGTCCCGGTCAAGATTCCGTGCACCCTGATATATCTGTAGAAGATTATGTCCTCGGAAAAATGTCAAAAGAGGAAAATGAAAAGGTTGGCGGGAGAATGGAAACGCTCTTCCAGGGAATCCGGTGTTTTTTCCAGAACGATGTCAACAAAGCAATGAATTTGCTTAACAGTCTCAAATAATTCTTTTTCAATATAATTCATACTGTTAACAGGGAATTTCAGGCTGGCAGGCCCAATGTCCAGAAAAATAGGGCATTTTGGGTCGTTCTGTGTTACTATGTTAATAAAGTAGTAGTCAAAAAGTATCAGTTTGGATGATACGTCTTACGTTTTCGAATTGGGGCTTGAGGGCTCGCCATCGGAAAAATTAGTCCTGCAGCTTCATTGTTGTTTAAATTCAGTGGATGGAAGTATCATTTAAACTTCATTGAGGTTCGATCGTGGAGGGAACGCAGGTATTCGTTTCGACCACGCAGGAATGCTGAGAGGAAAAACGTGTTTACGAAAGGTGATATGGCTGTGTATCCGGCGCATGGGGTGGGAGTAATAAAATCTATCGAAACCCATACGGTTGCAGGAGTCGATCAAACCTTCTACGTCCTCCAGATTCTCGATAATAGAATGAAAATTATGATTCCCACTCAGAGCAGTGAGCATCTTGGTCTTCGATCGATTGTTTCCAAACAGGAGGTTGATGAGGTCATATCCATCCTGAAGGAAAGAGATACAGATATTGGTTCCCAGACATGGAATCGTCGATATCGGGACTATATGGATAAGATTAAAACCGGTTCCATCCATGATCTCGCCGAGGTGTTGCGGGATTTGTTTTTGCTCAGTGTCGATAAGGATCTCTCCTATGGCGAGAGAAAAATGCTTGATACGGCCAAAAGTCTGCTTGTCAAAGAACTTTCCCTGGCTCAACAGGTAGATGAGGAAAAAATTTCCGAGAGGATAGATACGATTTTCTCATGATTGTCATGGGAAGTCGAAGGCTCTTAATCGCCACAGCTGACGCGTCTTTCTTCGGTTTGTTTCAGTGCCATGGTTCTGTTCAGTGATGATCGTCCGGTCGACTCCTTTTCACGATTTACATATCAGATTTCCGAACTACAGGCGGGTGAAAGACTTGATCAGTATCTGACAAGAAATTTGCCTGATCTCTCACGGTCTCAGTTGTCCGCATCCATACGTGCCGGCAGAATATTGGTAGATGGGACTTGCCGGAAGAGCAGCTACCGGTTAAAACCCGGAGAAAAAGTTGAGGGCGATGTTCTGCTCACCACTCCCCTTGAAATCAAACCGGAACGAATGGAGTTGATCATCCTCTTCGAGGATGCATTTCTGCTGGTAATCTCCAAGCCGCCGGGCCTTGTGGTGCATCCTGGAAGCGGCAATGCAGCGGGAACATTGGTCAGTGGTTTGGTTCATCACTGCGAATCCATCGCAGGGGTGGGAGATAGTGTCAGGCCAGGACTTGTCCACAGGCTTGATAAAGATACCTCCGGCGTCATGGTGGTAGCCAAACGTGAAGATGTCCACCGGATGCTGGTTGAGGCGTTCAAAGCACGTGACATGGAAAAACACTATCTGGCGCTTCTCCATGGAACACTCGCGCAAAAGCATGGACGTCTGGTTGCCTCCATCGGCAGACATCCCGTTCACCGCCAGAAAATGGCAATACGGGAAACCGGAGGTCGGTTTGCAGCCACGAACTGGCAGGTAGAGAAGGAATTCGCAGGAAAATACAGCCTGGTGAAAATCGGCATTGAAACCGGGAGGACTCACCAAATCAGGGTTCATATGGCCCATATGGGGCACCCCGTGGTGGGTGACGGTCTGTATGGTGGCAATCGGTCTGGAAAAGGAATTCCTAGACAAATGCTTCATGCTTCGAGATTGTGTTTTCTTCACCCGATTACTGGAGAAAAAATTGATATTGAAGCCCCGCTTTGGCCGGATTTTCAGGACGTCTTAAATGATTTTGCAAGGCGATTTTCATGAATATCGCAATGACAGGCGGGATCGCCACCGGTAAAAGCACGGTTTGCAGGCTTTTGGGAAGGCGTCTCGGTGCTGAAGTCCTCGACGCCGACGAGATTTGTCGAGATCTGCTGGTTCAGGGAAAGGCCGGATGGCGTGGCGTACGGCGTGTCTGGGGGGAGCGTTTTTTTGACGCCTATGGAAATATCGATCGAACCCTATTGCGAAGGACCATCTTTGCCGATGAGAAGGTAAGAAGAGAGTTGGAGCAGATATTGCACCCTTTGGCACGCAAGGAGATTGCAAGATCAGCAAGACAAAAAGAAAAGTCGGGTAAAAATCTCATTATCGAAGTTCCGTTGCTGTTTGAAGTCGGCTGGCAGAATGATTTTGATTGGGTTGTGACGATATTTGCAACAGAGAAAAGGTGCTTGCAACGAATCGTCATTCGGGATAATGTAACGGAAGAAGAGGCCCGTAAGGCCTTGGCTGTCCAAATGCCGCTCGCCTGCAAGGCATTACTTGCCGACTCCGTTATCGATAATTCCGGTTGCTTTGCACACACTTGGTATCAGGTTTACCGTCTCGCCGGATACCTGCGGAAGTCATGCTGATTTTTTGAAAAGATATCGGGAAAATGCTTGACAGCTTTCAGGGGAAACCGTATAAGAGGGGTATCAGTCCGGAAAAATTAGTCCCCCGCCTCTGATGGATCTTATGGACGTTCCGTTGTATTATTCTTAAATAGTGTCTAACCCATGTCTATGGGTGATTGTGCGAAGGTGCAGGTCTGGAGTTTCCAAAAACCCAACTGCCCCTTGTGATATTTTATCAATTGTTATCCATTCTGATTCTGATCTTATACAAAAAACAAATCTCACCGATACAAACACACACTGCCGACTTGATTCGTGAAATTTACACGCCTACATTATGCGAGGTTTTTGTTTGGACACAATTAGAAGTGTATAGCTTAACTTTTCGATATATTAAATAATTTGTATGGTGTATTATGTCTTGTCCTGCCGAGCAACTCAGTAAAGGAGAAAGTGATTGATGAATCTGGCGGAATTGAAACTGAAAAAAATAGGTGAGCTGGTAAAACTCGCACGAAAATACAAGGTGGAAGGATTCAGCTCCATGCGGAAACAGGAGCTGATATTCGCATTACTCCAGGCGCAGGCCGAAGAGGATGGCAAGATGCGCGGCAGTGGTGTGCTTGAAATTCTCCCTGACGGTTTCGGGTTTCTCAGAGCGCCGGATTATAATTACCTGCCAGGACCTGATGATATTTATGTTTCTCCTTCCCAGATAAGGCGTCTTAACCTTAGAACGGGTGACGTGGTGGACGGACTTGTCCGTGCCCCGAAAGAGGGAGAGAGGTATTTCGCTCTTCTGAAGGTCGAGAGTGTCAACTTTGATCCACCTGAAGCGGTAAAACAAAAAACGCTGTTTGCCAATCTAACCCCACTACATCCTAACGAAAAATTCTTTCTCGAATGGCAGCCGGATAATTACTCCATGCGCCTTATGGATATGTTTTGTCCCATAGGCAAGGGGCAGAGAGGGCTCATTGTCGCACCACCGCGAACGGGAAAAACAGTTCTCATGCAAAAGATTGCCAACTCCATTGTCCGGAATCATCGCGAAGTTTACCTGATTGTTTTGCTGATCGATGAGCGTCCGGAAGAGGTTACGGAGATGGCTCGGAACGTCAAGGCCGCCGAAGTGGTAAGTTCCACCTTCGATGAACCGCCGCAGCGCCATATTCAGGTTGCCGAAATGGTTATCGAAAAGGCCAAACGTCTGGTCGAGCATAAAAAGGACGTAGTAATTTTGCTCGACAGCATCACAAGACTTGCCAGGGCCTACAATACCGTCACCCCTGCAAGCGGCAAGATTCTCTCCGGTGGTGTCGAGGCAAATGCTCTGCATCGCCCTAAACGTTTTTTCGGTGCCGCGAGAAATATTGAAGAAGGTGGGAGTCTTACCATACTTGCCACTGCCCTGGTGGAGACAGGCAGCCGGATGGATGAAGTTATCTTTGAGGAATTCAAAGGAACCGGCAATATGGAGCTCGTTCTTGATAGGAAGATGTCCGACAAGAGAATCTTTCCCGCCATCGATATCAAACGCTCCGGTACGAGGAAAGAAGATCTGCTATTAAAACCCGAAACATTAAACAGAATCTGGATTTTGCGCAAACTCCTTGCGTCAATGAATCCTGCGGACGGTATGGAATTTCTGCTCGACAAGCTTAAGCAGCAGAAAACCAATAACGATTTTCTCGAGTCAATGAACAGCTGATTCCCCGCCTACATAATTTTCGTGTTTTTAATGCCCTGCAAACAGCTGCCAACGAAAGGATCGATTTGTCTTGAATTAATTTATTAATAAGTTATAATATAAAGTTCGTGTTTTGGTAGGTTTACGTTCGGAATATTATTCTTATGGCGGTATTTGAAGAATTTTGATAGAGGAGTGAGGGATTATGAAAGAAGGTATCCATCCGGAATATCATCAATTGAAGGTTGTTTGCGCCTGTGGTAACGAGATCGAGGTGGGCTCCGTGGAAAAAGAGATACGGGTTGAGATTTGTTCTGCCTGTCATCCGTTTTTTACAGGGAAGCAGAAACTTGTCGATACGGCAGGTCGTATTGAGAAATATAAAAAACGTTACGCCAAGCATTTCGAGAAACAAAAAAAAGCGTAATCTTTCTTTTGGCATAGGGTTGATCGATCCCATGCTGATTGAATGGTTTTCCGGTCCACAGCGATATCAGAACATGGCTGTGGACTTTTTTTTTCTATGCAGCCTGGCCAGTTGAGCCGTCAGGAGGCCTATGTTCGAACAGTTTGACGATATAGAAGAGAAGATAAATGATCTGGAAGGAAGGCTTTCCGACCCCTCTCTTCTTAACGACCAACAGGAGTACCAACGGGTTGTGCGGGAGCACTCCCATCTGACCCGTCTAAATGCCTTATATTCAAAATACAAGAAGGTCAGAAAAAATATAGCTGAAAATCGTGCAATTCTCCATGATGAGGAAGAGGATCCCGAGCTAAAGGAATTGGCGCGGGTAGAGCTGGAGGAACTTGTCCGAAAAGAATCGACCCTGCAAAATGAAATCAGGATTTTCTTGTTGCCCAAAGATCCGTTTGACGAAAAGAATATTTTTCTCGAGATCAGGGCAGGAACAGGCGGTGATGAAGCTGCCCTGTTTGTCGGTGACCTTTTTCGGATGTATTCCCGTTATGCTGAAACCATGGGATGGAAGGTTGAGATCATGAGTTCAAGCCCGATCGGCATCGGAGGCTTTAAGGAGATTATTGCGCTTGTAAGTGGCGATCAGGTTTATTCCCGTCTGAAATATGAAAGCGGTGTTCATCGGGTGCAGCGAGTGCCTGAGACGGAGGCCCAGGGCCGTGTTCATACCTCGGCTGTGACGGTGGCGATTCTTCCCGAGGCTGATGAGGTCGAGGTGGATATCGATATGAACGATTTGAAATTCGATGTCTATCGTTCCTCGGGGCCAGGCGGGCAGAGCGTCAATACAACCGACTCCGCTGTTCGGGTTACCCATCTGCCGACCGGATTGGTCGTTACCTGCCAGGACGAAAAGTCTCAGCATAAAAATAAGGCTAAAGCCCTCACTGTTCTGCGCGCAAGGCTTCTCGACAAAATGGAGCAGGAACAACACGACAAAATCTCACAGAACAGAAAAACTCAGGTGGGCAGCGGTGATCGGAGTGAGAGAATTCGGACGTATAATTTTCCACAGGGAAGGTTGACCGATCATCGGATTAACCTGACACTTTACAAACTGGAAATGATTGTCAACGGTAAACTCGATGATGTCATTTTTCCGTTGATTGCCCACGATCAAGCCGAAAAGCTGAAAAAAATGCAATAAACGGCATGAAGTCCAGTGCTGGATGACATGGTGCCCGCAAGCTACGTCAACTCATTACATTACATGTCGGATTATTTTCAATGCGGATAGGTGAACTTCTGCGGCAGGGCGCCAAGGAACTGGAGTCCGAAGGAGTTGCTGATGCTTCTTTAGATATATGCCTGCTACTTGGGCATTGTCTTTCTATGAGCAGGACGCAGCTGTATCTTGCAATGGAGGAAAACGTCCCGGAAGCGGATATCACATGTTTTTTTAATCTGCTGGCCCGCAGAAAACAGCGTGAACCCGTTGCCTATATTCTGGGGGAGCGCGAGTTTTGGTCTCTGCCGTTTTGGGTTACCAAAGATGTTTTAATACCACGGCCCGAGACCGAATTTTTGCTTGAGACGGCTTTGAAGACAGTTAAATCATCAGGGTTACCGGATGGCTTTCTGCTTGATCTTTGCTCGGGCAGCGGCGTGATTGCCATTGTCCTGGCCCTGGAATTGCAAAAAAAAGTGATTGCCGTCGACCTGTCCCAGAAGGCCTTGGATGTTGCCCGGAACAATGCAAAACGTCATGGTGTCGAGAAATTGGTTGACTTCGTTCGGGCCGATCTCCTTGCTTCATTTGCCCAGGATAACCGATTCTCTCTTATTGTCTCGAACCCTCCCTATGTTACAAGGAAGGAGATGAGATGCGATCTGGAACCAGAGGTCATCGGCTATGAGCCCCATCTTGCGTTGGATGGAGGAGAAAACGGGCTTGAGGTTATAACAAAAATACAGCAGGACTTACCGCATGTGCTGTGTCATGGCGGGTGGTTTTTCATGGAAATGGGAGCAAGCCAGGGTCAAAACGTTCAAGCGTTCTTTTCGACACGAGACGACAAAAAGACAGCTTTCGAGCAGATTCAGGTTCGTTCTGATTACGCGGGAAGAGACCGAGTGTTTTCTGCAAGATTTACGATAAGGTAAGGTGAAAATAGATGGAAAAACTGGTTATTCAGGGAGGGAAAACATTACATGGAGAAGTCCGGATCAGTGGGGCAAAGAACGCAGCTCTGCCACTTATCGCCGCAACACTGCTGGCTCCGGGAACCCACGTACTCCACAACGTTCCTGATCTGAGAGATACCAGAACGATCCTGAAACTTCTTGCAAGCCTTGGTGTCACCTGGCAGCGAAAGGAATCCACCTTGTTGATAGATAGCGGTGAGTTGACCTGTTCCGAGGCATCTTACGAGCTGGTCAAGACAATGCGGGCCTCCGTATTGGTTCTGGGGCCGCTGCTTGCTCGTCTCGGCCGAGCAAAGGTGTCCCTCCCCGGTGGTTGTGCGATCGGTGCACGTCCCATTAATTTTCACATCAAAGGGTTTGAACAATTGGGGGCGACCTGCAGGTTGGAAAATGGGTATGTCGATACGGAAATAGATGGCCGGCTCAAGGGGAATGTACTTTATTTTGATATCCCTTCCGTGACGGGAACTGAAAACTTACTTATGGCGGCAACCCTTGCAAAAGGAAAAACCGTTATCAAAAACGCAGCGCGTGAACCGGAGATCGGAAATCTTGTTGATATGTTGACATCGATGGGAGCCGAGATTTTTGGTAAAGGGACGGATCGATTGGAGATACACGGTGTTGACCGACTATCTCCTGCAGAATGCAAGATCATTCCAGATCGGATCGAAGCGGGAACCTACATCATTGCGGTGGGCGCAACCGGCGGCGAAGCGGTAATCAAAGATTGCAATCCTGCACACCTGCCATCTCTTCTCGAGAAGCTTCGGGCGACCGGCATGGAGATAGAAGCAAGGGAAGATTCGGTTTATGTCGCTGCAGGACATCGCAATGGGAATGGTGTTCTGCGAAGTGTCGACATCAAGACCATGCCGTATCCGGGCTATGCAACCGATCTTCAGGCGCAGTTTATGGCGCTGATGACCCTGAGTTCCGGAGTTTGCGTGATTACCGAAAACATCTTCGAAAACAGATTTATGCATGTGGCTGAATTGCAGCGCATGGGAGCCGACATACGGATCAACGGACATGCCGCAGTGGTAAACGGCAAAGGAAGGAACGGGCTCAGCGGTGCACCTGTGATGGCAACCGATCTGCGAGCCAGTTCATCCTTGGTGATTGCCGGTCTTGCTGCTTCCGGCAAGACTGAAATTTCGCGAATCTACCATCTTGAAAGAGGATATGAACGAATGGTGGAAAAACTCACCGGGCTGGGAGCCGAGGTCTGGAAAGAGCAGGAGGAGTAGTGCAGTGCCAAAGATACCGTGTCGTCTCAATTGATATTCCCCTCATTTTTCTCAACAACAGGCTCAATCAAATCCAACAACACCTCATCTCCAGATAAAATTTAGGCTCTTGTATCGATCTTCAGGCTGTCTTTGATCGTTACTATACAACAGCGGCATAAGTGTGACCCATCTCATCATGCCGCGTCGCTCGCTGTGGCGCCTACTCACGTACTATCGTGTACGTTGGCGTGGGCTCCTTGCTCGGCTTCTTGCCCAATGAGCGCCTCACACTTCGTATCGCCGGGTCGTATTAAAGGTAATGTTTCTGGACGACTAACCTCGTTTGTTCGGAAGGGATGGCTGGAAAGAGAAAAAAAATTTTTTCACGTCTTAAAATGTGGGAAAATTGTGAGATGGACGTTGTATTATTTCCGCGGTGGAGGGTCATAATTAAAGGCTGCCTTTTGAGGAAATACGGTTTAAACCGAAAAGCAAAATCTGAGGAAGCCTGAAGTTTTACTATTATATGTCGGAGGGAAGGTGATGGCTGAGGTCGTCTTGCAGGAAGAAAATCTGGATTATCTGTTGATTATCTCTCTATATTGTAAAAATTACAGGGAAGATATCGAGTTTTGGGATCAGGCATCGGATTTTTTTCTTTCCGATTCAGTGACGATGGAAGATGAAAACAACGATTCCGAAAGTTTTTGTGACCTGTTTCCCGATGATTTCCTCTCCCTTTCCCAAAAAGAGAAAGGAGAAGAGATAGGGGAAAAAATTCTCACCGGAGTGAAGTCGACCACGAGTCATTTTATTGTAAGCAACAGGGGGTGCATTTTTGGAGACCATGATCGCAAACAACGACTATGATGTGCTGGAAGATGTCGTTTGCCAGGCTCACGATATCTGCAATGGACTTTTACTTTTTGAAGCCGTTGGAATGGAAGAGTGGGAAGTGCGCTTGGTACTGGACAGTAATAATGTGACAGAGCCGGAGATTCAAGACAAATATCTTTCACTTGTAAAAGAATACGATAAAAATACCGGCAGAAGCTGAAAAGCTTCCAGTGGTAAATACGCTTGATCTCCACCGCGGGGAAGATGATCCCACCCACAGTGGGACGACGGAAATATCCTAAGTTATGGTTGTAAGGGCCACCTATTACCCCGCATTTTTCATAAACACTGTGTCAATTTAGAGGAAAGTTAAGAGATCAAACATGTTTTGAGAAAACCTATTCCTTGCAAATTTGCACAGTGTTCACCAACGGTCCAGTCCATGCGGCGCCGTCTTCTTCAGTCTTTTGGCAGTGGACATGGATTACTATAGCCCATTGCCAAAAACTTCGAACCTGACGCCGCCCGAACTGATGAGAAATGCGATTGGAACTTTTAATTGACCTTGCGATCTCGTCCCTCCCATTCTTTTTCTCTTAACTTGAATTTGAGGATTTTTCCGGTGGCCGTTTTGGGCAATGTGCAAAATTCAACATGCTTTGGAGCCTTAAAGCGTGCCAGGTTTTCTTTGCAGAAATTGATGATATCCTCTGCTGTCGGATTCGTGCCTTCCTTTGCAACGATAAAGGCCTTAGGAACTTCACCCCATTTCGGATCCGGCGATGAGACAACGGCCACTTCCTGAACATCCGGATGACGGAAAATGACGTTTTCTATTTCCACAGATGAAATGTTCTCACCGCCGCTGATAATGATATCCTTATCCCGGTCTTTGATTTCGACATAGCCGTCAGCGTGCATTACAGCGAGATCTCCGCTATGAAACCAATCTCCACGGAAGGCTTTTTCCGTAGCCTTGGGATCCTTGTAGTATCCTAACATAACATTGTTTCCCCGCATCACGATCTCTCCGATGGTTTTACCGTCTCTTGGCACCGGTGCCATGGTTTCGAGATCGACCACATCCATATATCGGGTGGTTATATACGGCACACCCTGGCGGGATTTAATTTTGGCTTTCTTTTCGATTGGAAGTTCGTCCCATTGAGCCTGCCAGGCGCAGACACTATGCGGCCCATAGACCTCGGTTAGTCCATAGACATGAGTGATATTGGCCCCAATCGCTTCCATCTTCTCGATAACCGTTGGCGAAGGGGGCGCTCCTGCGGTCAGAATCCGCAACGGACGCGTCATCTTGACTTTTTGTGCATCGGGGTGGGATATCATCATGATTAGAATGGTCGGTGCCGCACAGAGATGCGAGACATTTTCTTCCTGGATTAAACGAAAAATGTCGGCTGCAACGACTTGGCGGAGGCAGACATGCGTTCCACCTATCGCGGTCACCGCCCAGGTAAAGCACCAACCGTTGCAATGAAACATCGGCAAGGTCCAGAGATACACGGAGGTTGGATCCATTCCTGATTCCAGAAGCTCTCCCATGGCGTTCAGGTAGGCCCCGCGATGATGGTACATTACCCCTTTGGGTAGGCCGGTCGTCCCGCTTGTGTAATTTATTGTGGCTACTTGCCGTTCACTGTCCACCGCTACCGGAATTGGGTCGGGAGCACCTGTAGCCAGAAAACTCTCGTAATCGGTTCCCTCCATTGGCATATCGTCTGTTCCATCGCATATATTGACAAAGAAACCGACCTTGTCGAGTTCGGAGAGAATGGGCTGAACGGATTTAGCGAATTCCGCATCGATAAACACGGCTTTGGCATCGGAATGGTTGATTATATATGCAATCTCCTTTGGGGAGAGGCGGATATTGATACTGACAAGAACAGCGCCGATCATCGGCACGGCATAGTGTGCCTCAAGCATGGGCGGGATATTAGGGCACAAAAAGGCCACCTTGTCGTCTATGCCAATTCCTTTTTTCTTCAATGCATCGGCCAGTCGGTTTACCCTGGCATAAAAGTCTTTGTATGAGTATCGGGAGTTTCCGTAAATCACGGCTGTTTTGTCCGGATACACATTGGCGCTCCGGATCAAAAACTGCACCGGAGTGAGAACATCGTAATTAACACTTGGTTGATTCATTGGCATTTCCTCCATTCATTGATGCTTGTGCACTTCAGGGAAGGCAGCATTGTTTGCGTCCTGCAACCCGAAGACGGCCTTGAGAAAAAAACCTACCGTATCCATGTCTTATTGCTTGGGTTTAAAGTGTTTTCCACCTCTAAAAATTAAAAATATTATATAAATAATAAGGATGCAATAGGGTGAAATCCGATTGTCAACCCACTAAAAAACTGACCGTCACTAGGTTAATAACCTATCCTCCGGGGAATGTCCAATTCGTTACACTGTTTGCAGCAAAGCGGCTGGGAGAGCGACAATCAAAAAACACTTGATACATTTATTGTATTGTGATACGTAATATGTATCTTGATACAATAAATGTATCAAGCAAACTTTCACAAAAGGAGCAAAATATGCCTGTTGTAACAATCACAATGCGAAAAACCGCACCTGAAACCAAAAAAGAACTCATTGAAAAATTAACTGCGGCCGCAGTTAAAATCACCAAGATACCGGAGCATCATTTCGTTTTCTCAATCCATGAACTCGATGATGCCAATTTAGGGATAGGTGGGAAGACGATCAAAGATATACAGCTTGCTTCTTAACGTATTCCCGTCCGAAACTGTTATTCGAAGTCGACGCTTATCTGCCTCAACCCATCAGAATCGTCGTGCAGTGGCATCCAAGGCCCGGATGAGCATCCCTCGTGGATTGCTCACCCGGAAATTTAACTGGAAGAGCCACTTGTGAAATGGTCGTTTCACCCAACCTCCACGATATGCTCAAAATTTTATCCTCGGAATATTCAGTAAATGCCTGCGGTGAAAATTTTCTCATGCCTTGATTTTGAACGAAAATTCTCATTTTGCAAAAGGCTCAGGAAATCACCGGTTTTCAAGCGGCACGAATCGTCTTTGGGTGTAGCCGGTATAGATCTGCCTCGGCCTGGAGATCCGCTGGTTATGCTGCAGCAATTCTTTCCAGTTGGAAATCCAGCCGGGCATCCGTCCGATTGCGAACATCACGGTGTACATATTCAACGGAATACCGATGGCGCGCAGCAGAATGCCGCTGTAAAAATCAACATTGGGGTAGAGGTGGCGACTGATGAAGTAATCGTCGTTTAAGGTGGCTTCTTCCAGCTCCAAGGCGATTTCGAGAAGTGAATCGTCAAGGTTGAGCTCCTGCAGTACGTCATGAACTTGCTTTTTCAAAATAATAGATCTGGGGTCGAAATTCTTGTAAACACGATGACCGAAGCCCATCAGTCTGAAATCACTGTTCTTTTCCTTGGCTTTGTCAATGTAGTAAGTAACCGGTCTGCCTGACGCTTTGATATCTTCAAGCATTTTGATGACAGCGGTGTTGGCGCCTCCATGCAGCGGTCCCCACAATGCACACACGCCGGCTGCCACTGAGCTGAAAAGATTTGCCCTGGAGCTGCCCACCACGCGTACAGTGGAAGTCGAACAGTTCTGCTCATGGTCCGCATGCAGGACAAAGAAGAGATTCATTGCACTTTCGACTACAGGGCTTGCAACAAACTCCTTAAAGGGCTCTGAGAACATCATATGGAGAAAATTGGCGCAGTAGCTGAGATTTGGATTGGGATGATTAAACGGTTTGCCTGCGGCCATCCGGTAGGCGAAAGCACTTATGGTGCGGACTTTTGAGAGAAGCAGTGCCGCAGTTCTGTCGAATTCCGGACCGTCGGAATGGACATTCAGGACATTAGGGTGAAAACAAGAGACCAGGTTGAGCATGGCTGACAGAATGGCCATGGGTGGCGCATCTTTGGGAAACCCGGAGAAGTGGTGCTCTAAATTGGTATGTAATGCTGCATGTTCATTAAGAGCCGCATAAAAAGATTTATATTGGTCAACGTTTGGCAGCTCCCCGTAAAGGATGAGGTAGGCAACTTCCACGAAGTTTGCCTTTTCCGCTATTTCTTCTATGGGATACCCACGATAACGCAGGATGCCGTTGGTTCCGTCAACATAGGTGATCGAGGAAAAGCACGAACCGGTATTGCCGAAACCCGGATCCATGGTAATGCAACCGGTTGTTGATCGTAACTCTTGAATATCTATGCATTTTTCATTTTCTGTTCCCGTTGTCATATCCAGGTCGTAACTTTTATTGCCAATATGCAGTGTTGCCTTTTCGTTCATGATGTCCTCGATGATTAAAGTGATTATATGCGTCTCATGCCCGGTTATATTATTTATGGAAAACCTGCTTTACATCTGTCTACAATTCGTAATTATACAATAAGACAGCGCATTGAAGTTTGCTCGTCTCAGCCTATTTGGTAAAAACAGATTTCAATAGTTGTATGAATCCAGGCGTGGGCAGTCAATATGTTTTTCAGCGGGATTGAATTTATATAACATTTTTGGGTGCAAATCGGCACTATTGAAAAAGATGCGCCTGTTTTCCCATTGTATCTTGCCAAGTATTTATGTAGTGTTGATAACAACTTTTTTGAATCGATAAAGCTGAGTTGAGCAGCTTGCCTGCTCGTACGAAACTTATGCCCTTGTGGTATAATGAGGAATATCTATGCCAATTCCAAAACCGGGCTTCCCGGTTCGGGGCTCTAAAACAGGGGCTCCCATAATGGCCCTCTTTGACCTCCTGGGCAGACGATGGGCCATGGGAATTATCTGGAATCTCAGCAACGGTCCCGCACCGTTTCGAGTGTTGCAGGCAAAATGCTAAACCATTTCGCCAACCATATTAAGTACGAGGTTGAAAGAGCTGGTCGAAGCCCACATCATCGAGCGTACGCTGGAAGGCTATCAGTTGACCGAGGCGGGTCATCAGCTGTTCGCTTTGTTAAAACCGCTGGGTGAATGGTCGAAACAATGGGCAAGGACGGTTGCCTGAAAGTCTCTGCCCATATATCGCGCGGAATCCATCCGCTCCCTGTAACTTCCTTTAAAATTTATAATCAAAAGATGCTCGCCTGAAATTTGCTCTTGACAAGGAAAGTAATTTTTTGCTAATTGGTTAACCAATACAAAAAATTTTATAAATTGGTTAAACTTAAAATCGGCGCTCATGACGCGGTGATGAAGACAGCAGAAAAGAAAGGCGGAATTGCCTTGCCGGCTATAGCAGAAAAACTGTGGCAATTGATTATGGAAACCGGTCTGAAGGTTGGCGATAAGCTTCCCGCCGAACGTAAACTTGCCGAAAAGCTCAACGTAAGCCGTGGAGCGATACGTTGCGGAATACAGTCTCTTGTTGAAAGGGGTATTCTCTGCAGGCGGCATGGTGACGGAACCTATATCTCATCCGTTTCCGAAGAAGAATTCGTCAAAAAATCCATGGCAATGGCCATGCAGGTGAAATCTGACCTCTTGACCGAAATCCTGGAATTCAGAAGAATCCTGGAACCACAGACTGCCTACCTTGCTGCCGGACGGATATCTCAACAAGAAATTGATGAATTGAAGGTAATCGTTTGCAATCAACAGTTGCAGACCGGCTCCACAAAAGGAGACCTCGATGCCGCTTTTCATCTTAAGCTTGCGAAGTGTTCAGGAAATCGCGTCCTTTTCCGGGTTATGGAGCTGATTAACGATGTTTTAGCTGAAAGCAGGTCCGGAGAGTACCAAAATGAAATGCGCAAAGATACGTCGATTTCCGGACATCTGCGGATTATCGATGCCTTTGAAAAAAGGAATTCGGACGCTGCCTTTCAGGCCATGCGCGAGCATCTTGAACAAATTGAGAGGCTGGTTATGAACGACACAAAAAGCAATAAAAGGGAAGAAAGACAATGACAGTTACACTTCTGCTTATCTATCTGCTGGTCGGCGTTATCGCCGGCATATTGGCAGGCTTGCTAGGAATAGGCGGCGGGCTTGTCATCGTACCGATGCTGGTCTATTGTTTCACCATACAAGGCATAAGTCACATCCACTTGATGCACCTTGCCCTCGGCACGTCAATGGCTAGTATTGTATTCACCTCTGTTTCGAGTTTTGTCGCCCATCACAAAAAAGGAGCTGTGGACTGGCGGATAGTAAAACGAATTACTGCAGGAATTCTTGTCGGCACATTCACCGGAGCTTGGTTGGCTTCAATACTTTCCACCGGTTTTCTTAAAGGATTTTTTGTACTTTTCCTCTACTATGTAGCGATTCAGCTGATACTCGATAAAAAGCCGCCGGCCTCCCGTGAATTTCCTGGAAATGCCGGTATGTTTTCGGCAGGAGGGGTAATCGGTGCGATATCCAGTCTTGTCGGTATCGGAGGCGGCTCTCTTTCCGTACCTTTTATGATGTGGTGCAACATGCCGATACACAATGCCATCGGTACGGCTTCGGCCATCGGCTTTCCTTTGGCTGTTGCAGGAACCCTTGGTTATTTGACAAGCGGTTTCAAACAAGCATCGCTGCCGTCGTTTTCGTTGGGATTTGTTTATCTCCCTGCCTTGCTGGGCATTGTCATGGCAAGTGTAATTACTGCACCTTTAGGAGCGAAACTTGCTCATAGTCTCCCCGTGTCGAAGTTGAAAAAAATCTTTGCTCTTTTACTGTTGGTAGTTGCAACAAAGATGGCTTGGGGGATTTTCAGGTAATAGAAAAAGGGTCAAGTTAAGGTGGATTTGTTTTTCTTCTATTTTCGGAAAATTATTGAACCGGAGATGTAAGCCTGATAGGTTGCATCTGCTGTCTTGAAACGACGAGTTGCCATGTTCTCAGGGAGTACCGGCAAATCGAATTTTTTAAAAAGTCATCAATTCATAATCGATGCTTAATGCCATTTGGATCGGCTTTTTTTTCACGGCATTTGCCGCGGCACTTTTCCAGTTGTTGGTTAACGGCCAATTGGATATTTTTACCATGCTGGTCAAGGCCGCTTTTGACAATGCTAAAACAGCGTTTGAGATCTCCCTGGGACTGACCGGTGTCATGTGCCTGTGGCTTGGCGTCATGCGCATCGGCGAAAAGGCGGGCTTCCTCGATGCCTTGGCACGCTTGCTTTCTCCTCTGTTTTCCCGTGTATTTCCCGAGGTTCCTCAAGGACATCCTGCGCTTGCCTCCATTACCATGAATATGGCCGCCAATGTGCTGGGTCTCGATAATGCGGCGACACCCATTGGCCTCAAAGCCATGCAGGAATTACAGGAGTTGAACCCCGATAAGGATACGGCCAGCAATGCACAAATCATGTTTCTGGTGCTTAACGCCTCATCTGTAACTCTTCTGCCGGTGACCATCTTCACGTACCGGGCTCAGATGGGAGCTGCCGATCCCACCGATGTCTTCATCCCAATTCTGATGGCGACGTATTGTTCCACCCTGGCCGGTTTTCTCTTCGTGCTGATGAAACAGCGTATCATGCCGGACAGAGTCGTCTCGGCTTGGCTTGGTGGGTTGACTCTTCTGGTCGGTGGTTTGGCGTTTTGGTTTTTGCATCTTCCTCCTCAAAAATTGCCGCTCTATTCCTCCATGGTCAGCAACGGGCTTCTTCTCGGATTGATCGCCGTCTTCTTGCTGGGGGCCATGGTAAAGCGGGTTAATGCCTATGAGGCTTTCATCGAAGGAGCAAAAGACGGATTCATGACGGCGGTGACGATTATTCCATATCTGGTGGCGATGCTGGTTGCCATAGGAATGCTGCGAGCCAGCGGCGCATTGGATTTTTTTGTCCACGGAGTGAAAGTGCTGGTACATTCTGTTGGACTGGATCCGGCCTGGGTCACCGGTTTGCCGACCATGCTGATGAAGCCTTTGTCCGGGAGTGGCGCACGTGCCATGATGGTGGAAACGATGAAAACTCTCGGACCTGACAGTTTTGCGGGTCATCTGGTATCTGTGGCCCAAGGCAGCACCGAAACGACCTTTTATGTGCTTGCAGTGTATTTCGGCTCCGTCGGCATCAAAAGAACGCGCTATGCTGCGGCCGGCGGGCTCGTTGCCGACCTGGCGGGTCTGCTTGCAGCCGTTATCGTAACGTATCTTTTTTGGGGCGTGCATCCTTGAAACGACGAAGTCCTCAACCAAAAAAGTGAAGAAAGGAGAACTTCTCTTTTCTGGATAATATTTTGATTTAATTTAATAAAATTTAATTTTATGAGATTGGTTGGTCATGAGGCTTTCAACTTTGCCCATACTTGTGTATTTTGATCGTTTCTTTTTTTTGCACGGTTAGTTAAAATAGCAATTCTTTTGACTGTCGGGCACGTGGTGAAGAATGTGGTCGAGACGGTGGAAGAGGAAGATACAAAACTCTCTGGATTGAAGGTAGGTATCCAGTGCTAAATGAAATATTTGTTCAATGATGAGGTGGAGTCGGAAAAGATGATTGTTATACCCAAAGAAACGCCAATAGTCCAGGAATTGAACAGCTACTATCTGAATATTGAGCGGCTGTTTCAATATTATCAGGGGGTTGTTGACGCCGGTTGCGTACACTTTCAGTTACCGTCGGAGGAAGGGGTTGTTTTTTTCGATGCCTTCAATCTTATCAACGGAACCTACAAAAGGTCAGGTGAAGTGCTCAGCGGCAAAGAAGCCATAGACCAGCTCTTAGATCAGGCGAAGTCAAATAAGATGTTGATCTCCATATACGAGGTCCCGCCGGAAAAAATTGCTTTTTGGGCCAATGTTGCCAACGCCGAAGACCTCTATAAGGATTTGTCCACCGAATTTACCGATTTGGAAGGGCTTATCCGCAAGATGACGGCCGATCGCTTGACAGGTTATATAGAAGTTGCTTTTCCATCAGGTGATCCGGCCCTGTTGTTCATGCACAATGGACAGATAATCGGGTCGATATCGGCGGATAGCAAGTGGCAGCTTACCCGCGACCAGGAAACTCAGGTTAATTTGATAGAAAAATCAAGAAAAGTCGGTGCAGTACTCAACGTTCGCAAGATTTTGCTGGATCAAATATCGGAAAACAATTCGGTAAAGATAAACGGGAAGGCTGCGGCGAATCTTAACGGTGCTGCAGTAGACAAGTCTGCCTCTGCTTCGGAAGAGCCTGAGCCAGTCTATAAGGAAGAAACAGGTCCTTTGCATATTAGAGAGATGTTGCAGTATCTGATGCTGATCTATGAAAAATTCGTCTCCAGCAATCGCAAAATTCGAGAGGACTTCGATACCATTCTGAAGCGCAAATTTGTGCAAAAAGTCAATCAATACGAGTTCCTCGACCCGTTTGCAGAAGAATTCAAGTACTCCAATGGAAAGATAGAATATTCCGGGGCGGTCGATGATAAACGGTTGGCAACCGGGGTCATTGAATGTTTGCGGGAGATAGCTGCCGAAAATGACATGAAAAAATGGCTTGATAAATCCCTTTGGCCATTGCGCGAGAAGTATTCGAGAGAGTTTGAGCTCTTGAATGTTGAATTTTAAGTT
>JBJKQT010000210.1:0-4410 GCA_046705065.1 Desulfocapsaceae bacterium
CTCGCCAAGCCCGAGCTGTTTTTTCACCCGTTCTACGAAATATCCTGCAAGGATGGCGATATCCTCCTTTCGTTCACGCAACGACGGCACAATAATAGGATAGACGTTGAGCCGATGATAAAGGTCGGCTCTGAATTTTCCTGCTTTCACCTCACCTTCAAGATTTCTGTTCGTTGCAGCAAGCAGACGGACGTTGGTGTGTAAAATTTTATCCGATCCGACCCGTTGAATCTCTCCTTCCTGTATTACCCTCAATATTTTAGCCTGGATTTCCAGGGAAAGTTCTCCTATTTCGTCCAAAAATAGCGTCCCACCATCTGCGAGTTCGAATTTGCCTGTTCTATTGGTGCTTGCTCCGGTAAATGCCCCCTTAACATGGCCGAAGAGCTCACTTTCGGCCAGAGAGTCCGGCAGAGCAGCACAGTTGAGATACAGCATGGCTTTGTCTCGACGAAAGGAATGGTGGTGGACTGCCCTGGCCACTAATTCTTTTCCAACCCCCGTTTCACCGAGAATAAGAATTGTGAAATCCGATCTCGCCACCAACTCGATTTCACGGCGAAGGTTTTCGATTGGTGCGCTTTTCCCAAGGATTTCCCATCCCCTTTGATGCGCAACGTCCTGCATGAGGTCCGATGCGATCAGGCCTTGACGCTCAGCTTTTTCTTCGAGCGCTTTGAGTAATTCCGTAACGCGCATCTGGGCACCTGTCATGAGCCCGATGGTTTTTAGAAATTGTTTAGGAAGGTGATCGAAGGCACCAACTGTAAGAGCGTCCGCCGTCAAAACCCCGACCAAAACATCATTCACATAGAGCGGGCAGCCGAGACAGGAATGGATTCTATGCAACGCTTCCAGATCTGAAATCAGCATGCCGTCAAAGGGATCGGGCAAACGACTGTCCGACGGAAAAATGACAGGCTCGTTCGATCCACAGATGATATCCAGGCGAGGATGCTCATGCCGCATATAAACGCGTCCCATAGCATCCGGGGTCAGCCCCTTCGAAGCAATGGGCACGAGCCTGTCGGAATCGACCTGCAGGAGTGTTGCGGCGTCGTAAGGGATGGCCTTATGCAAGGCATCAAGCAATCTCTGGTAACGATCTTCAGCGCTCATTATCGAGGTTAGATCGATGGCTATTTCTGATAGTGTAGTTAAAAGGTCCATGGTTGTTATTATAACAACAGCGTTGTTGATTTCGCAACGGTTTTTTGTTGTCAAATTGCATACACCAACAATAACATACTAAAATATCGGCAATAATCAATTGGCATACAAGTTGCTACATAAAGAGCAAGTGCCAACAAAACGACAAAGACCAATCATTATTCAGGAGAAACTGAAATGAAAATTATCAATCTTGAAAATACCAACGAGTTTACCCCCGGAGCCATGAAACGGTTTTTTTTGGTAGAAGATTCCCCGAGTTTTAAAATCATTAATTTCAATTTGGATTCGGGAGTCACTTTTCCCGTTCATTCACATGATTTGGATGGCGAACTGTCAATTCAGGTATTGGAAGGAGAAGGATATTTCCTTGGTGAAGGAGAAACAGAGATGCCTGCTGAGCAAGGCAGCATACTGATTTCCCAGATACGGGAGCCCCACGGAGTGAGAGCCAAAACACGGATGAGAATATTGGTAACCATAGCCCCTGCGATTTGATTTTGGACTTTTAGGAGTCAATCGGCAACACATGTCCGGACATATGGGAATAGGAGTGAAATCCCAGGCGATAAGGCTGATCAGAAATCTTTAAACGGGACAAAACCGTTTCTGACAGCAAAATTGACAAGATCGACCGTATTGCGCATGTTGAATTTTTTCAACAATCTTGCCCGATGGTGATCGACGGTTCTGGGACTGAGACAAAGTTTCTCAGCGATCAGTTTGCTGGTCAACCCGTCAACAACCAACCGGAGGACCTCTTTTTCTCTATCCGTCAACCCTTTGAAAGGACTGACTTCTCGATTACGAAGGGCTGCTAGGACATCGTCGGTGAATTCGTCAGCGATCGTCGGGGATAGATAAATTTTGTCCTCTTTGATCTTTTTGATCGCTCGAAGAAGCTCGTCACTGGAATCATCTTTCAACAGGTATCCGTCAGCTCCTTCAGACATGGCCCCATAGAAATATCCTTTGCTCTTATGCATTGTGAGCATCAATATTTTTATTTTGGGATATTTTTTTTTAACCACGCCGATAAGTTCCATACCGGAAACGTTGGGGAGAGTTATGGCAAGAATAACCAGGTCCGGAGTGTCTTCTTCGAGTAATTCCAGCAATCCTTCCCCTGTTGCGACTTCCCCCACGACTTTGAACGAGGGCTCCTGGCTAATAATGTTTTTTACTCCATGCCGAATCAACACATGTTCATCAGCCAATACTATTTTGTAAGATGTACGTCCAGCCGGCATTCACAGACCTCTTTCATTTTCAAATATTATTAGTTCCAGTCAGAAAACTGTTATTCGAAGTCTACGCTTATCCGTCCCGATATCTTGGTTATGAGCAAATTTTTATCCCCTAAATATCGATTATAAGGCTGTGGTAAAAATTTTCTCATGCTTCGATTTCGAACCAAGCTCCTGGTTTTCGGATGAAAACTTTTTATCGTATTGAAATAAAACATCAGGAAGGCAAAGCAATAACCACACAACATTAGAATAGTTTATCAAAGACTCAATCGAATACAAAAAAATATTCCACGTTGTAGTTCGAACCTCCCCTCTTTCTTTTTTTCAAGAAGATCATTATAAATTTGCTAGTAATGCTATTTCCGGATTTCTCGCAAAAACCGTGCCGTACGATGGATTCCTGCGAGATATTATGTCATGAAAATTCTAAAATACCAATTTGTTACACGACACGATGTTAGTTAAAAGGCAATTTTGAAAAATTCGATTTTCCGTTCGAGTTCAAAGTCGTCTAAATTCGGTTCAAGTTATCCCGAATGTGCATGACTGCACGTTCGTTTACTGCGTTTCTTATGTCAGACAAAAAATATGCCCCGTTTCTTCCTGTCACTTGGCAGGAGTGTATTGACCTTGGTTGGGACTCCGTTGATATCGTACTCGTGACGGGAGACGCCTATGTCGACCACCCTTCCTTTGGAGTGGCACTCATTGGAAGGTTGCTCGAAAACCATGGCTACAAGGTAGCGGTTTTACCCCAACCCCGATACGACGGGCCCGATGATTTCCGTAGATTTGGTAGGCCGCGTCTTTTTTTCGGCATAACCTCCGGGAACCTTGATTCCATTGTCGCCAACTATTCGGGTAACGGCAAAGTGAGAACCAGCGACGCCTATTCCCCACAAGGAAACCCCTGGTTTAATGGGCAACGAACGAAAACAAACCGACGTCGTCCAGACAGGGCGACTCTTGTCTATGCCAATCTTGCCCGTGCTGCCTATAAAGATGTATCAATAATTCTCGGGGGGGTTGAAGCATCGCTTAGGCGGTTCATCCATTATGATTACAAACAGGATAAGTTGCGTGGTTCTGCCCTCACCGAGGCAAAAGCCGACTTGCTCATTTATGGAATGGGGGAAAAAAGTGTTCTTTTAGCAGCTCAAAAATTATCCGGCAATCTTCCGTTATCGGGCATCGACGGGACATGTATCAGATTGACGGACAACGAGATGCATCTGCAATTTCCTGATGACATATGCCGCGAAACAAATCAAAAGCTTCAAGTTCTCCCCTCATGGCCGGAAATTCAAAACGACCGAAAATTGTTTCTTGAGGCAGAACGACTAATTGATCGCCAAGCTAGAAGCTGTTCAAAAACACTGCTGGCCCAACGTCAGCAAAATTCCTGGCTCATTCAATATCCTGCATCTGATCCCCTTTCAACAGAAGAAATGGACAAGGTCTATGAATTGCCATTTGCCCGAAAGCCACACCCCTCCACCCCGGATATCCCGGCTTATCGAACGATCCGCCATTCCATTACCATTGTTCGAGGCTGTTCGGGTAACTGTTCTTTCTGTGCAATCTCCAGGCATCAAGGGCCGGTTATCAGCAGCCGGAGCCGTCAATCAATCATTCAAGAAGCTCACTATATCAAAGAATCGGAAGATTTTGATGGAACCATAACCGATCTGGGAGGTCCGACTGCAAATCTTTACCAAAGCAGATGTTCTTTAAATATATGCAAAAAACACGACTGTCTCTTCCCAGAAGTATGCCGTCACCTACAGCTCAATGAAAAAGCCTTTTTAGACGTACTGGAGACTGTATCCGGCATCGCAGGAATTCAGCATGTCTTCATCTCCTCCGGACTCCGTATGGAGCTTCTTCTGAAAACGCCGAATTTACTCGCAGCACTTATTGCCAACCATCTGCCGGGATCAATGAAGATCGCTCCGGAACACACGGAAGACGAGATCCTGCGTCTCATGCA
>JBJKQT010000211.1:0-5974 GCA_046705065.1 Desulfocapsaceae bacterium
AAGTGGGTTCATATCGCCCTGCCGGATGCCTACTTCTCATCATTAGGTCTTTTGTTCCCCTGGGCCTGATTCTGCCTGGGATCAGCCGAACCGCGCAGTACGGACCCGTATGCTGCGTGGTGTGGGAAGGGGGAGTCATGAGGCTCCTCCCTATCCCTATAGATGGGGGCTCTTGTCATCACTCGGGGCATATTATTCTGACTGTAGGGAAATAAGTCTTGTATCTACCCTTATCCCGTGTAATCAAATCCATGCCAAGCACGGCGGCCTGCGCTCCAATATAAAAATCAGGCAAAGGTGATTTCTTGGTGCCCTTGCCCCTTTTGTAATTAAGAAATGCTTTTCCGGCCAGAAAAAGAGCTTCTTTTGGAATTTCTAACATCTGGAATCCACATTGGTGCAGAGCTAATTCCAATTCCTCGATTTTATCGAATCCAATTGATACTTCAGCATAGACTATCTGATTAATATAAAGCGTTGAATTGTAGCTAGCATTTGCCAATGCACCTACAGACCAATCAGCCCACTTAGGATCATCAAGAAAAATGTCCAAAATGACATTCGAATCTACAAGAAGGCCATTCATTTATCAGACCGCGTTAAAGCCATAATTTCATTTGTGCTCATTTTGACAGTTGCAGAGCCACGTAGCCTTGAAAATTTCCTTATTGCGGCTTTTCCCTCTTTTCGTTTGACCAAAAATATGCGGCCTTCCTCCTCGACAAAATCGACTTCGGTGGCAGGCGTTATCCCCAATTTTTCGCGAATGTGTTGGGGAATTGTGACCTGGCCTTTTGTGGTTACTCTCATAACTCGACCTCCGGTTATATGTATTACTGTTAATGGTAATACCTTATATCGGAAATTGTCAACTACTTTGTTGGCATCGACGAGCTAACCAGCGGCGGTTGACACAGATGGACGCTCAGAAGAATGAAGAAGATGCTAATAGCTCAAAACTTCAAAATGCCACGGAATTAGCCGTCTGAGTTAAGCGCCTGGTTCTACCTTTCCCTTCCTTCTCTAATGAAATCAACTATTTCTTCTGTTATTACGTTTGCCTTTATCGTTGGAACATCTAAAGGTGAAAATGCAATTTTTTCTGGGACCAAGGCGAAGGTTCGTCCATCTTTTCTTCGAATTATAACTTTTCCCGTATTTTCTGCTTGTTTAAGGACCGAGGCAAGCTTTTGCCTTGCCTCCGAATAAGAATAAACCTGCATTTTAAACCTCCATCGTTTCGACATTGAGTTTTTGAGCAGATGCTTTGAGCTTATTATCCAACGTCAATTGCGGGGCTTTATGTCGAATAGCACATTCCAGGAAATATGCATCGTAGGCATACATATCGGATTGTTTGGATATTTGTAGAACCTTCACAAAATCTGATTCAACATACCGAATTGGAATTCCATCAAATATCAAAATTCCCTTTTGAGCTGCTTCAATTGATAACCTGCTTCTTTTAAACATCGCCGAGAAGGCATTTCCTATTTCCCATGGTAAAGATCCAGGTCCAATAAGGGTATTACCTTTCGTAATCTCAATAATTTTTATCCGTTCTGGTTCACCGACAATGACTGCAATAAGTGCGGAAGTGTCAAGACCCTTGCGACCCATTGCGAAATAAAGGAAATAAAAACTTGCTCAAGCCACCCTTGCTCGACCTGGTTCGAAATTGCAGGTGACACCGGCATTACAGCATCCTCACGGAACAAGCCTATATCGACTGGATCAAGAGATAAATTTGACGGCTTCGTAAAAAGTCCGATATCGGCGTTACGCTTCATCCCTCGTCACTGCGGAGTACGATAAGTACTCCTCATTCCTCGGGATTCGCAAGCCTTGATCTCGAACTTTTTACGAAGCCGTCTGAAATGTGACTTTTTACGAGTTCATCAAATTTATTTCCGCAACAAACATCATCCTAAAGATTAGAATGAAATCCATCTTACTGAATTTTTGAATTATTTAACCGTCCAAAAAAAAATTGCCAGTTCCACTCAGCACCAGGCATTGTGTGCCCTGGTATTTCTATTCTTATCCAGATTCTAAAATTCGGAGGAAAGGTCCATTCCCTGGTCGACGCCACGATGTTCTGGCGACTTTGAAAATTGGTGAACAAAGATTTCCGAGCCTAATGTTTTTCTCGCTATCCAAATTGAAAGTGCACTTTTTATAATTGCAAAAAACGAAAATCGAAACATCCAGGAATAATGGGATCATCGGTACCTAAAAGGAAATAAATACCGCCTGGAGTATGATAGGTTTATCAGTAAAATGTTTTTTGAATATTAACTCATCGTGTTTCCTGTCTAACTCGTCGGATTTGTATACTTAATTGCTTATATGGGTGTATGCTGATTTGGTCAGCCAAAAAATTGCTTGCTTAATGTAGGAAACGGCTTATTATTGTTCCATTCAATCAAGTCCTGTCAGTTCCCGTTTAGTCTTCAGGACGGCTCCTCTCTGAAGGAAAAAACCATTTGCCAAGATGGCACCCCTCCAGTTAGCGACATTGAAAATTAAATAAGAAAGGAGGATGTTATCGTGGCCAATGGAATTGTTAAGTGGTTCAGCGACCACAAAGGATTCGGATTCATTGAGCAGGAAGATGGAGCAGATGTTTTCGTTCATCATTCGGCGATCAATGCTAACGGTTTTAAATCCCTCAACGACGGTGACCGGGTAACCTTTGACGTCGAGCAAGGACCGAAAGGTCCTTCGGCAAAAAAAGTCACAGTGGTTTAGCACCTCATCGTGATCCATACTGGCATCCTTTCGTAAATCGAAAGGATGCCAGTACTAACAAATCGACAAAATCTAAAAGTATTCATCGTCATATCTATTTATTTGCCATCCTTATTGTTGATGAATTCGTTAAAGTCGCATTTCAGACGTCTTCGTAAAAGGTTCGAGATCAAGGCTTGGGAATCCCGAGGAATACCGCTATCGCGGGTGCCGCAGGCAGCGTACTTATCGTACTCCGCAGTGATGAGGGATGAAGCGCAGGCGCCGATATCGGACTTCTAAGCCGTCAATTTTGCCTCGGCTCGAGAAATCACTTCGTCTGAATTTGAAGGACCCGGAACACGGATTTCCCGAGTGGGTCAATTGCACGCTCATCTGATTCTCCTTGCGCTTAAATTTATCAATGCTGGAATATCCGTAATTTTTTCGTAAAAATGGTCCAGCATGTCCTGATTGCGAACAATTATTTCTGCTTGGGGTAGTCGTCAAATATGGCGCCGCGCATTTTTTTGCTCTCGTTGCGACTTTATCTTATCAAAGGCGATAACAATTTATCTCCAAAGGAGATTTCAATGAAAATTTATGTCGGCAATTTCTCGAACGAGACTACGGAAAAAGATTTACAATCAGTATTTGAACAATTCGGCCCGGTTGAATCCATTGTCATTTTAAAGGACAAATTCAGCGGTGAATCAAAAGGATTCGGTTTTGTGGAAATGAATTCTAAATCCGAAGGACAGTCCGCCATCGATGGATTGAATGGTACCGATCTTAAAGGCAAAACGCTCAAAGTGGATGAAGCGCGTCCTCGTAAAGAAGGACGCGGCAAAAGCGTTGGTCAACGGGGTGGCCGGAACGGTTATGGCCATGAAAGGGGAACGAAGAGGCGCAGCAGATAAGTCAGGCTTTCGATTCTACACGATTTAGATCGTCCATAATGAAAGGTAGAATGTTCGCCGAAAGAAAGGTTGAGCCTGTGACAACGAAGATCTAAGTATTGATTTTTCTTGCCTTGCTTGCTTTCCTTGATGCGCTCATCCCATCCCGATAACGACGGCAATGGCATTGATTATAGTTGTCTTTCGAAGGCCTGGTGAGGCTATCGGATTGGATTGATGAAATCTATAATCAATGACTGCCAAGACGAAGGTTTCTTCCCTTTGCCTGAAGATAAAAAAAGAGAATACCGATTGGCGGCGTCCAATCGATTTTGAAATTCCATGGTGCATGACATTTACCGCCCACGCTCAAAATCTACTTCTGCGATTCGATCTTTTTTTGGACCTCTTTCGACCGGAGTCAGCTGGCTTGACCTTAATATGGCTGCCATCGATGTGGTTCCCGTTCAAGGCTTTGATTGCCTGATCCGCTTCGGAATTGCTCGGCATCTCGATGAAACCGAATCCTTTTGGTTTGCCGGAAAACCTGTCTTTTATTATTTTGACGTTCTCGACATCCCCAAACCCGGCAAATAACAACCTCAAACTATCTTCAGTGGTGCTGAAGGATAAATTTCCGATGTAAATATTCACGATTCAGATCCCTTTCATTTCTCCAATTTCCGGGCTCCGGTAAATAAGGAGAAGACTTTCAATAATAGAATAGGGGGCGGCGCTGCTTTTCTCTGCTGGAGATTGAATTTCGAGTATGCTACGTCTTCCTTTTTCTTTTCTTTTGAGCCTTTTCCCGCAATTGAACCTCCTCCTGCAATCTGATTTCTTCTTCACGAGCCATTCTATTGATGATCCGCTTTTGCAGTTCTACGGGCGTTACGATTTCGCTGCCGTCGTTCCAGCGGATAACCATCGAATTATTTTGAATAGATACCACCTGATAGACACCTTTCATGTTTTCATACATGGCCCCCACCTCGAATTTAAAGCCATCGGCCGGAGGTTCTGATTTATTTTGCGTAGATTTCATTTCTTGCTCCTATTACTTGGCGATAGGTTGTGACAGCCACATATACTCCCTGTTTCCTTTAAATTTTTTATGGATAATTGACTGTACAAAACAATTGTCAATGCAATCCGTAAGTTGTCCGATCATGCGAATCCGATGTGAGCTGCCTACCAAATATGAAGCCGCAGTTGACAAAAGCGCCTGATAAAAAGACTATGTTCGAGACGCTTATTGAGAGTTGGAGAAACGGAATTACAAAAAATTAAAGGGTATCTCCTGAATTTCGACAGATACCCTTTTCATGTATGGTCAGATTAACGAAACGGTCGCCGCGCTGGGACCCTTTTTCCCCTGCTCGATGTCGAACGTTACGCGATCGCCTTCTTTGAGGCTTTTGAAACTATTTGCATTGATCGCTGAGTGGTGGACAAAGACGTCAGGACCGTTCTCCTGCTCGATAAAGCCGAACGCTTTTAGATCGCTGGACCAAGTTACTGCACAGTTGGCCATGGTCGCTTCCTCCTTATCTAATAGATTTCTCAAATATTTAGACTGGAGGACACAACTAATCGCAATGGTTTTTTCCTTCAGAAAAAATGTGCCGGATTGATCCGGCGCTGAGTTGTTAAAATAAATATCATCATCGTTTTCGATAAAGCAAGCGAAATAAAAATACGGGCAGCGCGTTCGGAAGCGGCACCCGGACGGTGGATTGATGGGACTGGGAACATCGCCTTTCAGGATGATCTGTTCATGCTGTGGATGGGCCCCCGGCACCGGCACCGCCGACAGCAGCGCCTGGGTGAAGGGGATGGGCCGGGTTCTTGTATAGTCCTCCGGTCTCCGCCATCTCCACGAGCTTACGCAGATACATCACGGCGACCCGGTCGGAAATGTGCTTGATCACGCGCAAATCATGGGCGATGAACAGGTAGGTGAGGTTGAATTTTACTTTAAGATCTTCGATCAGGTTGATGATTTGGGCCTGGATCGAAACGTCGAGGGACGACACCGCTTCGTCGCAGACGATGAATTTGGGCTTCAGCGCCAGGGCCCGGGCGATCCCGATGCGCTGGCGTTGGCCGCCGCTGAATTCGTGGGGATAGCGGTCGCCATGGCTGCGCTCGAGCCCCACGGTTTCAAGCAGGAATTCCACCTGCTCCGCGTTCTCATTGTCCTTGGCGACGCCATGGACCAGAAGGGGTTCGCCGACGATGTCGGCCATTTTCATCCTGGAATTGATCGATCCGTAAGGGTCCTGAAAGATGAGGAGAAGCTGACCCCGCCGATGGCCTGCACTTGGGCCACGACACTCGAGAGG
>JBJKQT010000212.1:0-17978 GCA_046705065.1 Desulfocapsaceae bacterium
CCAAAGACACCACTCCTGACAGGGTATTTCTGAACCTTGAAAATGTCCGTGGTCAATTGGACTCGGTAGCATTTCATGTATACGTTGGCCTGCCCAAAGGCGCCGCCCACGAGAACCACCCCGACCGTATGGCAGGCAGCATTGGGCTCTTTGGTGTACGCAAGGCAAGCCTGCCGACGGGTGAGCATGGCGGACAGGGCTTGACTTTCGTGCTGGAAATCACGAAAATCGTCGACGCGCTGCATCTCGACAATGCATTTGACGTCAATTCGCTCGATGTTCACATCGTTCCGGTCAGGCCCATTCCAGAATCGGCGCAGATCAGCATCGGTCGAATTAGCGTCTTCCGTCAAGGACAGTGATGACTCCCGCTGCCCAAGAGCGCTCGCGCGTCCGCTCACCTATCATTCTTATGAGCGCACTTGCGTGGATACTTCTGGTGATCCATGCACAGGGCATGATGATGCACACCCATCATGCCCTTGATGGATCGTTGAATATGCCGCCGGCATATAACTTGCTCGGAGGCATTGCACTGAGTTGGTCGATAATGCTGGTTGCCATGATGCTGCCTGTATTGATCGCTCCAATTCGCCATGTGCGTGACCGCAGTTTTTCTCATCGCCGCAGCCGGGCGACGGCTCTTTTCGTCGCAGGGTATGCCTTCATGTGGCTTGCAGCAGGAGTGGTGCTGGTGGCATCAGCAATGGGAGTTCGAGCCTCCGTCGAATATCCGCTTGTCCTTACGATCTTTAGCATAATATTGGTACTCGCCTGGCAGTTTTCACCATTAAAGCAGCACTGTCTCAATCAGGGGCACGCGCATCCGCAGCTTGCGGCTTTTGGTGCGGCAGCCGATTTCGACGCACTCAAGTTCGGGTTCGTACACGGTTTTTGGTGCGTTGGCTCGTGTTGGGGCCTCATGCTTCTTCCCATGCTGTTTTCCAGTGGGCACCTCATTGTCATGACTGTTGTTTCTCTTTGGATATGGGGAGAACATTTCGACAGGCCGATGCCGCCGAATTGGCGTATCCGCATTCCGGCAAAGGCGACGCGCCTGACTGTGGCACAAGCTAGGATTCTCGCAAGGCATTTGGGAAGTCCTAAACAAAACCAGACTGCTCGTTGATTCGAAAGTTCTGGCAAAAAAATGCCGACAACCATGAAGTTTTCATGATGTGCCTATATTTACTTTGAAAATCAAATCGTTATCAGGTGCATTTTATTATTGGGACTGTGTGTCTTCGACCTTCTGCCCCGAAATCTAAATCTTCCTCATCCCTCCTCCTCGTCGTCCTTGTCAGATCTTCCTTTCAAATTGACGGATGCATTCTAAAGATCCAAGTCGATCTTGAAATCCCCTGAACGGGTGAAGAGTTTTCCTCCCTTTGGGGGATTGTGTTATTTGCCGATATATACAAATCTAAGGTCATTACAAAGAAATTCCTAAACACCGAGGTCGATATGATTGCTAGTTTTACTGATCTTGCCAGAAAGAAGGAAGAGGAAAAACATTATGACCAATTGGTAAGCTTCTACTGTAAAAACATCACACAAACATCGGCATGGACGTTTATTCTTTCCATCACAAACAACATTGAGCAAAGGAATTTATCAAACAAGGATGCTGCGGAAATCATAAAAATTCTTTGCTCCGGGTTTGGCATAAGAACCTCTGAAATTCAATATTTCAAGACATTCACATCAGCTCCTTCTCCTAAAATAGCCAACAAGGCTTCAAACGTCATAAAATTTCATATTACTACGGTTTGCCAGAAGGCTACCAACGAAAAACTTATCCTTGAGCTTCGTTCCGCCATTGAGGAAAAAACCATCGAATACCGTCAGGCCTTAGAACTGGCAAACAAAATAATCGCAAGCTATCCTGATACGGAAAAACACCTGAAAGGTTAATCCGGCACCATTTTCTTTATCCATAAAGGCTTATACAAGATGAAGTTTTTCGTTTAAGACCACGGAATGCAAATAATTTTATCACAGATACAAAGGCGATATCCGAAGATAAAATATTTAGCAGAACAAATGGATTGAATGAAAAGGCAATCTTAGAAGCGGCCGTAATTCCTATAGCCTTACAATTTCCAGTCAGGCCGCTTGACGGTCCACTGAGCCACCGTTTCACGCAACCAATCTTCAAGTGAATCTCCACGAAGTCTACCAAAATCCGAGACAACACTACAAGATTTCACCCCGGTCTATATGGAGTCTAAGTAAACTTCGCCAGCCTCAGATTGACCATACTTTTCCTCTATATAACACAAGATAGTCACCAAAAACTGTTCTATTACAAGGCGCCACCTCTCTTATTCCTTCTTGACATAAACACGGATTACCGTATTCTTGATAATATATCCCATTATCATTCGAGGTTCCCATGCAAAGAGTCAAAGACTTGCTCCGAATCCTTTTCATCTACGACCCAACGGCCAGGCTCGACCTCTTTGCCACCTTTCCGACCATAAAAGATTTTTTCAAGAAACGTAAAAATTTGGCCATTATCAGAAGCTTCGGAGATATCGCCTTCTCCTGCCTTATTCTTCTCGGTCTCTTCGGCCCGCGAGATCCCAACCGAAACGTGACGCTTTTTCTGGCTTGGGGGATCTGGTGGTCCGGGGTTGTTTTGAGCTGGTTTTTTGTGGGGAAATTCTGGTGCGGGGTATGTCCGTTCTTGGGTGTCGGGAGGCTGCTGCAGCGTTTTGGGCTTAGCTTCAACCTCGACCCGCCCCATGCCATGCGCCGGTATTTCGTCAATCTCTCCCTTCTCTTTTTTGCGGGCATCGTCTGGGCTGAGACCGTAACCGACATGAAGCACTGGCCCATGGGAACGGCCTTTCTTCTCTTGGCTATTCTCTTCGGTGCGACATTTATGGGCATTCTCTACAAGGGGCAGGCCTGGTGCCGCTATATTTGCCCTCTGGGAAAGATAATCGGCACCGGCGCCACCATGTCCATGGTCGAATTTCGAGCCGATCTCGGTATATGCCGGACTTGCAGGCAGTTTCACTGCAAAAGGGGGCACGAGAATCAACGGGGCTGCCCGATCTCTATGGGAGCTCACAACATCAAGAACAGCCTCGATTGTCTGCTCTGCGGCCGGTGTGTCCTGCTCTGCGACAACGACTCGCCCCGGCTGTTGCTCCGCAATCCCTTTGTGGAGCTTGTCTCCGTCAGGAGTCACAATCATGCCTATGCCTTTATCGTTCCGTTTCTGGCCGGTTCCCAATGGGCGCGGTATGTCCAGGAAAGCCATTGGTACGAATCGATGGAGCACAAACTCTTCGCCCCGAAGGAGATCTCCTTCCTGCTTCTGCTTCTCATTTGCTATGCCGTCTTTCTTTGGATCATACGGTATGGGAACCGTCTGATCAATACTCCTGACGGCGATGCCGTACGCCTCGGCTCGCCCATGATCCCTGTCCTCATCCCCCTTGCATTCAGCGGTGAACTCGTCTACCGCCTAAAATATCTGCTCGTTGAAGCCGGACGTTTTCCCGCCGTTTTCGGACGGCAGTTCGGCTTTGACCTGGAGAGGTTTTCGTTCGCGGTGTCCCCCCAGACAATTGCTATTCTTTCAGTGACGGTTACTGTGCTCGGCGGTCTCGGCAGTCTCTACGCGACTTGGCTCATCCGGCGAAAGAGGGGGATAGAGATGAACTCAGCCAACGGGTATCGGGCTGTTCAAGCCATGATCGGCATTATATTTACCATTTATCTGCTGCTGAACATGTAAGGCAATTTCGGAAACGGCCCTTTGGCTCAAACTCCGAACCGGGCTCATTTTCTCCCTCCGCCGAGCGCCTCGTGCATGGCGGCTGCGGCACGGCGCCCGGCACCCATGGCGCTGATAACCGTGGCGGCCCCGGTGACGACATCACCGCCGGCCCATACCCTGTCGTGCGACGTCTTGCCGGTAGCCTCGTCGGCTTCGATATTGCCCCTTCTGCCGACATCGAGCCCCGGCGTCGTCATGGGAATCAAGGGATTTGGGCTGTTGCCGATGGCGATGATCGCGGCATCGGCTTTCATGTGGAATTCCGAGCCGTCTATGGGCACCGGACGCCGACGGCCCGAGGCATCGGGTTCGGCCAGTTCCATCTTCAGGCACTCGATTTCTCTGAGCCGGCCCTGGTCGTCGCCGATGAGGCGAATGGGAAGCGTCAGGTAGTTGAATATCACGCCTTCCTCCTCGGCATTCTCGGCCTCTTCGGCCCTTGCCGGCAGCTCTTCCCTGCTGCGGCGGTAGACGATATGCACCTCGTCGGCACCCAGCCGCAGCGCGGTACGGGCCGAATCCATGGCCACGTTGCCGCCACCGAAAACACAAACGCGTGCCGGCCGTTTGATTGGCGTATCGGAAGCCGGAAAGCGATAGGCCCGCATCAAGTTGCATCGGGTCAGATATTCGTTGGCCGAGTAGACGCCGTTGAGATTTTCCCCGGGGATGTTCAAAAACCACGGCAGACCCGCACCGGAACCGACGAAGACACCGTCGAATTCTTCCAATATGTTGCCTACCGTGCGCGTCTTGCCCACGATATAATCCAGCACGACCCGAACACCCAGGCTTTTGACGTAGTCGACTTCGCGTGCCACGATCTCTTTGGGCAGGCGGAACTCCGGAATGCCATAGGTCAAGACGCCGCCTGCAGCATGCAGGGCCTCGAAAATGGTAACCTCATAGCCCAGAAGCGCCAGATCGTTGGCCACTGTGATGCCGGCAGGCCCCGAGCCGACCACGGCAATCTTCATACCGTTGCCGGCGGCCATGGCAGGCCGTTCGCTCTTGCCCTGCATGGCTTCAAAGTCCGCCAGAAACCGCTCCAGTCTGCCGATGGCCACCGGATCGCCCTTTTTTCCCAGCACGCATCGGCGCTCGCATTGCTCTTCCTGCGGGCAGACGCGGCCGCAGACAGCCGGCAGGGCGTTGGTCTCTTTTATTTTTTTGATGCCTGCTGCAAAATCGCCTTCCACAATGCAATGGATAAACTCGGGAATTCTGACTCCCACCGGGCATCCTTCACGACAGAGGGGCTTTTTACAGTTCAGACATCGCCCGGCCTCCTCCCGGGCCAGCGCTTCGGAATACCCCAGTGCCACCTCATCAAAATTCCTTATACGCTCAAAGGGCTCCTGCTTCGGCATGGACCGTCTAATCAAATCGATTTTTTTTGCCACGGCAATCCCTCCCAGGCAAACGGATACGTTGGGATCGACCTCTCAGAAATGCGAGGCGCAGCCGCTCGTACGCAGAGGCTGAACCTCTTCCGGATTATAGGTGCGGCGCCGGTTGAGAAACTCGTGCCAATCCACCTCATGTCCATCGAAATCCGGGCCGTCCACGCAGGCAAACTTCGTCGCCCCTGCAACGGTCAGCCGACAGACACCGCACATCCCCGTCCCGTCGATCATGATCGGGTTCATATTCACCACGGTTTTGATATTCAGCGGCCGGGTCATCTCCGAGGCTTTCATCATCTGGAAGGTGCAGCCGTTGACGATAATCCGCTGCGGAGCGATCTTCTCCAAGACCATAATTTCGGACAGCCGCGTCAGGTGGCCTTTATAGCCGCTGCTGCCGTCACGTGTGACTGTGAGCACGCGGTCCACGAGTTCTTCGAAGCGGTTCTGCCAGTAGAGAAGAAACGAGCTGCGGGCCTCAAGGAGCACATGGACTGTGTTGCCTTCTTCCTTGAGCGCCCGGGCAATGGGATAGATGCTGCCGATACCGTAGCAGCCCCCGATACACAATACCGTGCCGAAATTTTCGATTTCCGACTCCCGCCCCAGTGGGCCGGCGAATGTCGGGATGGTACCACCCGGTTTAAGCCGTGCCAGTTTGGCCGTAGAAGCGCCGACCTGCATGAAGATGACCGTGACCGTCCCGGTCTCCCTGTCCCAATCTGCAACGGAGAGCGGTATGCGTTCACCTTGATCATCCGGCCGGACGATGACGAAATTGCCGGGCCTGATCGATCGTGCAACTTCCGGCGCCTCGACGACAAACTCGTGCAGGTTCGGCACGATCATACGGCGTTCAATGACCTTGTACATGGGTCCCTCGGATGTTTCAGGCAGGATCCCCGTTTCCTTGCGGACGTATCCCGTCTCAATTTTTGTTAAGGTGATCCTTGATGATATTTACCCGCACCGGATTGGATGGCAAATCAGAGAAGAATTCCATGGCCGCAAATTCGTAATTCCCTCCGAAATTCCTCGGCCTGAACACATAGGCCGCACCGGACCTGCAATCCGGGTCCGCACGTGCCGCAAGCCCCAGCTTTTTGCCGTCCAGAGAAACAAGCACCTTCTCTCCTTCTTCAATTTCCAGACGCTTAAGATCGTCGGGATTCAGCCGCAGGCCCTCCTCAAGCCGCAGTTCGGAAAGTCCCTCCACTACCGTGGAAAGCCCGGTTCCACGATGCTCGAAGCCGCTTTGGGCAACCACGAGCAGGAATTCCCCAGCCCCCACCGGCCCCCGGACGTCCGGGTCAATGGACAGCTTGTCTTCGACCTTGAGGCGGCGCGGCCTGCGACTGCCTGTGGCCGGAAATCCGGGAACGACCCGATGGATCTCTTCTTGTATTTTTGCTTCATTCTCATATTCCAAGGCCCTACATCCCAGAATCTTTGCCAGTTCCGAGAAGATGCGCCAATCCGGCCGGACAAATCCCGTCACAGCCCCGTCCGGCGGGTGTTCGATTCCAACGATTTCCTGAACCCGGCCCTCGATATTGGTCAGCGTACCTCCAGCCTCGGCAAAGCTTGCCGCCGGAAGATAGGCATCCACAGGGAAAGGAGGCAGATAGGTATCCTGGCTGATCAGAAAATCGCAATCGGGCCGTTTTATAAACGGGGTCTGCCCCACAAGATAGATCACCTTGGGGCGTTTGCCCCGCGCTATCACATCATCGAGACATGGGCCCGCAGCTTCAGATTTGACCATTCCGGGCAGTAATTCGCCGAACACGCCCATCTCCAGCGCTCCACGTGTGTTGCTGCCGTGACAGAGGGGCAAAAAGGTGGTCCTCGGTCGCCGGGCCAATTGAAAGAGCGCATCGATCAGCAGCGTATTGTCGCTGTATTCGAAAGCTACAGGTCCGATGACAACGGCCAGGCGCCCTCCGTGATTCAGCCAGCCGGCGGCTTTTTTCAGATGGTCTTTGGTGACACCGGCCTCCCGGGCTGCGGTTTTGAGATTGGTTCTACGGCCGGCAAGACGGTTGGCCAAAAAACTCAGCAACAGGCCTTCGCGTCCTGGAATCGGCTGCAGATGATGATCGGTATACCGGGCCAGGTTCGTGTCTCTTGCATCGATGGTCACCAAATGGGCGCCTTTTTTCAACGCCTGCCTGATCCGGAATCCCGTGACGGAAAAATAGAAACGGGAATCCAGTCCCACGGCAATAATCGTATCGGCAAAGGCAATCTCCTCGATAGAGACGGGCAGAGAGAACAGCCTGTTCCACAGCCCCAGTCCGCCCGCAAGGCTGTATCTTGCCGTGGAGTCGATACCGCCCGTGCCCAGGCACGTTCGAACGAATTTCTGCGCCGCGTACAGGCTCTCGTTGGTCAGATCGCCCGAGACCGCCATCAGGAAATCTTCGGGACCAAGTCCTTTGAGTTGTGCGCTCACAGCTTCCAGGGCTTCGGGCCAACTCACCACCCGAAAATAGCTCCCGTGTCTCACCATGGGCTTCTTACTGCGCCCATAATGATGAGTGGCCTCCGGTAGACAAAACCGGCCGCGCAGACAGAGCTGACCGTGGTTGATTTCAATATCGGGGTTCGGATAGACCTTGGAAAGCCGTCCGTCCTTGTGATGCAGATCGATCCGGCAGCCAAGGCTGCAGAACGGGCAGGTCGATACCTCCGTCCCGTCCGGTTTGCCATCCCACTTCGAGGCTTTTTCCGCCAGCGCACCGGTGGGACAAACAGTAACGCAGGCCCCGCAAAACTCGCAACCCGCCTGGACATGGTTATCTCCGAAGGCCGAGCCGATCCGCACTTTGGAACCGCGGTTTTCGAAGGCCAGAATCGACGTGCCGCGCACCTCCTGACACATACGCACGCAGCGTCCGCAGAGGATACAGATATTGTAGTCCCGATCGTAAAACGGGTCGTCATGCTCCGGTTCATAACCGCGATAATGGATGGGATAGTCGATCCCGGCAAGACCGACTTGTTCCGCTACTTTCTGCAGTTCGCACTGGTTGTCATTGGGGCAATAGCGGCATCCGGTGCTCACCCCGGTCTTGCGGATTGTGAATTGGTACTTTTTGCACTCCTCGCTCTCATCGCATGCCAGACAGCTCGACGGATGCTCGCTTAAGATCAACTGGAGGATTTCACGTCGCATATCCCGCAGAGTGTCCGTATCGGTGAGCACCTTCATGCCCTCCTGGACAATGGTGCTGCAGGCAAGAGGATATCCGCGCATGCCCTCGATTTCCACAACACACATGCGGCAGCCGCCGTATGGATTCAGATCCTTATGGAAGCAGAGCGCCGGAATGGCAATGCCGCACAGCTCCGCGGCACGCAGCACGCTGATGCCGACTGGAACCGCGACCGTTCGGCGGTCTATTTCCATTTTCAGTGTATCCATTTCTTTTGATAGCTTATTATTGTCCATCACGATTTGCCTCATGACTCTATGACAATGGCATCTCCTGCTATGGCATCAAACCGGCAGATTTCATAGCAAGACCTGCATTTGATGCATTTGTCGGAATCGAGATTATGGGGTTCGGAGCGGGGCCCGGTGATGGCACCGGTGGGGCAGACCTGCACGCATCGCTGGCAGCCTGTGCACTTTTCCTTTAGAATCCGGTAAACCACCAGGTCGCGGCATACCACGGCAGGACAACGTTTCTCTAAAATATGGGTCCGAAATTCTTCATAAAAATATCTCAATGCGGTCAGAACCGGATTAGGTGCTGTCTGTCCCAGCCCGCAAAGCGAGGCATTCTTGATTACGCCGCCCAGCTTCTCCAGTCTGGCAATGTCTGCAATTTCCCCTTTACCCCTGGATATTTTTTCCACGATCTCGACTAGTTGACGGGTGCCAATCCGGCAAGGAACGCATTTGCCGCAGGACTCTGCCTGAGTGAAGCTCAAAAAGTATTTGGCCGTGTCCACAATACAGGTATCCCGGTCGAGCACGATCAGCCCGCCCGAGCCCATGATCGAGCCTGCCTCTGCCAGGTTCTCGTAATCGATGGGCATATCCAGAAACTCTTTCCCCAGGCAGCCTCCCGAAGGACCTCCGGTTTGGACCGCCTTGAACTCTTTGACCAAGCCGCCGCCGATATCGTAGATCACCTGTCTCAGGCTCATGCCGAGCGGCACTTCGATGAGCCCGGTGCGCCGCACCTTGCCCACCAGACTGAAAGTCTTTGTACCCTTGGAGGTTTCTGTGCCGTACCCGCTGTACCACGCCGCACCGCGCCGCACGATGTTGGGAAGCGTCCCCAATGTCTCGACGTTGTTGATTACGGTGGGTTGGCCCCACAGACCGGAAACTGCCGGAAACGGCGGCCTGGTACGGGGCATACCGCGTCTGCCCTCGATACTTGCCATGAGCGCGGTTTCCTCACCGCAGACGAAGGCCCCGGCGCCTTGTTTGATGACGATATCGAAGCTGAAACCGCTGCCGAGAATATTCTCACCTAACAGGTTCAACTTGCGAATTTTACCAAGGGCTCCTTTAAGCCGCTCGATG
Organism: Desulfocapsaceae bacterium; assembly: GCA_046705065.1. Taxonomy (GTDB): domain Bacteria; phylum Desulfobacterota; class Desulfobulbia; order Desulfobulbales; family Desulfocapsaceae; genus CAWGGS01. The sequence continues at coordinate 9,743 of JBJKQT010000212.1, forward strand.
GCCAGCGGGTATTCGGCGCGGATGTAAATGAACCCTTTGGCGGCCCCCAGTGTATAGCCGGCGATAAGCATGCCTTCCAGCAAAGCATGCGGATCGCCCTCGATGAGAGAACGGTTCATAAAAGCGCCCGGATCGCCCTCATCGGCATTACAAATCAAGTAGCGCGTGGAACTTTGCGTCCGGCGGCAGAAATGCCACTTGCGCCAGGTGGGAAAACCGGCGCCTCCCCTGCCGCGCAGGCCGGACTGCTTAACGGTCGCCAGCACGTCTTCCCAAGGGGTATGCAGGCATTCTTCGATGGCTCGATAACCGTCGCGCGCCAGATAGTGGTCCAGATCTTCCGGATCGATGACACCGCAGTTACGCAACACGATACGCACTTGCGGTGCCAGCATCGGATGGTCGAAGAATTTCGGCACGCCGTCCATCTCCTGGACACCGAAATGCCCGACAAGATGCGGTTTGAAAATTTCGCCCTTGTCGAAAAATGACGCAAGAAGACGAAGTGCATAGTCGGCAGTAATATTTGAATAGCTGATGCGCGGAGCACCCGGCATCCGGATGTCCACCAGAGGCTCCAGATAGCAGGGGCCGATACACCCTACACGGATGATATCGGCCTTTATGTTTTTTCGGGTCAAATACCCTTCAATGGCCGCAATAGTCTCGGCTGCACCGGCCGCTAAACCGCAGGATCCGGCTCCGACATAGATCTGGGGAACGCTGTTGTTCTGGAACCGAGCCCATTTTTTTTCCGCCTGCCTGCGGCGGGCTTCAAGTTTTTTTATGCTCATCCAAAATCCCCTGCAGTTTCAAGACCGACATTTGAGCGTACGTCTTCTGATCCAGGGTGACCACAGGCGCCAGCGCGCAACAACCCAGGCACGCCACGCGTTCCAAATCATATTCTCCGTCGGCAGTAGTCTCGCCGGGATTAATCTCAAGGCGGCGTTTTACAACTTCCAGCATCTGCTCTCCGCCCTTGACATGACAGGCCGTCCCCAAACAGACTTTCAGGTGATGCCTTCCTCGAGGAACAAACCTGAACTGTGCATAAAACGTGGCTACGCCATAAATCTCATTTTCCGAAATTTTGAGCCATCGCGCAGTCTTTCTAAGGGCTTCTCTGGGAAGGTAGTCATGAATCTCTTGGATTCGCTGCAGCACGGGGATGAGATCCGCCTGTTCCCCCATGAAGTCTTTTTTGATTTCGGCAAGAGGGTCTCTCTTCATCGCTGACTGTCTCCTTGGCACGTTCAAGCACAATCAAGTGCAAGTTCCAATGATGGTCTCGATGCTGCCGGCGCTGGTTTTCAATTCGCTCCCCTTCAGGGAGAGCAGGAACTGATGCGCCGCACAGGCCGCACCGATGCAACGCATTGTTGCAAGGATATAGTTTTGCAATATTATTGAAACAATTTTAAAAATCTGCATAACAAAAGACTTCCCGTATACAAATTTTTAAAATTTTCTTAGGCAGGATCAGGTCTGGCGTTCTATGACATTGTCCTCTGGAAAACGGATTGAAAGAGGAAACATTCCGTCATACCTTCCGGAACCCATGGTTTTGAAAAGAACAAAGACTTCGAATCAGCTGGGCAGACTCTAAGAATGCTTGCCGAAGTCAAGGTAGTTCCATTTGAATTGTACTCAATTAGAAGCAAAAAGCAAAACGATCAGGAAAATTTTCGGCAACCGGCACAATGCCTATCGATCGATGGCCGCATTTTCTATTCGCCTTTGGCCAAATTCGTTCCCACTTCCATATTGACGGTCAGCGGCACGTCCAACGGAAAAACCGATTCCATGGCCTTTTGTACAAGCGAACTGGTTTTGTCGACTTGTGATAGTGGGACTTCGAATACCAGCTCATCATGGATCTGGAGAAGAAGCTTGGCATCCAGTTTCTCCACAACCAACACTTTTCCCACAGCAAGCATGGCAAGTTTAATGATGTCGGCTGCGGTACCCTGGATAGGCGTATTGAGGGCTATTCGTTCGGCAAACTCGCGTCGTGTTTTGTTCTTCGATGTGATTTCAGCAACTTCTCGCCTCCTGTGGAGCAGAGTTGTCACAAATCCTTGGTTTCTTGCCTGTTCGATCACTTCGTTCATGAACGTTTTGACCCCGCTGTAAAGCCGAAAATAGCGCTCTATGAACGTATGCGCCTCTTTCCGGCCGATTCCGAGTTGCTCCGAGAGGCCGAAAGCGCTCATGCCGTAGACGATGCCGAAATTGATGCTCTTGGCCACCCGTCGCATCTCGGATGTGATAAGCATCGGAGAGACGGAGAAAATCTCCGCAGCTGTCCGGGCATGAATATCCTCGCCGCTGCGAAAGGACTTGATTAGAATGGGGTCCTGCGAATAGTGAGCCAGAACCCGCAGATCGATTTGGGAGTAATCAGCCGAGAGGAAAACGTGTCCTTCCGCCGGGATAAACGCCTGCCGTATACGGTTGCCGTCTTCCGAACGAATGGGGATGTTCTGTAGATTGGGATTAGTGCTTGAGAGCCTCCCGGTGGCCGCCACGGTCTGGTTGAATGAGGTATACACCCTTCCCGTCCGCTTATCCATGAGCTCCGACAACTTCTCCACGTAGGTGGATAGCAGCTTGGCCACAGTTCGATATTCGATGATCCTTGCCGGCAGATCATGCCTGAGCGCAAGCTTTTCCAATACCCTCATATCGGTGGAATAGCCCGTTTTGGTTTTTCGTCCGTACGGCAGGCGCATCTGGTCGAAAAGAATCCGCCCCAGCTGCTTCGGTGACTGGATATTGAATTTCTCACCCGCCAGTTGATAGATTTCCCCCTCGAGGCGGACAAGTTTCTCTGAAAATTCCCGGGACAAGCGGGAAAGGATTTCGGGATCGATGCGAATACCAGCCGTCTCCATGTCTACGAGTATCGGTACGAGAGGCATCTCCACCTCCGAGAAGAGCCGCATCAGATCGAGCTCGGTCAATCGGGGCTCGAAGACCCGCCAGAGATGATGGGCTCCATAAACATCCTCACAGCTGTAGTTGCATGCAGCCTGAATGTCCACATAAGCAAAGGCATCATCCCGTTTATCGCCGTTGACTACGGTGGAAAAAGCCGTCATTTCCAAGTCAAGCTCCCTGCAAAGATCGTCAAGCTTCAATGACCGTCTTGTGGGATCGATCAGGTAGGCAGCGATCATCGTATCAAGAAGGGGTCCCTGAAGCCGAATAGCGCAGCTGTTTTGCAAAACGGCATAGTCGTATTTCAAATTATGTCCAAGTTTCGGTAGGGTAGACGACTCAAAAAACGGCTTCAAGCTCGAAAGGACAGTGCCGATATTCAACTGCCCTTCCGCAAGCTCGCCGTTCTCTTTGCGATGCCCCACAGGAATATACCAGCTTTTTTCCTGATCCATGCACAACGACAGCCCCACCAGCTGAGCCAGCCGGGTGTCGAGAGATGTGGTTTCCGTATCAAGAACAAGAAGCGAGGCCTTTGCCAGTTCATCTATCAAATCGTTTAGCTGCCGCACTGTCTGCACCAGGCAAAAACCTTCCGTCGGTACAGGCTTTGCTCCCTTCAGGCCTGTTGTATCTTTTATGAATCTCGTAAATTCAAGTTCCCGATACAGGTCCTGGAGCTGCTCGTCATGGGGGGATTGAATTTGATAATCCTCAATGGTTTCGGAGAGGTCGACATCCATTTTCAGGCTGATGAGCTGCCTGGACAAAAACGCCAGATCACGGCTTCCCACAAGGCGCTCTTTCATCTTCGAGGTCTTCATGGAATCAAGATTTCCGTACAACTCATCCAGCGAACCGTACTCGTTTATGAGCTTTTCCGCAGTCTTGGGACCAATCCCTGCAACTCCGGGGACATTGTCGGAGCTGTCTCCGATGAGAGCGAAAACATCGAGAAGACGTTCAGGACCGACATTGTATTTCTGGTGCACTTCTCCGGAATCAATCATTTTATCCTTCATCGGATCCCACATTACCACCCTCCCGCCCACCAGCTGCAAAAGATCTTTATCACTGGAAACGATGATGACGTCATACCCTTGCCCCGAGAGCAGTTTGGTTGCCGTTGCGATGATATCGTCGGCCTCAACGCCCTCTTTTTCCAACAACGGTATATTGCAGGCGGTAACAAATTTCTTGATATACGGAATCTGCACCGCGAGATCGTCGGGCATGGGCGGTCTGTTGGCCTTGTATTGATCATACATCACATTTCTGAAAACAGGCCCGCGGCTATCGAAGGCTACGATAAGATATTGCGGCTCTTTTTCCCGGAGGAGACGATGTATCATATTCACAAAGCCGAATACCGCATGGGTCGGCATACCACTGCTGTTTGAAAGAGGGCTTATGGCATGATAGGCACGATAAATATACGCACTTCCATCAACGAGATAGACTTCTTTCTTCACGATACGTAACTCCTCTTGATAACAATCAATAATCCCATATAACTCCCTTTGTCATTTTCATTTACCATACAGGCTTTTGGGAAAGAAATCATGCACAATGGAGCCCAGGCAAATAAAAATATGAAGACCACTGATCTTGAGCCGATTCTGAAGAGAGATTCATGGGAGTACCAAAAGTCCGGGCTGAGCTTCGACTGTAATCAGAAATAAAAAACCCTGCGCAAAGAGTATTGCGCAGGGCCGTATTATATGCCGCTACATGGCTTCAGTTACTTTGAAACACGTACCCACGATGCTTGAGGGCCTTTGTCCCCGATGGTTTCACCGTAAAAGACACTGTCTCCTTCGGCAAGATCATCTATTTTGGCATTTTTCAGGGCATTCTCGTGAAAGTAAACATCCCTCTCATCGGAGGTCGTTATGAATCCATAGGACTCAAGAGGAGAAATCTTTCGTATAATTCCATATTTATCTGTAGTGCCTCCTTGTTCTACTCCTTTCTGGCCTTTTCGTTTTTTTCTTAAGATTTCCTTTACTTGCAAAGAAAGGACATCAAACGATTCTACCAACAACGATCGAACACCTTCTCCTTTTTTCGTTACGACAACGGTATCATTCGGTACGGATGCAATTAACTTGATCTCAAACCCTCCTTCTTTATGATGGGTGGTTGCTTCAATGGTTACACGCAGATGAAGGATAAATCCAGCGTAATGACAAATGAGCTTCTCTTTCTCCTCCTCTATTTTTGTCTGCCAACCTTTCCGCAACTCAACATTTCGGGTTTCGATCTTCAGTTCCATAGAGTTCCTCCAATTTTTGCTCCCACAATGACAAAGATCCATTGTTTACCCATATGTACCACAAAGTACATATTTGTTGAATTCCCGTCTCCCGTAGCCTACCGGCCTAACAATTGAAAAACAATCAGGCCGGGCGGCGGCGGGGAATTCTCTATAAGTTTATTATATTCCAGAACACCCGATAATCAAGAGCGAGCAGCCTTTTTTAGGAGGTCCGAAAAACCGGCAATCCTCTGTCAATGGCCCAGACTTTTTGGAAAAAACGTTTTATCAACGTCTTATTAGGTCCGTATCGAGAATACTAAAATAACACAACTGGCAACTTCGTATCCGTCGCTGTGTTTGCTCCTTTCCATTCAGCGTTGCTAAAGTTTGCTCTATAGGCTAACAATAAAATCAAAATTTGCACATCGCGCAGGCATCCACTTCAACTGGAAAAAAATTTCTGTGTAAAGTCGAAAAAGCTACAGAGGCCGACATCAAAAAAAGGAGACTGCCGCTTGCCGACGTTGCCCGAAATTTGCTGCAAGACCGCTCCAATCAACAAGATCCCCATAACGGAAAGCACAATGACAGAAAAAATCGGCGTTATTCTCCTTAATCTAGGCGGCCCGGAAAAACTCTCGGATGTGGCTCCTTTTCTTTACAATCTCTTTTCGGATAGAGACATCATACGATTGGGCCCGGCACTGCTGCAAAAACCCATGGCTTGGATCATCGCCCGCAGGCGAGCGGCAAAAAGCAAAAAAAACTATGCCCTGATCGGAGGAGGTTCCCCATTGAACCGGATCACCCTCGACCAGGAACGCGCCCTGGAAAAGGCGCTTCGGCAGGAAGGCGATTTCAAAGTGGTGACGGCCATGCGTTACTGGAATCCGAGGGCCGCCTCGGCCTTAAAAAGATTAGCCGGAGAAAGAGTTAAGAAGATCATCGCCCTCCCACTCTATCCCCATTATTCGGACGCCACGACAGGCTCTTCCCTTCTGGAGCTCAAAAGGGAAATGTCAGCGGCAAACATACCCTGCCCGCTTCTTGAAATCACCTCCTGGCCGGACCATCCTTCATATATCTCCTGTCTCACCCATTGTATTCAAGCAGGCCTTAAACAATTCCCCTCATCGGAAGTGACCATTGTCTATAGTGCACACAGTCTTCCCGCCCAACTTATCGAGCAAGGTGATCCATATGTCGATCATCTGCAGAGAACTATTCATGCCGTGGAGAAACAGACAGGGAGAAAGGGGGCTCTCTGTTTTCAGAGCAGAAGCGGTCCCGTGCGATGGCTGTCACCTTCCACACCGGAAATACTGAACGAACTTGCAACGCAAGGCTGCCGGAACATATTGATGGTCCCCATCAGTTTCGTGTCGGACCATGTAGAGACACTCTACGAAATCGACATCCTCTACAAACAAACGGCCGAAGATCTGGGAATGCTGCTGCAGCCTACAAGATCTTTTAATAGCGACCCGGCTTTCATACGTTGCCTAAAGGAAATCGTTCTGGAAAAATTAGAAAAAAAATAAGGTATAAGGAAAAGAACATAGATTACTATAGCCCATTGCCAAAAACTTCGAACCTGCCGCCGCCTGAACTGATTATAAATGCGGGTTAGTCCTTAGACCGGACGGCTTGAAAACGGCGCATGCGGACGTTCATCACGATTCCCAAGCCGAACAGGGTCGTCAAAAGGGAAGAACCACCATAAGAGAACAAAGGCAAGGGGATACCCACCACGGGCAGAAATCCGAGGATCATCATCACATTGATCACCGCCTGCCAGAAAATGAGCATGACCACCCCGAAGGAGAGCAGCATCCCGAACCGGTCACGGGCGCTCATTGCCACATTGAGTCCCCAGAGAAGCATGAAAAAATAAATTGCCAGGAAGAAGACACTGCCGATAAATCCCCATTCCTCACCCCAGACCGAAAACGCGAAGTCCGTATGCCGCTCCGGCAGAAAGTGCAGATGGCCTTGCGTTCCTTCCATATATCCCTTGCCGAACATGCCGCCGCTGCCCACAGCGATCTTTGACTGTGTGATCTGATAACCGTGGCCCATGGGATCGTCTTCCGGGTTGAAAAAGGTCTCTATCCGTTGTTTCTGATAGGGCTTCAAAATTTGGTTCCATCCCACCGCTCCAATGGCTACTGCGATGCATAGCATGATTACATAGGTCGACCATCGGAGTTTGACGAAAACGGTCATGGACACAAAGATGATTCCCAACATCAGGGCGGTACCAAGATCGGGCTGCAGCATAATGAGAACGAAAGGCACCGCGGTGAGCAGAATAGGTATCCAGAGATCCTGCAATCTGTAGCCGTCGAGGATTTCGTTTCTGGAATAGTAGCTGGCCAGCGTAATGACCAGCATCAATTTTGCCGGCTCGGATGGCTGGAGTTTCAAAACCCCAAGATTAATCCATCGTTGCGCTCCGCCGGCGCTCTTCCCCAGAATGAAATGGGCAACCAGCAACAGAATAATAACCAGAAAGTAAACCGGATAATTCCAGGAATGTAGCTCCTGATAATCAAACCCTATCAGAAACAGAAAGCCAAGAAACCCAACCGACAGGAGGTACACCTGTTTTAGATACAGGGGCATCCCCAATTCCCTTGGCGGATACGTTGCACTGTAGAGGTTGAAATAGGCCATCCCGCAAATCAGCAGGATGAGAAGGAGAAAAATCCAGTCAAAATTGGTAAACAACCGTCTATCAACACGGAACATAGCCATAAACTCTCCGTTCCCATTTAAAAATACTTGCCATTGTCGCCTTAAACCTGCGTCGCTATATAATCAGAATTGCAGGGAATATTCTTTCAGTTATGTAATTACCAATGAATCTCAGCCATTCAGCCATATTAGTCAGAAGGGGCTGGGTCCACCTGTTTCACGGGTGTCTGTGGCCAGGACGGCCACAGTCAAGCCCCCAAGGATGGGTTTATGGCGTCCCGTGAGGCAGGTGGCCCCAGCCCCGGATTAATGGCTGAGTTTTGTTGGTAATCACAT
>JBJKQT010000213.1:0-12760 GCA_046705065.1 Desulfocapsaceae bacterium
CCCGCCTGGGAACCACATAAAGCCCGAAAGGTTGCGGACGGGACGTCCGCAACTGACAACAGGCCATGGACGGCCTGTCTGTCAGCCGTGGTGGACAGGCGATGAGGCCGGAGAGCAGCGTCCGGAAACGATGAATTTTGCCGAATTGTTACTTTCAACTTTACCAAAGTACGCTTAATCCGGAAGAACCCTTTTTCTTTGCACATTTATTGAATGAGGGCATCGACGCAGATCCGATGGTTTCGAGGGCTGACATGACCGCAGACAACAGCCTTGCAGTCCAGAAGAGAACGGCCGTTATCACTGCAGGCCCGCTGAACCTTGGCAATGGATTGGGATAAATCACTTAAGGCCTGGAAGTCGTAGAAGTGAAGACGGCCACCTGGCCGCAGCACCTCAAGCCCTAAGCCGAGAAAGCCTTGGGCTGTACTCGGGAGTGGCATCAGCACCCTGTCAAATGTCCTACTCAGTCGAGGTAAGACCTCCACCACATCTCCTTCATATAAGCTCACATTTTTTATCCGTTTATTGGCGGCCAGACTTTTTAGTGCAAAACGGTGGGCATCGGGATTTTTCTCGATACCCGTAACTTCGGAGGCAGCACTGTGCGCCGCGATGACCAACGGGAAAACTCCGACACCGGAAAACATGACAAGCACATCTTCACCGGGGGTAATCAACCCGGCAATGCGTTTACGCTCATTGCTGCTGCGCACCGAATAGTAGGCTTTGCCCGGATCAAGAAACAGGCGAATCCCGTTTTCTTTCTGCTCGGTCTCTCCCACTGGCCGACCACCGATTACCTCGAGGTCGATGGTGCGATATTCTCCGTCATAGTTGCCGGCACGCTTGGCTACGGTTTTGACATGTTTGTGGGTTTGAAAGATGGCATCGGCTATGAGGTTTTCTTTAGCCGACAATTCAGGTGCAACGATAATGATGGCGATATCACCGACAATATCGAAGGATCCGACCATCAGAGCTCTCTCTTCCTCGGTCAGAAACGGTTTCAATACATCCTTTAACTTCATGCCACGGCCTTTGCGGCGATCGCGGTCAGCAACAGGCTCCCGTCTCGACATTTTTTCCTTTGAACCATCGTTTGATAATGAGTGCCGCGCACCCGACCCCAGGCGTCACTTCGATGGCCCCTGCCGGACAGTTCATCGCACAGGCGCCGCATTCCATACAACCGTCCCGGTCTGTAATCAGTGCTTTTTTCCTGGTCAACGTAAAAACTCCGTGAGGGCAGACCTGGGCACACATTCCGCAGCCGACGCATATTTCCTCTTTCAGGGAAATTGAGGCCACTCCGTCGATATACCGTAATGTTTTCATGGTATCTATTTATCCTATAAAGGGCGCAGCAAGCCAAAGGACCAGAGCACAGACTATGGTTACGGCCTGAACGGGTATCGCCCGTTTCATCTCCCGTTCGACTCCTGAAGGTGACGTAAACGGTGTTGAGCCTGTAAAATTCATCGCAAGATAGGATGCAATGGCGGCGACGCAACAGACAAGGCTGATCATTTCCGCAATACCGCCTCCCGCCAGGAACACTCCGGCCAGAATACCCATCCCGATGCCGGCGACCGCTCCTTTCAAGGCAAAAGCTCGCCCCGGAAGCCACGGGAGGGCAATGGGCACCAGCATCGTTCCCGAGACAACTCCCAAGGCAACTGCAGTAACCGCCACAAGACCACGTTCCCAAACTCTGGATAGTGAAAATATCCGGGGGCCGATTCCGGAAAGCAACATCAGTATCGGCAAGGTCCACCAGATCTTCCTACCAAAAAGCGTAAACTCCACCGGAATCAAAACAAGGCGCTCATGCAAGGTAAATGAAACCCTACGCATGGCCGCATCAGCCTTCCCATTTTTTAAAAACTCCTGCAAATCAGCCGCACGTACAGGACCATAAACAACTGAAAATCCTGAAAGTCTCTTCACATCCTGGGCACAAACACCCGTCGCCCCCAGTTGTGGAACGATCAGTCTGCGATGGCTGACCACCCCCTCCAACCCTGTCAACTGAACCCGGTTTACGATTTCAGCCGTGGAGAAGGTCTTTTTCCCTGCAGCGCACCAGACGTTGATCCCGCAGGTATCCAGAACCAAAAGCCAAGCATCGACTTCCTGCAATTCACTTCTCACCACATCAAAGGTCAGCTTGTAATTGGCGGTAACGATTACCGGGGAATCGGCGCCGGGATTTCCCACACCATACAACCCTGGAGAGACCTTATAATTTTCTCTATTGATTCCCAGCCGGACTAAAAAACCACCCCATTTATCCTTTGGCGAAAGACCTGTCGCCACCAACGGCACCGTATTTTGTCCCGTTGTCTTAAAGGCCCGAACATAAGGACACAAGGCGTAGCCGGCACGCTCGAACGGATCGCTTCTGGGCGGTGGCGGACCGCCGCAGCAAACCTCCCCATCTTTATCAGGGCACAGACTCTTTCCGACTTCATGGATATCCCCCGGAGAGCAGCAGGATGATATTTTGCCGTTACCCTCTGCTCCGCAGCAGGATGTATCCGCCATGGGCAATATTTTCACGCTCGCACCTCATTTTTGATGTCTCACTTTCAGAAATCGCTTGAAACATCATAAGTATAATACGTTCATCAAAAAGGTCCAGTTTCCTCTGACCGCAACCTATTTTTGAGTGCTGACGCGTTCTCTTTTTCTTTTTCCCTCTATTTTTTCGATGGGGTCGTTCACATAGACTTTCCCAAGACCGATGGGCGATGTGAAGGTTCCGCCCTTTTTATCTTCGCTGATTCCTTCCGAGAATCCGAGGTCCACGGGGACCTTGCCTTTTCCGCCCTGTGCATCAACGACGTAAACAGGGCGCAGAAAGCCCGTGGTGCCTCCGCACAAGTCCCGACAAATTGCTTTTCCTTTATAAACTTCGGTTCTGAAGTGCCCTGTTCCTTCAACGAGATCAGCATAATAGAGATAGTACGGACGGACTCCCATTGTTCCCAAACCATGGACGAGGCTGCGCATCGTATCGGTATCATCGTTTATCCCCTTGAGCAAGACCGTCTGATTTCCCAAAGGAATGCCAAGTTCTCTCAATATCTTAGCCGCGTGATAACTTTCATCGGTTATCTCGTTGGGATGGTTGAAATGAGTGTTTATATAAAGTTGCGGATCTTTACGCGTTCTGGGCAAATGCTTCCTTAGAACCTCGATGAATTCTTTGTCCTCGATGATTTTCTGAGGCCAGGTACAAGGAACCCTTGTGCCGATTCTTATTATTCCGAGATGACTGATCACCTTAAGTCTTCCCAATATTTCGTCGATCCTGTGATTCGGGATTAAAAGCGGATCTCCTCCGGAAATCAAAACATCTCTGATATCCCCATGCGTGGCTACGTATTCAATACCTTTTCGAATATCTTCCATGGAAGGGTTTTTACGGTCATCGCCGACTTTTCTTTTTCTGGTGCAGAACCGGCAATACATGGCGCATTCATTTGAAACAAAAAGGAGGACTCTATCTGGATATCGGTGAATTATTGTTCTGGGGCCGCCTAGAGGAATATCCCCTTCCTCATCCAGCGGGTCTGCAGATAAATCCCTGTAATAAGCAAGTTCTTCAACATCCGGAATGGCCTGCTTCCAGATTCCATCATTGATTTTTTCTATAAGACCGAGATAATACGAGTTCACCCTCATGGGATACTTAGCAATTACATCCCGAAGTCCGGGATCGACTTTGGCTTTTCGTCCAGCGAGCCACTTCTCCAAATCGTCAAATGTCTTAATTGAGTTTCTGAGAACATCTTTATAAGCCATTGCACCCTCCCCTCTCAGAAGATTTTACTTCTCCAAGGAACGAATTTGCCTCCTTCTATGTGTTAATCAGGCAATCCGTTACCCTCCGCACCGGATGGGTCAAAAGGCCTTTGAAAAATCTCTAGGTGAATTCGGCCGAAAAAAAACAGGATGAAGATGCAGAAAAAATGTTCATACTTGAGCCTTTTTGCAAAATGAGGATTTTCGTTCGAAATCAAGGCATGCGAAAAATTTTAACGCAGGCATATACAGGATATTCCGAGGATAAAATTTTGAGCATAACGCAGAGTTTGGGCGAAAAGACCATTGTGCAGGAGGCTCACTTACAAAAAATTTCTCTTATTCTTTTATCTGTTGTAATGAATTGTGAGTCAAGGATGAATTGTCTTCGAAGAGACGGAATCTGGTTCAATACCTGTTCGAAACGGTTTATGGTAAAGTCCTTTTTCGAACATCGTATCAACTCAAATCGATTTTCATCCCTTGCCTGAAAATGCGCAGTAATTAGAATGTGATGTATTTACAATCATTTCACCAAACGGCAACATAGCAATAAGCCATTGAAATAGAATAATAAAATATCTTTTTTTTCATTGACGTAAGCCACATAATAAAATAGAGACAAGAAAGGTATTAACAAGATTTTTAAAGACGCTTCCAGTGTTTATGAACATCTCCACCAAAAAAATCTACTCCCCGATATTTCTGCCCATCATCTTTTTTCTCTCGGCAATCATCGTTGGGGCGCTCTTGCTGCATGCACCTTTCAGTCACGGAGATAACCAGGTATCTTTTCTCGACGCATTGTTTACGGCGACGTCGGCCGTCTGCGTAACGGGGCTGACGACGGTAGACACCGGTACCATTTTCACCCGGACTGGACAGGTCATCGTCGTGACTCTCATCCAATTGGGCGGTCTCGGCATCATGTCTTTTACCAGCCTTGCCTTTTATCTTTGGAAAAAAAGGATCTCGCTGACGGATCGCATCGCGGTGGGCCAAGGTCTTCTTAATGATGCAAATTTTCATCTCGGCAGCTTTCTCATTCAGATCGTGATGGTCACGTGCGTCATAGAGCTTGTTGGAGCCGTTTTACTTTATGTCTTCGCTCCGGCTAAGTTCCCTCCGTTCTCCGCCGTTTTTCACGCTGTTTCCGCTTTCTGCAATGCAGGTTTTTCACTTTATTCGAACAGCCTTAGGTCGGTTGCCGGCAATTGGCCTGTCAATTTCGTCATCATGATCCTGATTATTCTCGGCGGTCTTGGATTTTCCGTAATTGTCGAAGGAAAAAACTATCTGGCATCGTTGTTTCTGAGAGGAAAAAACAAAAAGCGTCTGAGTTGGCACTTCACCATTGTCGTCAAGACATCGCTTTTTCTGGTGGTAATCGGCTGGGTGTATATCTATTTTTCCGAGTTTGTCGTATTTAAAAGCTACCTGAAATTTCCTGAAGCCGTGCTGACCGCGCTTTTTCAATCGGTCACCTGCCGGACGGCAGGATTCAATACGCTAAATATCGGAGAAATGACCAACTCCTCTCTTATTTTCATGATATTTCTGATGCTGGTCGGCGGTGCTCCGGGCTCCTGTGCCGGCGGCGTCAAGGTCACGACCTTTCGTGTTTTATGGGCCTTTATCCGCTCCCATATCAGAGGAAACCGACAGGTCGTCATCGGCAATTATGCCATAGATAACGATACGATCAACAAATCGCTAGTCCTTGTCTTCTTCACCTTCGTCCTGATCTTCGTCTGTGTTATCCTGCTCGATTTTTCCGAAGGTGGCGGCATGCCGCACGCTCAAGTACGCGGCCGATTCCTGGAACTTTTGTTCGAATCGGTTTCCGCTTTCGGCACGGTCGGGTTATCCACCGGTTTGACTGCAAAACTATCGTCCTTCGGCAAATCCATAATTATTATCCTGATGTTCATCGGCCGCCTTGGACCATTGGTCTTGCTCTCCGCTATTCAATCATTTCAGTCAAACATTCTCTTTTCCCGACCAGAGGAAAAACTCTCCATCGGCTGATAAAGGAGGAGAAAATGAAAAAACAGGTTGGCGTCATCGGACTGGGAAAATTCGGCTTGAAATTCGGTCAGATACTGGCCGAACTCGGCCATGAGGTTCTCGGGATCGACAGCGACCCGAACAGTATCCAAGGGGCGCAAAGGATTCTTACCCAGGTTTTCCAAGCTGACGCGATGAACCGAGCCGCCCTCGAACAAATCAGAATCCACGATTTGGAATACGTTCTGGTCAGCGTTGGAGATTCCATCGCGGCAAGTGTCATGATTTCCATGTATCTCAAAGAACTTGGCGTGCCGAAAGTGTGGGCGAAGGCTGTAAACAAAGATCACGAAAAGCTGCTCCATAAAATCGGAGTCGATGAAGTGGTCATTCCCGAATATATGGCCGCAAGCCAAATGGCCAACCGCATTGCCATGCCGGGCTTCATCGAACACCTCCCTTTTGACGAAACCATGGGGGTTCAGGAATTCCCGATCGAAAACTGGTCCGGTAAAAGTTTGCGTGAACTGGATATCACCAATACTTTCGATGTCCAGGTCATCGCTGTTCGCAGCAACGAAAACAGCGACTACCGCTATATCCCGAAAGCCGACCAGATTTTTCATAAGGGAGAGAGGTTCGTGGCCATCGGCAAAGTGTCTCAACTTGCTAAAATAAAACCATAAGTCAACGAAAAAACCACTCACAGGCCATGCAAAGCTAAGGAACACTCATGAGAACTTGGAAAAAACCAGTCCATGAAGGATCATCCAAAGACGAGGTTTTTGAGGATCCAGGAAAAGAACTCAATCTCATTCTTGCACGCCTGTTCGATATGATCTTACCTTTCGGATTTGCCTTTGGAGGACTCTCCCTGTGTTTTTCCCTCTACCGGTCTCTTCACTACGGCTGGTATAAGACCATGGCCATGCACTTGATCATGTATCTCACCGCCATGGTCATACTCTTTTTCCGCCGCCGTCTGCCGAATCTTTTTATATTTACGATATTCATGATACTGGTCGGGCTTGATACCATCCAATCCCTTTTTGTATTCGGACTGGCCGGACCGAGCATTACCAACCTGGCCGTAATGGGTATAATGACCGGGGTGTTCGTCGGGGTCAGGGAGTGTACCGTCGTCATGGTTGCCGGAGTGACAACCGTGGCGGGAATTGCCGCAGCCATTTGTTCCGGTCTTGTGGGCACTTCCCCGGAGATTCTGACCCATCTCACTGCCCCCATCAATTGGATCGTCCAGATCTCCTGTATGATCATGTATGTTTTCCCTTTAGTCTTTGCCGTTCAAGGAATGAAAAAAAGATTGATGGGCTCTTTATGTGAATTGAAAATCACCTCCGATAAAATGCAGCAAGAGATCGTCTCAAGAGCCGATGCCGAAGAAAAACTCAGGGAGAGCGAAATCCAATACCGGAGCATTTTTGAAAATATCATAGAGGGAATCTTTCAAATTAACTCCAAGGGAAAGCTCTTAAAGGCAAATCCCTCTTTTGCCCGAATTGCAGGGTTCGACTCAACCCTGGAGGTGCTTTCCAGAATCTCCAATTTCCCGGATCAATTGATTGTTGATTTGGAGGATCGAGCGGTATTTTACGACTTGATGAGTGCACCGGACCGTGTCGAGGCGTTTGAAACCCGCCTGCGCCGAAAGGACGGCAGCATTATCTGGGTAAGCATAAACGGACGCACGCTGAGCAACGTGCAAAATGCCGCCGTTTGTTTTGAAGGCACAATGGAAGATGTAACCCAACGAAAGACGGCCGAGATTGCCCATCGGGAGTCTGAGGATCAATACCGCAGCGTTGTGGAAAGTGCCATTTTCGGCTTCTGCATCATACAAAACGGACGTTTCCAGTTTGTCAACAGACAGTTCTGCGACATCATGGGATATACGGAGGAAGAAATCATCGCCCAGAAAAAGCCGCTGGATCTGATACATCCCGAACACAAAGAAGACATAGCAAAAATAATAGAGGATAACGCTACCGGGGTCACTTTTCGGCAATTTGACGGTGAACTGAGAATTATTGATAAAAAAGGGAAAATAAAGACTATCCGCGTATCGTCAAACCCCTTTTACCAACATGGCCGCCCCGCAGCCTGTGTTTCCATCGCCGATATCACCAATGAGAAAGAATTGGAAGGACAGCTTCTTCATGCTCAAAAGATGGAGGCACTGGGCACGCTGACAGGCGGTATTGCCCATGATTTCAACAACATCCTTACAGCGCTATTGGGGTTCGGCAATATCTTGCAAACGGAATTGGGCGATGATGATCCGAGACGCATCTATGCCGACCAGATTATTTCCGCCGCCTCCAAGGCATCGAACCTCACCCAAAGTCTGCTCACATTCAGCCGAAAGCAACCGATCCGCCTCAAACCAATTGATCTCAATGAGCATATCAAGGGGACAAAAAAGCTGCTCGCCCGGCTAATGACGGAAGATATCGAATTTTCAACATATTTCACAAAAGAAAGCACCGTTGTTCTGGCCGATGCCGTGCAGATGGATCAGATACTTTTCAATCTGGCGACCAACGCCCGGGATGCCATGCAACAGGGAGGGAAATTCATCCTGCAAACAGATCTGGTTGATCTGGACAAACGATTTGTCCGGCAGCATGGATTCGGCAGGCACGGCAGATACGTCCTGCTCTCGGTTTCGGATACCGGTACCGGCATAAACAAAGAGACAATAGCCAAAATATTCGATCCCTTCTTCACCACCAAAGGGCAGGGAAAAGGAACAGGGTTGGGTTTGTCCACCGTTTACGGTATTGTCCAACAGCACGACGGATTCATTACCATGTACAGCGAACCGGGGCATGGCACAACATGCCACATATATCTGCCCGCCATCGACACAGAGGCTTGCAAGGAAATCGAAAAATTGCAGATTTCGGAGCAGGGCCGGGAAACTATTCTCATCGCCGAAGACGATGAATATGTCAGCCTGCTGATGAAGGATATCCTGGCCAGATACGGGTATAAGATCCTTCATGCCGTCAATGGAGATGAGGCCGTTGCCCAATTCAAAGGTCATCCCGAGGTGAACCTGGCCATCCTTGACACAATAATGCCGGGGAAAAACGGCAAGGAAGTTTTCGATGAAATAAAAGGATTACGCCCCGATATCAAAGCAATTTTCACCAGCGGATACGCCAGCAGCGTCCTTTTGGAAAAAGGAATACAACAGAATTCGTCCAATTTTCTAAAAAAACCTTTCTCCCAACAAGAACTTATGCAAATGGTCCGCCATGTGCTGGACACAGTGTGACTCAAGCCTCCGTATACCTTCAGCAAGCAGATTTCCACCCGGTTCGTGCAAAGGTTGTCCAGGGTGACGCGCCAATCACCCTCATGCTACATACAGGATCAAGGTCAAACAATGACAGATGCTGCCGGCCAGGACAAAGAGATGCCATATGCCGTGAAAATGCACTTTTCCATCCAGGAAATAAAATACCAGCCCGCCCGTGTAGAAACACCCGCCCAACAAAAGCCAGGAGAAACCAGCTAGAGGAAGGGCCTCAAGCAACGGTTTGACAGCAATGAGCATCAGCCAACCCATCAAAATATATATCACCATGGAAAAAATGCGATTTTTTCCCTGAGGCAACGCTTCGGACAACATCCCCAGGAGAGCCAGCCCCCATATGACCCCGAAGATCGACCATCCCCAAGCGCCACGCAGGGTGACCAGCGTAAAGGGAGTATAGGTCCCTGCAATCAGGAAATAGATGGAGCAGTGATCGAGCTTGCGAAAAACCGGCTTCGCTCTTCCGCGCAGGCTGTGGTACAGCGTGGACATGGTATAGAGAAAGAACAAAGAGCTCCCGTATATGCTGAAGCTCACTATTTTCCAGGGATCTCCTTGCAGGGATACTGCGACCACCATGAGAACCAACGCTGCCAAGGCCGCCACTGCCCCAACAAGGTGACTGATACTGTTGAATCGCTCGCCTCTATACATACCCATCGGTACCCAAAAGGAATTCGAATATAAAAAAGATCCCCAAGGGTTGCTCCTTCAGCTCTTTCTCTTCGGTGTCAATGAAGCCTGCCGCCGCCATCCACATCGAGGATAGCTCCGGAGGTATAGCCATTTATAAGAAGATACTCGGCAGCTTGGGCAATATCTTCCGGGCTGCCGATTCGACCCACCGGGAGGCTCCCTCCCATTTGCTTGAAAAAATTTTGTTTTTCCTCTTCAGACATCCAATTGTAGGCAGGAGTATCCACCAAACCGGGAGAGAGGATGTTCACACGGATTGGGGCGATTTCCTTGGCCAGCGTAAACGCCATACACATGATTGCCCCGTTTACTGCGGCAACACCCGCCGTACCGGGGATTGCCGATCGTGCGGCCCCACCGATGGTAAACAGGATCGAACCGTTTTTATTCAGATACGGCACAGCATGTTTCGCACAGAAGAAATATCCCCAAAATTTCGTCTTAAAAGCGTTTTCCAATGCGTCGTTTTTGATTTCGGCAAGCTTTCCCCACGCAGGCATACCGGCTCCCATCAAAACCAGATGATCGAACCATCCCACCGAGGAAAAAAAGGCCTGAACCTCATCCTCATGCGTAAAATCAAGAGCTTTAGCCTCCGATTTGCCTTTGATGGTAGCAAGAGCTGAGCCTAACCTTTCCTCTGAGCGCGATGCTATGATGACATGGGATCCGGCCGCCGCCAAACGCTTGGCGGTGGCAAGTCCCATCCCGGAACTTCCCCCTACAATAACAACCTTTTGTTCTGTGCCCATATCCCCCTCCTTCGCTATCCCATTGCCGAAACCACGCATTTCAATAGATAGTACCTTGACCTTCTATAAGCATCCCCTGCCATTCTGCACAACGAAAATTTCAAGTTTGCTAGAGATACCGAATCTTCCAATCTTCGCGGGGCCTCGGCTGTGCCATGTCTTCCCTTTCCGGATGTTCAGACTTTTGCGCGAAGATACGTTCCAAGATGAGCCGATACATCAATCAACCTCAGCTTGAGCAATAAATGGAAGCGAGATTGCCGCGGATATCGTATGTTACCGACATTCCAATTTTATCAAAGACCTTTTGATGATCACCCATGGTTCTGACGATTAACTTTCCTCTTTTGGCGAGTGCCTCCAGGTATCCATCGGCTACGCGATTGCCCTTGACCAATGTTGTAAAAAACATCCGTGCCTTAATCGACAAAAAAATCTTCAATTGATTTAATAAAAAATTTGTGTCGGGAAGACAATGCAGCAGATTTTCAGATAAAATAGTGGTAAAGCTTTGAGGTCGAAACGGCAGGGCCAAGGCGTCGGCGTGAAGAAAAACCATATTGCCCGGAATCGCCCCGTTGGTCTTTTCCAGCCTGGACTTGGCAATTCGCAGCATCTGCAACGATTGATCGACCAGAACCACGGGACGCTCGGTAAAGCGGCTGTATGTTTCCGCAGTAAAAGCCAGAGAGCCGCAGCCAAGATCCAACACATTTCCCTGTTGAGTGGATCGCAATGCCCCTTGCGCTATCTTAGAAAAAATCTCGACGGAATACCCCCACACCAATCGATTATAAATTGTACTGCACGCCACACGGTCGTAAAGAGTGCCGAACTTTGTGTCGTACTCACTCCCTGTTTCATTATCGGGGAGAACGGAATAGATATGAGGTTCAACCACCCTAAGCGTGGTGTCTTCCATCAAAACAGTCGACCAGTCGACTGCGTTTTCTGCTGTCATCGCCGTCTTCTCCTCTTTTTTTGGGCAGGAAAAATATGATCTACAATACCTGCGAATGCGATGGATTGTCAAAGGTTATGCTCAAAACAGTGCATTTTATTGTGAGGTATCTTGCAATCGTATAAAAAAATTTACAGAGCCTCGGAGAGTCACAAGGCGATGGTTTCACAGTACTGTTTAAAAATATGCCCTCCTTTCCTCCCTGAGCCGGCATTAAGCATGGATATCCATCCAAGGTGCGGATAAACCTTATTCCGCCGGACATTCAACCTGGAAAGATTCCAGATCGGCAATCAAATCCCGATATGGCATGCGGACGGCATCGCCTCGGGCCCGGAGAGCCATGGCCAGAGCCTTCGGGATGTTGAGCGCCTGATTTCCCGGCAATTTGCCATCATACTGTCTTCGATAGTCAGGATTTATGCGAAGCGACCAGTTTTCCGGGCTGACGGTGCCTGGAATATTATACGGCTGCCGGATCCCGAGAAGGTCGGTGAAAAAAACCATGACGTTCCGGCCGGGGCCGACAAACAGATCGGCAAATTTGGCCAGGGCCAGCTCCCCGCTGTCAGCAGCAACGCGTTGAATCCAGTCCTCCCGTTCGCCGGCGGCAATCCGAAGCCGGTCGGCAAGATAGACGGCCTGACGCCGGCTTTCCCCATCCTGCAGCCACCGATCGGTAATTTCCCATATTGATGGCGTATCATGATTGCCCAACATAACCCAATCCTGGGGAAGCGCATTTTCACACCGATAAACATCACGAGGATTATTCAGATTCGCCTTCTGGGTTACGAGAAAATGACCTAGCCCGTACAATTCAATCACTTTTCTGATTGGATATGGTCTTGTGCTCAATATTTCACAAATGATCTCACGCGGACCGTCGTGGTTACCCCGGGCTGAAGTCACGATCTCCTCAAATCGCACCGCATACTGCCGAATCTGCTCGGTATCGAGGTTCACGACCCACTCGTCGGCATACCGGCTCACCCGATGGTTGATCTGATCGGGCCGAACGATGGCATATTCCGCCAGTTGCGGATGATCCGGTTCCTCAGGTGAAGCAAAGAGGCGGGCACCCTCCTGTACTGCTTTGTGAGCATCCTCCCGATCGGCACGATAGACCCAAGGGCAGATAAGTCCATGCGGGTGATCGATGCGGATACCATCGAATTCCTGAAACAATTT
>JBJKQT010000214.1:0-15732 GCA_046705065.1 Desulfocapsaceae bacterium
ATTATTAATTATAAGCGTATTAAAATTATTTTGTTTCTTTAAAGTGTTATCAAGCGCAACTATATCGAAATCATTATCATGAGTTGTAATACATGTGCGCCCCGCGCCATGTTCTTTCAGTTTTACCCACTCATAAGATACAAACCAGAAATATTCTTCTGATTTAGGCCGCTTATCGTAAAGCAGAAAAATGACTGCCGATAATGCAATTACCGCTGCACTTAGTACGTACCCATTCAATGCCGAGTTTTTTCGAATCATGTCAATCTTTCTTTAACTCCATGGAATTTAAAAAACTTCTTCTGAGAGGCTTCCGGAAAACTTCAGGTGCAACTTTTTTATTCGTATCGACTTTTGCGAAAACAGCTCTCCTCGATTCTTCC
This sequence comes from Desulfocapsaceae bacterium, assembly GCA_046705065.1. Classification (GTDB taxonomy): domain Bacteria; phylum Desulfobacterota; class Desulfobulbia; order Desulfobulbales; family Desulfocapsaceae; genus CAWGGS01. Next base: position 384 of record JBJKQT010000214.1, read on the forward strand.
GGTAACTTACCAGACATATGAATCACATCATCCTTGAAAAAATCCCCTGCCTGTTGTTATAGAGCAATAAAGTATACTACTCAACATAATCTGACCGGAACGGCTGGACCACACTGACCAGCTACAGGCAAAGCATGAAAACCCGTCAATCCAGTACGGCAAAAGTGCCGCTTCCGGAGAGTATTCATAGAAAGATAATCGGAGTCATTTGAAACGGCTGTTTGTTCCGCCTCCTCGTTACGCTGCCACATGTTCAGGCTGATGAAACGTTTATGAAATGTACAACTCAAACTCTATGCATCATATATGCTCTGGCTGTATTGCTGGCCTCCCCCGATGCGTTGTGGTGCAAGGATATCTCCGCCGTCCCCGCAGGTCCACGGCTGGTCAAAGCTGTTATGTGCGAATCCATTCAGAAATTTGCACCAGTCAATCAAGCTGTTGTTTTTTCCATTGATGCGGGCCGGATTTCATGTTTTACCGAGTTCGACCAGGTGAAAAAACCGACCGTCATTCATCATAGATGGTATCACAGAGGAAGCCTGGTCGCCGCAAAACAGTTCACGCTCAACCCTCCTCGATGGTCGTCCTACTCCAGCATGCAGCTCAGAGATGCAGACAAAGGACCGTGGCAGGTTGATATTACAGATGAAAATGACAAGCTCATCTCCATTTTGCGATTTAGTATAACGGATTAACACCATGGACCTTCTGATACAATCCCTGGTCGGTCTGCGCTGGCAGGATGTCGTCGATATCCTCCTGAACAGCTATATTTTGTTCAGGCTCTACGTGCTCTTCAGGGGAACGAATGTCATTCGGATGGTCATTGCCATTGCCATGCTCTGGATTCTCGAACGGGTTGCGACGAGCATGGGACTGATCGTCACAAGTTGGGCCATGCAGGGCATTATTGCGGCAGCTGCCTTGATAATTATAATCGTATTCCGCAATGAGATCGCCGGTGTCCTGCAAACCCGCAGTCTCAGGTCCTTCTTTTGGGGCATACCTCAACGCCAGATGTACACCCCCGTAGAAATTATTGTAGACAGCGTTTTTGAAATGGCTCGCCAAAAAATGGGAGCGCTTATCGTATTGCCTTTAAAAAAAGGTATCGAATCCGTTGTCCATGGTGGTGTAGCCTGGCAGGGTAAACTTTCGCGCGAAATGCTGTTGAGTATTTTCTGGCACGGCACGCCCGTGCATGATGGCGCGATAGTGATCCAGGGAGACCGTGTCGTGGACGTCGGTGTAATTCTCCCCCTGTCAAAAAGCACCGATCTTCCGTTTACTTTCGGAACACGTCATCGAGCCGCGTTCGGGTTGACCGAGCAGACTGACGCCCTGGTCCTGGTAGTATCCGAAGAGCGGGGCGAGATCACGGTGTTCAAGGATCAATCGATCATCAAAATTAAAGACAATATTGAGCTGAATCAGTTACTGCACAAATATGCGGGGACGATACCCGCCTCCAATGGATCCAGGAATCAAAAAATGGAACTTGGGGTTGCCGCCATGATCTGCCTGGCCGGAATTATGGCGATTTGGTTCAGTTTCGCCCGGGGATTCGAGACCTTTACGACACTGGACGTGCCCATAGAATTCATGAACCGTGCACCGAAAATGGAGCTTTTTGCCTCGTCAGCCAATAGCGTAAAGCTTCTTATCAGTGGCTCAGGATCATTGATACGATCTGTTCGTCCGGATCAGGTAAAGGTTAAACTCGATTTAGCACATGCGGTGATAGGGAGCAATCATCTCACGATCACCGCAGACAGTATCGTGCTGCCGCCAGGCGTTGTTCTTAAACAGGTGGAGCCGCAGGAACTCAAGGTGAACCTTGACGTTCCTGAGCAGAAAAACCTGCCCATCCAGCCGGATTGGACCGGCAAGCTGCCGGATGGGTTGATCATGCAGGAAGCTCACACAATTCCCGAAACGGTAAAGGTAGTGGGCGGCAGCCTGGCGCTTAAGAATATTCAAACTCTCTATACGGACAAAATTCCATTGGATAATATAACCGCCGACGGAAAAACCACCTCTGCCGTCGTGCTTCAGCCCTCATATTTGAAGCTGGATGACGAGTCTCAGGATCATGTTCAGGTACTCTATAAAATAGTGAAGAGACCGCCCTCATCCGGTGATGAGGGTAAGTAAACGGATTTTTCCCGTCCCACGTCTTGGTTCGTTCCCGTCCGAAAACTGTTATTTGTCCCGATATCTTCGTTTTGCGCAAATTTTTATCCTCGGAATATCACTTATATCCCTGCGGTAAAAATTTGCGCACGCCTCGATCTCGAACCAAATCCCTGGTTTTCGGATGGAAACCAGTTCAAATCGAGAGTCGGGGAAAATGGGAATTATTCAAGGTCGGCGCCTTTTTTCTATTGCGAAGATTCCGTAACTTGCTCTTAGATTGGTAAGCCAATGAACAATGTGACCCTGCCGGTCATGGTGGTCTGTATTGATTGCGACCTCCTTGTCGATGGTGTAGCCGACATCACCTGCGAATTTTCGAAAATCGGCCAAGGTGATGACCCTGATGTTGGGGCTGTCGTACCATGAGTAAGGCAGCTGCTCGTTCTTCGGAGCAACACCTTTGACCAGGAGTTGCAGGCGGATCGAATAATGGCTGAAATTCGGAAAGCTGACGATAACCTGACGTCCGATCCTGGACAGGGAATAGAGCAGAGCAGCAGGTTCGTAGACCTGCTGGAGGGTTTGGCTTAAAATAACATAATCGAAGCTGTGGTCGGGGTAGTCATCGACTTCGGTGTTCAAATCCCCTTGCAGGACGCTCAATCCCCGGGCGATACAGGCGGCGGCCTTCTCCTTGTCCCGTTCGATGCCGGTGCCCCGAACCTTCTTGTTGGCCGTAAGCCAGGCCAGCAGATCGCCATTGCCGCAGCCGAGATCCAACACCCGGCTTCCTTTTTCGATCCAGGAGGCTATGAGGCGCAAGTCATAACGCATGAGTTCGTTATCGGACACCATCCAAAAAACCTCGTATCAGCTTGTTCAACCGCTCATCCGGGATTAAAAAGGCGTCGTGTCCACAGTCGGCCTCGATCTCGCAAAAGCTGACATTGCTTCCGGCACGTTTCAGGGCCTGAACCAGCTCCTTGGCCTGGTAGGTTGGATATAGCCAATCGGATGTATAAGAAATAACAAGAAATTTAGTCCTGGAGTGCTCCGTTCCCCGGAAGAGATCCCGATTTTGGACCCTTTCCACAAGGTCGAAGTAATCCGAAGCCTTGGTGATGTAAAGAAGGGAGTTGGCGTCGAAGCGCTGGACGAATTTGCTTCCTTGGTGCCGCAAGTAACTCTCCACCTGGAAATCCGCATCGAAGCCGAAGGAAAAATCCTTTTTGTCCTGGAGCCTGCGTCCGAACTTCCGGCGCATGGCCTGGTCGGACAGATAGGTGATATGTCCGATCATTCTCGCCACGGCCAGACCGGTATTCGGCCCGGCAGATCCGTAATAATCGCCGTTTTTCCAATTCGGGTCAGCCATTATGGCCTGCCTGGCCACCTCGTTGAAGGCGATGGCCAATGCTGAATGACGCATGGTGGTTGCAATGGGAATGGCGGAACGGACCGTCTCCGGGTAACGGACGCACCATTCGAGCACCTGCATACCGCCCACCGATCCGCCGATAACCGAAACAAGACGGTCTATTCCCAGATGATCGAGCAGCGCTTTCTGGGCGCCCACCATATCGCCGATGGTGACCATGGGGAACTCAAGGCCGTAGGGTTTGCCGGTCGCGGGATTTTTCGACGACGGGCCGGTGGTGCCTGAGCAGCTGCTAAGGATATTGGAGCAGATCACGAAATACCGGTCGGTGTCGATGCCTTTGCCGGGGCCAACCATGAAATCCCACCAGCCGGGTCTGGCATCGTCCGGCTCATCCGTGTACAGCCCCGCCACATGGGAGTTTCCGGAAAAGGCATGGGCCACCAGTACGACATTGTCCTTTTCCGGCGCAAGTCTGCCGAGGGTCTCATAGGCGATGGTGACGGGCCCCAGTCGGGCCCCGCTTTCCAGAACCATCTGGTTCGGAGGTTCGGCAAAGGTGAAATACTGCTTGTTCACCTTAAGAATCCGTGTCGGATCGTGGTATACGGGTATGTTCATTGCCGCGTAAGTTCGTTTCTCACCCTTTCCCAAGAGCCTGATCGATATCGGCCAGAATATCGTCGATATGTTCGATGCCGACGGAAAGACGGATCATGGAATCGGGGATTCCCGCCTCTGCGAGCTGCTCCGGCGAAAGCTGGGAATGAGTCGTTGAAGCCGGATGGATGGCCAATGTTTTGGCATCCCCCACATTGGCGAGATGAGAGACGATTGTAAGCCCCTCGATGAACCGGCGTCCGGCTTCGAAGCCTCCTTTTACACCGAAGACAACCATGCCGCCGAAACCGTTGGTGAGATATTTTTTTGCGGTCTCATGTTCGGGAGAGCCGGGAAGTCCAGGATAATGGACCCACTCGACTTTGGGATGAGTGCTGAGGAACTCGGCAGTCTTCATGGCATTTTCGCAATGCCGCTCCATGCGCAGGGAGAGCGTTTCGATTCCCTGGAGGAAAAACCAGCAGTTGTCCGGAGAGATGCAGGCGCCAAGGTTGCGAAGCGGGACCAGCCGCATGCGCAAGGCGAAGGCGATGGGGTTCATCGCACCCAGATCATGGGCATAACGAAGTCCGTGATAGGAGTCATCGGGCTCATTGTACAGGTCGAATTTGGCATCCGTCCAATCGAAGGTTCCCGCGTCGACGACGATGCCGCCGATGCCGACGCCATGGCCGCCCATCCATTTGGTCAGCGAGTGGATTACCACGTCGGCACCGTGTTCGATGGGCCGCAGCAGGCAGGGAGGAGTGAAGGTGGAATCCACCAGCAGCGGCAGCCGATGGGCATGGGCGATGTCGGCCACAGCCTGCAGGTCGGTCATGTTCAGCGACGGGTTCCCGAGCGTCTCGCAGTAGACGGCCCGGGTCCGGTCGTTGATGGCCGCCGCAAAGTTGGCGGGATCCGACGGGTCGACCATGCGGACCGTGATGCCAAGTTGCGGCAGGATCGAGTCGAACTGGGCAAAAGTCCCGCCGTACAGATTGCTCGAGGCAACCACCTCATCATCGTGACCGCAGATATTGATGATCGAATAAAAAACCGCCGATGTTCCCGATGCCAAAGCAAGGGCTGCAGCCCCTCCTTCAAGCTGGGTAACCCGTTGTTCCAGAATGTCCTGAGTCGGATTACCGATGCGGGTGTAAATGTTGCCCAATTCTTTCAAGGCGAACAGATTGGCCGCATGCTCGCAATTCTTGAAAAGGTAGGAACTGGTGCGGTAAATCGGCACGGCCCGCGAAAGAGTGTCCTGATCGACGGTCTGGCCTGCATGGAGTGCGAGTGTTTCAAATTTCATGTAATTTTCTCCAGTGGTTGTTCTACCGTTTTTTGTTTTTCTCCGATACCGTCTCCAGGGATTATTTCCCTCCGCCTTGCTCGCTTTTCACCTCTTCGATCAGGTCACGGACCGTATCTCCGCTTGCGGTTTTGGCGTTGGGGTCTATACGCAACAGATCTTCCCAAACGGCAATCGCCTTGGCGGGCTCATGGAGGTCGTAGACCAGAACGATCCCTTTGTTCAATCGGGATGCTTCATGTTTGGGATCCACGGCGATGGCTCGGTCGAAATATTCTATGGCTTTTTTGGGTTGTCCCACTCTGCGATACATGACACCAAGATCGGTAAGCAGATTCGCATCACCGGTATGAAGTTCCAACGATCGGTTGTAGGCCTTGATTGCCTTCTCCGGCTGGCCGGTGTCGTAATAGAGGTTGCCGAGTTGGGTCCAAAGCTGAAAATTGTTCGGATTGGATGTCAACTGTGCTTCAAGGTCGGTGATTGCTGCGGCCTGCTGGTCGGAAACGCCGTTTGGCCCATTGCCGCCTCCGGTCGTCGTGGCAATGGGTACGGAACCGGTGCCGCCCTTATAGATCGCAAAGCCGGCTCCGGCCAGGAACCCGCAGATAAAGCTAAGAAAAACCGCAATGAGAAGAGTTTGTTTTTTGATCCCTTGATCAGGCATAAGGCCTCTTTTGAAAAAAATAATTTTTAATCTATAAGCCATTGGGACGAATGACCGAGGATAATCGTCATTCGCCTGCCGGCATCCGCTTCGCCCCCGAAAAGCCGAGCCGCTTTCCCCAAACAGACCCAAGATCGAATATCTCCGTCCATCCTCCGAGATTGCACCTCCACTTTTGCCCATATTTTGCCGGCAGCGGAAATCCGGTTATTTTCGGAGAATGTAATTTTGAACAAGTTGGAGTTTTTAACTCCCGGGTTTTATTGAGGGCTGTTCTTCACTCTAACAATATGCCGAACTGTGGGGATGTGCAATGGTGATCTCGATTTTTGTGCTACCTTGTGACAAGATAAATCTGTGAAAAGCTCTGGTATATACCTCATATGAGCCCACCATTCCCGTGCTGCGGGCGCGGGAGAAAGCCTTTCGTGGGTGGATCGCCGCTTGTGGCCAATCGCACAAAATCGAGGCAAAACCTGGACAAGCACAGGGTAAGGTGGCAGAGTATCAATGGGGATATTCTGTGCACAAGAAAGGGCCCGTTTGATTAGACAGTTTTCGTTCGAATACCGCCGTTTGTCCCGATATCTTCGGTATGTGAAAAAAATTCTTGAAATATCAATTGTGTGTCTGCTGAATAAAAGTATGCAAGCCTTGATCTCGAACCAAATTCCCAGTTTTCGGATGGAAACCAGCGAGTGGAGGAAGTGACATGACAGTTAAGGAGAAAGCTGCGTCGGAAGCGGCCGTTAAGGAGGCAACAGCTCCAAAGGTCTTTTTCCCTGCCAGCACGGAGTCGATAAAAGACAATATCATTCATCATCTCATGAGTTTTCAGGGCAGGGACCCGGAACGTTCGGGTGCCTCCGATATTTACAAGGCGCTTGCCTACACACTCAGGGATATCATGGTCGAAAAATGGATCAAGACCCAGAAAACGTTTTATGCCAAGAAAAAGAAAAGGGTTTATTACCTCTCGTTGGAGTTCCTGATCGGCAGATCGCTGGAGAACAGTCTGCTTAATCTCGGGATCCATGATGAGGCTGTTCAGGCGATTGCCGACCTCGGATACAGCCTCGAAGAGATCCGCGAGCATGAAGAGGATGCGGCCCTGGGTAACGGTGGTCTGGGACGGCTGGCCGCCTGTTTCATGGATTCCATTGCCACGTTAAAGATACCGGCCTACGGTTACGGCATTCGGTACGAGTACGGCCTTTTTTTTCAACAGCTCATCGACGGTTACCAGGTTGAGACTCCCGACAACTGGCTCCGTTACGGGACTCCATGGGAATTTGAACGGAGATTGCCCGTCTTTCCCGTACATTTTTACGGCCGGGTCAGCGGTTGCCAGGATGAACACGGATGCTACCGGGCCAAATGGATCGATACCAAGGACGTGATCGCCATGCCCTGCGATATGCTTATTCCCGGTTTCAACAACGACCATGTGATCAATATGCGGCTCTGGACCGCCAGAGCATCCAGGGAACTCGATCTTAAATATTTCAGCCGCGGCGATTATATCGGGGCGGTGGAATCGAAGGTGAGTTCAGAAACCATCTCCAAGGTGCTGTATCCTCCGGACCATAATCTGGCCGGCCAGGAGCTCCGCTTAAAGCAGCAATACTTCTTTGTCGCGGCGACCTTTCAGGATATTTTCAGGAGATTTCGAAAAAATAACAAGAACTTTGATGCATTCAGCGATGAGGTGGCGGTCCAGCTCAACGATACGCACCCGTCCATCGCGATTCCCGAGCTGATGCGCCTGCTTCTGGATATCGAGGGCTTGAGTTGGGAGAAGGCCTGGCATATCTGCACGAACACCTTTGCCTATACCAACCATACTTTGATGCCGGAGGCCTTGGAAAAATGGAGCGTCGAGCTCATGGGGAAAGTGTTGCCCAGGCATTTGGAGATCATCTACGAGATCAATCAGCGGTTCCTCGACATGGTCGCCTTGCAGTATCCGGGTGACACGAACAAATTGCGCGATATGTCCATCATCGAAGAGGGGCCGATCAAGAAGATCCGCATGGCTCACCTGGCCATCGTCGGCAGCCATTCGGTCAACGGTGTGGCGGAATTGCATACCAAATTGCTTAAAGACAGGCTGTTTGCTAATTTTCATGCGTACTATCCCGGAAAGTTCAATTCCAAAACAAACGGCATCACGCCCAGGCGCTGGCTGCTGATGGCCAATCGCGGGCTGGCAGGGCTCATCACATCACGCATCGGAGACGGCTGGGTGACGGATCTCGATCGGCTGCGGGAAATAGAGCAGTTCGTCGATGATCCCCAATTCCGCGCTTCCTGGCAGCAGATAAAAAAGGACAATAAAAAGCGGCTGGTGGAATACATCCGCGGCCTCTGCGGCACCGAGGTGGAACCTGATACCATGTTCGATGTTCAGGTGAAGCGGATCCATGAGTACAAACGGCAGCTTTTAAACGCCCTGCACGTGATACATTTCTACCATCGGCTGATTCGGCATCCTGAGCAGAACCTTGCCCCCCGCACCGTTCTCTTCGCGGGCAAAGCGGCACCGACCTATTGGAAGGCTAAATTGATCATCAAGTTGATCACCTCCATCGCCGATATCGTCAACAACGATCCAAGGATCTCCGGGAGGCTGAAGGTAGTCTTTCTTCCCAACTACAACGTGTCCCAAGCCGAAATGGTGATTCCGGCCGCCGACCTCTCCGAGCAGATCTCCACCGCCGGGACCGAGGCCTCGGGCACCGGCAATATGAAATTTGCCTTAAACGGCGCCTTGACCATCGGCACGTTGGACGGGGCCAACATCGAGATCTTAGAAGAGGTGGGACGAGAGAATATTTTCATCTTCGGGTTGACCGCGGAAGAGGCGGAATACGAGCGGTTGAACATCAGCAAGACGCCATGGGAAATATGTCAGGCGAATCCGGATATCATGCATGTGGTCGAGGCCATACGAGACGGCGCATTCAGCCACGGCAATGCCGGACTCTTTCAACCGCTGGTGGATTCGTTGCTTGACCCACACGATCCTTATCTGCTCGTTGCCGATCTGCAATCGTATATCGCCTGTCAGGAGCGGGTCAATGCCGCCTTTCTCGATCAGGATGCCTGGACCAGAATGGCCATATTGAACGTGGCGCGGATGGGAAAATTTTCCACCGACAGGACCATCAGGCAGTACGCAACGGAAATTTGGGGAGTTCCGGTGGAATAGAAAACGGAATACGGGATGCCACAGTCGCGTGAGAACTTGTTTTTTATGTGCGGCAAACTTATTTATGCGTGCGTAAAGAAGGTATATGTGCTATACAGGCGGTTTTGTTTGCCGACAAAAAAAGGGTTACGGATATATTTTCCGTAACCCTTCCGAATATCTGGAGGCGGCGATCAGAGTCGAACTGATGAATAATGGTTTTGCAGACCACTGCCTTAGCCACTTGGCTACGCCGCCTGATTCATGCGTATGCATGAGACCGTTCTATATACCATATGGAGTTCTTTTGACAAGAGGAAAAGTGCAGCATGGTAACAAATCTTAATGCTCTGGTTATGACAAATAAGGAGAACCTCAGCGAATTTGAACAAATTTTAGGGTATCGTTTTACCGATCTGCGTCTGTTGCAAAAAGCCCTGATTCATTCATCGTATGCTTTTGAACAGTCTCAGATCGGTAAGAACAATGAGACGCTGGAATTTTTGGGCGATGCGGTCCTCGATCTGGTCATCGGCCATATCCTGATCAAGAGATATCCCGAAATGCGGGAAGGTGAACTGACCAAACTCAGGGCAGCCCTGGTCAATGAGACGCATCTGGCGGCAATGGCAAGGGACATCGATTTGGGAAGATTTCTGTGTCTGGGCAAAGGGGAAGACGCGTCCAACGGCAGGAATAAGTCGTCGATCCTGTCGTGTGCCTATGAGGCCGTAATTGGGGCTGTTTTTGAAGACAGCGGCTACGAAACAGTATCCGAACTCATCGAACGTTTTTTTATTCCTGCCGTTGCCGGCAAGAAGGAGCAGCTCCTTGTGGCCGATGCCAAAAGCAGGCTGCAGGAGGAATTGCAGGAACAGTTCAACGAGGCTCCTGTTTACCAGCTGGACAGCGAGGAGGGGCCGTCCCACATGCGGGTGTTTTCCGTCTCCGTCCTGTTCCACGGTGTGGTCTTGGGAAAAGGGAAGGCGCGCTCAAAAAAAGAAGCTGAGCAGCGCGCAGCCGCCGATGCGCTGGCCAAAAGAAAAGAGCCGGATTCGCCGGAGGATTCCTGATCCTCTTTTGAAAAGTATCTGTGATGTCCATTTCAGACAAATCTCTGGTCATTCCGATTTTCATCCCCCATCGGGGATGCCCGCATCAGTGCCTCTTCTGCAATCAGAATTCCATCACCGGGCAACAGTCGGCATCGGCGGCCGATACGGAGATAGATACGACCATTACCTCATGGCTTGCCGGATCAAGACGCAGGGGAAAGGTGCAGGTAGCCTTTTACGGCGGTTCGTTTACCTGTCTGCCCATGGGCCGTCAGGCACGGATGCTTGAGGCCGTCAGGCCGTATCTTCAACGCGGGGATGTTCACGGCATCCGTCTTTCCACACGGCCAGATTGCGTAGATGCCGATATCTGCGGTTTTTTAAAAGAGATGGGGGTGGAAACCGTAGAGCTTGGCGTGCAGTCAATGGACGACGCTGTCCTGACTAAAGCCGTGCGCGGCCATACCGCCGACGATTGCAGGCGGGCGGTTTCTTTTCTAAAGGAGGCCGAAATCGAGGTTGGGATTCAACTGATGCCTGGATTGCCGGGGGAGGGAGCTCCATCGTTTTTCCGCAGCATCCGGAAGGTCGTTGACCTTTCTCCCTCCTTCGTCCGCCTGTATCCGGTTCTTGTCGTCAACAATTCAGGACTTGCGGAAATCCATCGTTTGGGCAAATATAGACCGCTCTCGTTGAACCGGGCCATTGCCTTGACCCGCCGGGCCAAGGAAATCCTGGCCCGTGCAGGCATCCCGGTTGTCCGAATCGGTCTGCAGCCTTCCGTTTCGCTGGAACGAGAGCTTGTGGCGGGCCCGTACCATCCGGCTTTCGGCGAGCTTGTGGCGGCGCGCGATTGGCTGCGCAGGGTTCGCGCTTTGTTTGCTGAAATTCCGGCTGGGCAAAAACTTACGGTGCGGATTGCAGCCCGGGATCTGTCGGCCTTTCTCGGGCCGAAGCGCTCGAATATGAAACGGCTTGCCGGGCTCGGTTTGTCGGATCGTCTGGTAATAGAAACAGAGAAAAATATGGAACGAGGAACATTGACCCATGTTGTCGGTTAACCGTCTCGATATTCGTTATGGTGAAAAGCACCTTTTCAAAGACATTTCCGTTCGCGTCCATGAGGGGAATCGTATCGGGTTGGTAGGGGTAAACGGTGCCGGCAAATCCACCCTGTTAAAGATTATGGCAGGCGTTACCGCAAGCGATGACGGCGTGGTGAGCCGGGCAAAGACCTTCACGGTTGCCTACCTGCCCCAGGAGTCCAGTGCGCTCGTCGGCGACAGAACGCTGTACAAAGAGGCCGAGACCGCTTTTGCCGAACTCCTTTCTTTGCAGGCGGAGGCGGAGCGCATCCATGACGAATTATCGGAAGCCGATCCCGGTTCGGACCGGTTCACCCAGCTTTTGCAGCGGCAGGGCGAGATCCAGCACGAGCTGGAAGGAAGCGATATCTATTCCATCCGGGCCAGAATCGAAAAAGTTTTGCAGGGCTTAGGATTCAAACCGGAAGATCTGGAAAAACCCGTCACCTCATTTTCCGGAGGTTGGGTGATGCGGCTGATGTTGGCAAAAATGTTGCTGGCTTCACCATCGCTATTGCTGCTGGATGAGCCCACCAACCACTTGGACCTGGATTCGCTCACATGGGTGGAGGAGTTTCTTCGCTCCTACAAAGGGGCCATGGTCATCATTTCCCATGACCGGACCTTCCTGGATCGGACAACGACGGCGACCTGGGAGATAAGCCTCGGCAAGCTTACGGTCTACAAAGGCAATTACTCATTTTACGTCCAGGAAAAAGAGACCCGTCGCGAGATCGAACGGGCGGCGTTTGACAACCAGCAGCAAAAGATCAGGCAGACCATGCGCTTTGTCGAGCGTTTCCGGGCCAAATCCACCAAGGCCAAACAGGTCCAGAGCAGGGTGAGGCAGTTGGAGAAGATGGAGATATTGGAACTCGAAGAAGACGAGAGGCAGATTCGCTTCACCTTCCCGCCGGCTCCCCCCTCCGGCCGCGATGTTCTTCAGATCGAGGGCTTGGCCAAAAGCTACGACGGGAAACGGGTCTTCGCCGATGTCGATCTTATTCTGCACAGGGGAGACAAGGTTGCAGTGGTGGGAGTCAACGGTGCCGGAAAATCGACGCTCGTCAAAATCATTGCCGGCCTTATCGACTATGACGGAGGAAATATCAAATTCGGCACCAATGTGACGCTTTCTTATTTCGGGCAGCACCAAGCTCAGGAACTTTCGCCGCAATTGACGGCGCTGCAGACCATGGCGCTCACCGGCGCCGACGCCACCGTCACCCAGACGCGCTCTTTGCTCGGGGCATTTTTGTTCCGCGGCGAAGAGGTGGATAAGAAAGTGGCGGTGCTCTCCGGTGGAGAAAAGAGCAGGCTGGCTCTGGCCAAGATGATCGCAACGCCTGCCAACTGTATGGTCCTGGACGAGCCCACAAACCACCTGGACATGAGCTCCCAGGAGGTTTTGCAAGAGGCCATGGCCCAGTATGACGGCACCATCATCGTGGTCTCCCATAACCGCTATTTCCTCGACAGCTTCGTCAACAAGGTGCTGGAGGTCAAGAACGGCAGAATTACGGTGTATGAGGGCAATGTCGGCGAGTACCTGCGCAAGATGCAGATGATGGAGCAGGACGGCACGGCAAAAGAGGAAAACGGCGATCAACCCATTGTTGCAGAAGCCCCGAAAGAGCAGGCCCCGAAAGAGAACCGGAAGGAAAAGCGCAAACAGGAAGCCGAGAGGCGCCAGGAGAGGAGCCGGCGGATCGGTCCGTGGAACAAGAAGCTGACCGAGGCGGAAAACGAGATCGAAAAGCTTGAAGGTCAGAAGGAAGAATATGAGCGGCAAATGGCCGATCCCGACCTCTATAAGGACGAGCAAGCCTGGTCCAGAATAAGCAGGGAATACGATGACTGCAAGAGACGGCTTGAGCGATGGTATGACCGCTGGGAAACCGCCCAAGCCAAGATCGATGAGATCGATGCCGAACTGGCAGATGAATGAAATACCGGCCGAACCGCACGCCCATCCCCGCAAAAGGCGTCTCTACCGCCCTCGACTTTCTTCCAAAGTGACACAGTGATCATGAGAAATGCGGACTCGAGTATTGTCATCCAAAAACGAGCGTGTAGTTGTGTATATTGGTGTGTATGTGTATAATGGAAGAAAAAAGGAGACACGCAATGCAGGCTGCTCAGAAGTTGGTACGAAAACAATTTTTAATTTCTCCCACCCAAGTCAAGAAGTTGGAGCTTTTGGCGAAGAGGCGGAATACATCGGCCGCTGCCATGGTCAGAAACGCTATAGACGCGTATGACCCTGATGTTGCAGGGGAAGTTGAAGAATCAGAATTGCTGGATCTCATCGGGCAGAGGGTGAAACAGGCACTGACCGACACGCGGAAAACCAGAAAACGCCTGGATGCCGCATTGAAAAAATTAGGTCTGGAGGGCGCCTGATGGCCGGTTGGAAAGAACTTTTGATCGATATGCTGAAGCTTACCGATGAGGTCAAGCGGCTTAACGGCAATATCGATCGTCTGCAATCCCACGTCATCGAGGTCGATAAGCGACTTGTTCGCCTGGAAACCCTCGTCGAAGTGGCAAAACACCAGAAGAAGATCGAAAACTGAATAGTTAACTGAGCCCCTGGCAAAATGAGAACTTTCATTGGATTTGTTCGTTGGTGTATTCTCCCAAATGCTGCCAACGGAAGAAAGGCCAGACCTTTGACTCGACTGCCATCGTTCTGAAAGCGGACCCTGAAAAAGTCCCCACTTGCCGAAGAAACGAATGTTTCAAAAGGAAATTTGAAAATGGCTGATATCATAAGCTTGCATACCTACAGCGCCTATCTTGCCGCTTCCGCGATTCTGCTCGTCATTCCCGGACCAACTGTCCTGACGGTTATCAGCTACTCCCTCAGTCATGGCAGACGGGCAAATCTGCCGCTGGTGGCTGCCGTCGCATTGGGCGACTCCACCGCACTGGCCTTGTCTTTGCTCGGCTTGGGGGCACTTCTTGCTGCGTCGAGTTTCTGGTTTATGGCCGTCAAACTGATTGGCGGACTCTATCTGATCTATTTGGGCGTTGGGTTGTTGCGCTCCGGAGGGCGGTCTTCGGAGGTTCTGGAACTTTTGAAGACAAGCTCGCGCAGAAGATTGTTTGCCGACACCTATATCGTCACAGCGCTCAACCCGAAAAGCATCCTGTTTTTCGTAGCTTTTCTGCCTCAGTTCGTCACTGCCAACGGCCATGTGGCCGGACAATTGTGGGTGCTCGCCATAAGCTTCGTTATCCTGGCTGCGGTCAATACTGCTATGTATTCGGTGTTCGCTTCCTCTGCCCGCAAAGCATTGACCTCTCCTCTTGCCGGTCGATGCCTCCATCTTACCGGCGGCTCCCTGCTCACTGCAGCCGGGATTTGGGCACTCTTTGCGCGTCGAACGGTATAGGGACGCTATGAAAACGGTCATTCTTCCAGGAATGGGCGCCGACTCCAGGATGTACCCGGAAAGAGATTATGCAAGGCTTGCGGACGTGGTCTTCGTGGAGTGGCCGAAATTTACCGGGCAAAAGACCATCGAAGATGTGGCCCGCGCCGTAATCGAAGAGCAGAAGATAGACAAGGAATGCATCATCGGCGGGGCCTCCTTGGGGGGCATGGTCGCCTTGGAAATTGCAAAGAATATCGGCATTGAAAAGGTTTTGCTCATCGGAAGCGCCACCAACCCTTCCTACGTAAACCCGGCCTTGGAGAAACTGAGCGCTTTGGCTGAACTGACCCCGCTTAAGCTGATTCAGACATTCATCGGCAAGGCAAATCTCAGCGGTATGCATGTCGCCCTTTCCATGTTCGAGCAGGCGGATCCCGATTTTATCAAAGCCATGTGCAGGGCGATATTCAGGTGGGAAGGAAAAGGAGATTATCAAGGAAAGATTTGCCAGGTGCATGGATCGGAGGATAAGGTCATTTT
>JBJKQT010000215.1:0-2540 GCA_046705065.1 Desulfocapsaceae bacterium
GTCTGCACCCCCGGTGCGGGCTTTGGCAGATGCGGCAAGGGGTATATACGAATTTCCGCCTTCAACTCACATGAGAATGTAACAAAGGCAATGCAACGCCTTCGCCAATCCTTATCATAAGACAGACCGGGTCGCATTAGCCCGTATTTATCAAGAGGCAGCGTAACCTTCCAAAAGGTTATCTCCGGAACAAGAGCTGGAGATAACCTTTTTTTGCTGCATCAAACTAGTCGTTTTCGTATGAAAACCAAGTTGTTAATCGTCGAGTTCTGCGGGCTTGAAGTAAACCTTCTTTTCCTCACCCTGCATTTCCTTGAAACTGATGTCCCAGCGGCTCTGCATCCATTCGACAACCCCCTTAACCAGCCGTTCCGGTGCCGACGCGCCGGCGGTTAGTCCGATTCTCCCCACATCCTCAAGCCAGGCCGGATCAATATCATCTTTATCATCAATGAGATAGCCGACCATGCCGGCTTTTATCCCCACCTCTCGGAGCCGGTTTGAATTTGAGCTGTTTTTGGATCCGACGACGAGCAGTACATCAGCGACATTTGCCAGTTCCTTGACGGCGTTTTGACGGTTTTGGGTCGCGTAGCAGATGCTGGAGACTGATCCTTTAATGTCAGGGAACCTCGCCAACAGGATTTCCCTTATTTCCGCGATGTCTTCGAGACAAAGAGTAGTCTGCGTCACACAGGCAACGCGTTCAGCAGCTTCAACTTTCAGTCCTACGGCCTCTTCGGGTGTTGCAACAATATGAACTTTACCATTTACGCGTCCCGCGGTGCCTTCGACTTCGGGATGACGATGATGGCCGATAATCACCACGTCATAGTCGAGACTGTGATATTTCTCGACCATCCTGTGAACGCTGCTCACCAGGGGACAGGTTGCATCAATGGTTTTCAATCCAAGCTTTCGAGCCCTTTCTTCAACCATTGCCGAGACACCGTGGGCGCTGAAAATACAGATCTCACCGCTCGGTATATCGGACAACCCCTCGACAAAGATCGTGCCCATCTCTTCAAGTTCCCGGATGACATGCTTGTTGTGAACAATCTCATGCAGGACATACACCGGCGCGCCATGCTTTCTCAAGGTGAGTTTCACCGTTTCGATCGCCCGGACGACGCCGGCACAAAATCCTCTCGGAGAGGCAAGTACTATCTGTTTATTTTTCATTATCTAACTGCAGGTTCTACGAAACAATGCCGGCGGTTATGTGTTCGGTACGACAAATACAGGCACGTCGGATAAACGGGTCACACGTCTGGCAACGGAACCCATGACGGTGGCGCCGAAAATCGCTCCGGTGGATTTTCCGATGACGATGGCATCTGCATTGTGTTTTTTGGCGGAATTGAGGATTTCCTCGCTGGGATCTCCAGCGACAATCAACAACTCGCGGACTTTACTGTCATCCGTTTTGCTCGACGCCAATTCTTCTTCACAAAACTTTTTCAATCTGCCTTTTAATTCTCCTAAAACCTGACGCATATCGTCCTGTTGTATTTTTTCGACAGCCTCTTCGGAAAGATAGGTTTTTATGACGTCTTTTGCCGTTTTACTGAGCGGCTCGACGACATGGACGATGAGTATTTCCGCATCGTAGTGACGAGCAAGGCTGATGGCATAGCGAAAAACCGGACGGGTGTGTTCAATTTCACCAAGTGGTGTAGCGTAAAGTATTGTTTTAATATCAGGAATTGAATCCATATGTTTTCTCCATCGATTATAAATTTTACTGTTTGACAGCGTTTCGTAAAAATGCCCGCTATTTAACAATATTATTTATAATCACTTTTATCCAGACCGTACTTTCGCATTTTGTCATAAAGTGTCTTTCGAGGAATTTCCAAGGCATCCATGACATCTTTGATGCTTCCGTTGCTGGCCAAAAGAGCCTGCTCGATAAGACCCCTTTCAAAGCAGTCCACCTGGGCGGAAAGACTGTTTTTTATGCCCTTTTCATCACCTGACAAAAGGAGATCCAGCGACCATCCGTATTGATTGCCGAGAAGTACATACCTCTCTGCGAGATTACGTAGTTCGCGAACGTTTCCCGGCCATGCGTAGGACATCAATGCATTCATCTGAGAAGGTTGCGGAAGCGGAGCCTCCTGTTGATATCTGTGGCCTGCAACGAGGAGAAAATGGTGAAACAGTAGCGGTATGTCCTCCAGGCGCGCTCTCAGAGGAGGAATCTTCAAACATACAACATTTAAACGATAATAAAGATCTTCCCGGAAAGATCCGGATTCCGCAGCCTGAAGAAGATCGATTTTCGAAGCGGCAACAACCCGTACATCCAATGGGATCAGCTTGTTCGATCCCAGCCTCTCAATGCTTCTTTCCTGAAGAACTCGTAAGAGATGAACTTGGGTTCTAAGCGGCATGGACTCTATTTCATCGAGAAGCAAGGTCCCTCCGTTGGCATGCTCAAATTTGCCGATTCGTGTCTTTTTTGCATCGGTAAACGCACCGGCTTCGTGCCCGAACAGTTCGCTTTCAATAATGTTTTCCGGAACGGCACCGCAATT
>JBJKQT010000216.1:0-5483 GCA_046705065.1 Desulfocapsaceae bacterium
GCGGTCTCAGAATTTTGGGAGAAGGACAGCTCTCGCTTACCAAATTCCTGATTGCCACCGATGGTGACATAGATATCACCGATTTCGGTATTCTCTGGCCGCATATTTTAGAACGTGTTCATTGGGAGAAGGATCTTTTCGTCTTTGCCAACGTTTCCCAGGATACCCTTGATTATACAGGTCCCTCCGTCAACAAAGGCTCCAAGGCCATGCTTCTTGGACTGGGAAAAGAGAAGCAAAGAGATCTTCCTCTTCACTTTACCGGCAAACCTCCTCATATGTGCAGCAATCCAAAGGTCTTTCTTCCGGGAACTCTTGTCTTCCAGGGAACGAGCTACCGTGAAAGCCCTGACCTCGCGGAACAAATCGCTGCTGCTGAATCCCTAAAGAACTGGCCTGTTGTGATTCTGGTTGACAACGTAAAAGAGGCGACCAGTTCCCTGCAAGAATTTCTTTGGACCTTTTTCACCAGATTTGAGCCCGCAGCCGATATCCACGCCCGAAGCTCCGCCATTTCCAGATTTCATGTCGGCCTCATATCTCCTGTTGTTTTTGATTGTCGCATGAAACCTTGGTATACAGATGTGCTTGAAGTGGACCCAGCCACCAAATCAAAGGTGGATTCTCTTTTCCCCGGTATCATTCCAGCCCGTTGGAGATAACCGTTGCGCCTGCAAAAATATCTCGCTCAATGCGGCATTGCTTCCCGGCGGAAAGCAGAAGAGATGATTCGCCAAGGACGGGTGACTGTTGATGGTGAAACCGTTACCGTCATGGGTCTCAAGGTACGGCCAGAAACTCAAGAGATCCGCCTTGACGGCGCTCCTGTTACGTCACAAGAGGAACCTGTCACCGTGCTTCTCAATAAACCCCGGGGATATGTGACAACACTTTCCGATCCTCAGGGACGCCCTATTGTCACTTCATTGCTGCATGGTATCCAGTCCAGGCTTTTTCCAGTGGGACGGCTCGACCTTGATACGGAAGGTGCGCTTATCCTAACAAACGACGGTGATCTCGCTGAAGCTATTCAGCATCCTCGCTTCGAAGTAAAAAAAACGTATGAGGCCGTCGTCCGCGGATGTCCGACTTCCCAGGATCTCCGCCTTTTGGAGCAAGGGATTATAATAGATGAGAAAAAAACCTCTCCGGCTAAAGTAACCATTGTCAAAAGAATGGCAGGCACGGCGCTTATCAGGATAACTATCCATGAAGGTAGAAAAAGACAGGTTAAAAAGATGTTCTCAGCTGTTGGTAAACCGGTTTTGCAACTCAAACGAATTGCCTATGGACGTCTCTTGGTAAAAGATTTACCGGTCGGGAAGTTTAGAATTCTCTCAGCCGATGATATTAAAAAAATTTTTTTATAGAAATTTCTTTACAAACGATAAAATAGCTGATTAAATCTAGACAGTTATAAGTGCCGGATGAAACCAGAGCCGGCTATTTTTTTTGCAATACATTGATTTTAAAAGATATTTTACACGCTGGCTTGATCGTAACGGTTGAAAATCACTTTATTTATTCTGTTGGTCAACTGACTCACACCCGCTAAAAAGAACAAAAGCACCCACGGGGGGGCAACCAATCTTCCGGACATAGGAGTAAAGTATGAACAAATCAGAACTTATTGAAGCCCTGGCGCAAGACATTAGCATTCCTCATCGTGAAGCTGCAGCCATCACAAATACTGTCATCGAAACCATGACGGAAGCACTTGCGAAAGGCGAAAGCATAGAAATCCGGGGATTCGGCAGTTTCGTCATCAAGCAATACGACTCTTATGAAGGCCGCAACCCCAAAACCGGCAAAAAAATTAAAGTCAAACCGAAAAAATTGCCGTTTTTCAAAGTCGGGAAAGATCTTCGAGAACAAGTCAACGGCAATAGAAAAAAATAACCTCTGACATTCTCGGGCGTTGGAGTGCATCATCAATGCTCTAACGCCCAAAAGCGTCTCTTTTTCCCAGCGCGTTCAGCTTTTTTCAGTTCTCGATACCTCCCACGAGATCATACACCAGACTCTCATCAATTCGAACCATCACGACATCTCCGGGCTTTGCCTCTCCTTCATTTATAAGAACGCACCCGTCTATCTCGGGGGCTTGATATCTCGTTCTTCCTTCGAGAAGCAGGTCGGTTTCCCTGCTCAATCCCTCCACCAGTACCGGTTCCCTACGTCCGACATATTTCTGTAATTTCTTCCGCGAAATATCAGCTTGAACCGTCATGATATGCTCAACTCTTCTCCGCTTCTCTTCATCTGAACATTGGCCGGGAAAAGACTCCGATGCTGCCCCTTCTTCATTGGCATAAGCAAAAACACCGACATGATCCATCTGAGTATCCGCTATAAATTCTTCTAGCAGATTAACATCCTTTTCTGTTTCACCGGGGAACCCCAACAGGTATGTTGTACGAAAAGCGATATCGGGAAGAATGGATCGAATTTTTTCCACCAGTCTGTAGAGATCCGCCCGGCCATAGCGGCGATTCATTCTTTTCAGGATATGGTCGCTTACATGCTGGAACGGAATATCAAGATAAGGTACAATACGCGAATGGGTTGCCATTACATCGAGGAGCCGTTCCGTTATACCTGTGGGATAGAGGTACATCAATCGAATCCACGGAATGGATGTCTGCACAACCAATTTCTCAACCAGCTTCGACAGGCTGTCCTGGTGACCTCTCTCGTTTCCGAAAGCTGTCAAGTCCTGCGCTATAAGGGTTATTTCTTTCACCCCTTCGTCTTCGAGACGAATACTTTCAAGGACAAGATCGTCGATCTCTCTGCTCCTAAGCCCTCCCCGGATAGAAGGAATCATACAGTACGAACAACAATTACTGCATCCTTCAGTAATTTTTAGCCATGCCCGGAAAATCGGTGTTGCACGTTTTCGAGGTACGGTTGCATCCATCAGGAAACGGTCATTGAGTTGAACCGAACCAGAAAATCGACCTTTTATGAGGCCGTCAAGCAACTTTGCGATGTCGGCTGCACTTTCAGTACCGACAAAGAGGTCCACTTCAGGAAACTCATTTTTAAGCTTATGCTGATATCGCTGAACCAGACAACCAGTGACGACAACGATTTTTTGCGGAAATTGGACCTTTATCTCTATCTGAGCCAGAATCTCGTCAATCGCTTCTTCGACAGCAGGTTGTATGAAACCGCATGTGTTTATCAGCAGGACATCACTTTCCTCAGGATTTTGTTCAATACACCAGCCATCTTTTTCTAAAACACCGAGCATTACCTCGGAATCGACAAGATTTTTTGGACAGCCAAGGCTAGTCACATGAATTTTCTTCATTGGCAAAATTCAAAGGAAGTTTGGTTAGTAACATATCGATAATCATTCTGCTTCGAGTCTTGAATTCCTGTTTTGAAAAACCTGGATTCCAACTTTTTCCCCAGACCTCATCAGATACAAGAAGCAATGCAGCGAATTCGATATTTCGAAAAGAGGCGACGCTACATAAAGCGGAATGTTCCATATCCACGGCACAAACATTACTTTGCACTTTAAGGGTCTGTAAATAAGTCCTCTTTTCCCTATATGGCGCGTCAGTGGACCAAACGCAACCTTCACTCCAAGGCAGATTATGGGACTTAAGGTGATTCCGCATAGATTGAATCAAGCGTAACGAAGGTGAAGCCTGCCCTTTTGAGACATAATAAGCAGACGTCCCTTCTCCGCTTACAGCTGATGTCGGAATAAGCAGGTCTCCGATTGCAAGTGACTCCGTCATCGATCCACACCAACCAAAAAGATAAATCGATCTTGCCCCGAGTGCTATGAGCTTTTCCATGGTCATGGCAGCAAATGGAGCTCCAATCGCCGGACCGGCAACGAAGTACCCTTGGGACTTATGAACACTGAGATTCGTGTTGTAAAATTTTCTTCTTTCTGAACCACGGGACTCCGCAACCAGGAGACCATAACGGGCCTCCCTTGGATTCACCAAAAAAAGCCCGGAAGGCGGAATCGGCTCTTCTTTCGATGACCGACGAGGATGGATTATGATATCTTCCTTGTTTTCCATATTTTTATATTACGATGAAAAGTCGGTCCGAAAAAGATGTTCTTTCTATCCCTTTGAATACAATCAAACGCGTGATTCCCTCATTTTGCGCGCGATTTGAGGATCCTGTATCAAATCCAGGCAAGATAAGCGCTTTTTTTATACAAACAATAAATCCCAATTTCTTTTTCTTCTGCAAACAAGCAAAAAAAAAGGCTGCAGAATATTTCTGCAGCCTTTTTTCTCTCTCTGAGATAGAAAAATTTACATTCCCAAAGCAGCTTTTAGTGGGTTAGCATAGAGCAGAATCAGGGAAATTACCAGACCGTAAATAGCACAAGATTCGGCAAGAGCCATACCGAGGATCATGAAAACCATCAATTTCGGTTGAATCTCAGGGTTACGGGCAAGACCCACGCAAGCACCCTGACCAACATTACCGATACCGATACCTGCTCCGAGACCGGCAAGACCGATTGAAAGAGCAGCGCCCAAACAAACCATAGCAATTGCTAAATTACCTGTCATTTCTTTTTCTCCTTCTAAATTTTTATGTTTTTGGCCTTCTTCCTGAAAAATTACGTAATAAAAATTTATAGTTAAATATCTTTTAAGAATATGGAACAAACTTATTTCATTAATGCGCATGCTCCTGGGCTTGTGCGCAATAGACGACTGCAAGCAGAACAAAAACCATGGCCTGGACTAAAGAAACCAATACCCCGAGAATCATGATAGGTAGAGGTGCAAAATACGCTCCCGCCAACATAAAAAGAATTACAAGAAGCGTCTCTTTAGCCATAATATTTCCGAAAAGACGGACAGAGAGTGAGACGAGGCGAGCCAAATTACTAATCAACTCAATGGGCAACATTAAGGGAATGAGCCACCACAGGGGCCCCAAGAAGTGTTTGTAGTACTTGAAGCCGTGATTCTTAAAACCGATGATATGGTGGGTAATCCAAACGATAATGGTCAGGCCCAATGTCGTATTCAGACTTGCCGTCGGCGACATGAATCCGGGAATAAGTCCGATCAGATTGCCAATCGCAATATACAATGCGAAGGTTGCCAGCATCGGGTAGAGGGCATCAGCCATCTCCCGGCCCATGTTCTCGACAAAAAAATCATCCATTCCACCGACAACGATTTCCCAGAAATTCTGCCCGCTTCCTGGAATCATTTCAAGGTTTCCCAGGGTCAGCTTAGACACGACGATAAGAAATATCATTACCAGCCAGGTATAGGTCATATATGGCTCACACAACTTCTCCAAAATGCCGTTCCCGACAAAACCATGCGGTATCGGAAGCCCCAGCTTATCTAAGATAACAGATATAAAAAGTATCGGATGTTCCATAACCCCTTTTTACCTCCTCCCACTTAAAAGATAGTGTCTGGCCATGCTCAGAGCCGTGAAAGTAACAGTAAACACTACTGTCGACAATCCCAGTA
>JBJKQT010000217.1:0-4890 GCA_046705065.1 Desulfocapsaceae bacterium
TCGGTCTTGAGCTGAATGCCGGTCAGGATCTTCTCTTCGATGCTCAATTTGGCAATCAGGTTGACCACGTTGATACACTTGCTTTTCTGGCCGATGCGGTTGACCCGGCCGATCCGTTGGTTAAGTTTTGCCGGGTTCCAGGGGAGTTCGAAATTGATGACGCAATCCGCGGCCTGGAGATTCAGTCCCGTGCCGCCGGCGTCGGTGGACAGAAAGACCTTACAGTCCGGGTTGGTGGTGAACTCGTCGATCAGGGCCTGGCGTTTTTTGACCGGTATCTTGCCGGAAAGTTCGACAAAGGGGATTCCTGCTTCGGAGAGATGCTTGCCGATCAGGAAGTTCATGGTGGTCCATTCGGAAAAGATGACCGCTTTATGGCCGTTTTGTACCACGAGTTCCTCCAATATCCCCTGCAGCTCCTTGAGTTTAGGGGAAATATGGGTCTTCCTGTCGATCAGATAGGTGGAATCGCAGACCTGGCGCATCTTCAGGAGCAGAATCTGAATCTGCTTGATGTCCATGGGCGTCAGAAACTTCTTGTTGAGAAGCGGGAGCAGCGACTGGACATAGCCGGTATGGATTCTGGCCTGCCGAACGTCCAGATCGATGAAGTAATTGTTGACAACTTCGGCCGGCAGCTCCGTGAGCACCTCCTGTTTGCGCCTGCGCAGGGCGATCGTCTTGAGCCGCTCATGAAGCCTGTCCAGATTGTGATAGCCCATGATCTTGCCTTTTTTCGTGCGGCTCAGCATGAAATGGTCGGCGGCGAATTGCCACAGAGGCGAGAGCATAGCCGGCTCGAGAAACTGGATGATTGAGTAGACGTCCTCCAGCTTATTTTCCAAAGGAGTGCCGGTCAGGACCAGGGCGTGACGACGGGGCAGGGCCTTGACCGCAGCTGCCGTTTTGGTCTGGAAATTTTTTATCCGCTGTGCCTCGTCAAGGATGATCAGATCGGGTTTGAAGGCGGCGATGCTGCTCCCGTCGCGGAGAACCGCCTCGTAATTGGTGATCTTGAACAGGCTGTCATCCTCCAGGTAGAGGCGTTTCCTGAGTTTGAACGGTCCGGAAACGATGACGGCCCTCTCCTCCGTAAAACGGCGGATCTCCCTCTGCCACTGCTCCTTCAACGAGGACAGGGTCACGATGAGGACCTTGCGGAAAGCGAAGGCCTCTTTCTTCAGGAGGGCGACGACAATGGCCTGGAGAGTCTTGCCCAGGCCCATCTCGTCGCCGATCAGCGCCGCCTTCTTGTGCAAAGCGAATTTGACCCCTTCCATCTGGTACGGATAGAGTTCGGCCTTGATCCCGGCGGGGAGAGCAACCGGCTCATCGGCGAAACCGGCAAGTTCCCGCCGGGTAAAGTGATCATTCACCCGGCAAAGAACGGATTCCCTGATTCGGACCCGTTTGTTTCCCGCCTGCTCGGTCATGAAGTCGATAAAGCCCCCGAGATCAGGGCCGGTAAAAAGGCCGTCGTCTCCGAAGTGGCGGCGGATGCTCGACTGAAGCGCTCCCTCCTCCTTTGCCGGGTCTTCCCAGAAGCAGCGAGGGAGGCCGCTTGCCGAATCCCAGAAAATATCGATAAACGGAAAACGTTCCCGCCGGACTTTTTGGGAAAACCCCTTTTTCCTGTGCAGATGATCGGTCAGGTGGATGATGTGTTTGCAGGTCCCGAGTCGATTGGTCTGAAAATCCGGACAACTGCAGTGCCCCTGCCCGTTTTCGGGATCGTGCAGGGTCACGACGTATTGGCGGCCGTCATTTCTCTCGACAAGGTGTTCACCCTTGAGCATATCGCCCGGTTTTACAATGAATTTTTCGCTTTTTGCCCTTTGCCTGCGATCCTCAAGCGCCTGAGTCTTGATCTCGTCCGCAGTGAGGAAATCTTCATTCCCGGATGGAGAGGACGGTTTCGAGATGCCTGCTCCGCTCTTTTCCCACTGGTTCATCCTGTCAACGGCATCGAGCATGACCGCGACGATGTGTTTGCAGCCGGGACCGGGGTAAGGGCAGTCGCAGGAGGAGTCGGTCCCGTTTAGGACATTAACCGTTGTCGTATAATCGCCATAATTGCCGTCCACCTCGTAGATAAAGGAGCCTCTGTCCGGTTGGGCGTCGATGCAGCAGAAGGCGCCGAGCTCATACAGTCTCAGACCGCGCTGAAAGATTGTCTTGCTGTCGGCTATACGATTCTTAATGGTATCGCGGTTTAATTCAATCATGATGATGTTTTCGGGTTTTTGTCGGAGTTAGTTTCCGTCCGAAAACTAGGGATTTGGTTCGAGATCCAGGCGTGCGCAAATTTTTACCGCAGGCATATAATTGATATTCCGAGGATAAAAATTTGCGCAGAACGAAGATATCGGGACAAATACCGGTTTTCGGACGGGAACGAGTTAGTTCGATCCGTTTCAGCCAATCTGCTCATATATACTGCGTTTAAACGGTTTCTCCAAGTCTTGTCGGCTTTGCAACAGCTCAGACCTGGACATATTCCTAACCTTTTTGACGGCCAATGGCAGGTCGTTTCAGAATAATCAATCAGTTCGGCTCAGGATACTGCCATGGATTTCAGGGGAGGCCTGATCTATAGTAATAAATGTTCTCTTAAAAGGGGCAAAAAAGCGATCCCGGATGGGCACGCGATAGAAAAACTTTAAAGGCAAAATCCATGCTGCTTGAGAATTTGAGTTATCCGGAAGTTGAGCACTATCTGAAAGAAAAAGACCTCATTCTTGTACCGGTCGGTTCAGTGGAACAGCACAGTCCCTATGGGTTGATCGGCACGGATTTCATCGCGGCTGAACACATCGCGCGGCAGGCCGGCGAGGCGCTGGATATCCTTGTCGCGCCGACACTTTGCTATGGTGTGAGTCCCCATCACATGGCCTTTTGCGGTACCGTATCTCTTGCGCTGGAGACCTTTGTCGCCGTTGTTTGCGATGTGATCCTGTCGCTGACGACACATGGGTTCAGAAAAATCCTGCTCATCAACGGGCATGGCGGAAACATTGCACCAATTCATGCGGCGCTGGAACAACTCAAGGAAAAGAGCACGCCCGGCATCTTCCGTTTGATCTCATGGTTTACCCTTCCGGGAGTGAGCCAACTCTGCACCGAGCTCTATCAGGATAACGACGGAAGACATGCGACCGCAAGCGAGGTTGCCGTAACCATGTTCAACAGGCCTCAGGCTTTTCAAAACAAGCCCACAACGCCTGCGCCAGTCGAGCGCCCCGATTACAGCTGGCCTCTTACCGCCGAAGAGTTCAGAGCGACCTTTCCGGACGGCCGTATGCTCTCGGCCCCCTGGCTGGCCACCGAAGCCCATGGCAGGCAGATCGCCGATGCGGCGGTCAAGGCCCTGGTTGCGGAACTCTCATCCATGGCGGCAGGTGCCTCCCTGAATGAGAGTCCGGAGTGATCAGGGAGGCATGTATCCCAGTTATCGGACGGGAGCTACCTGGGCACGATGGCTGAACCCCATGATATCAATATAAAGCATTCATCTCCGAGATGGTCTTTTTTATCTCGGCCACAAAAGGCCCAGGCTCCAAGACCTTCGCCATGCTTCCCCAGGAGAGAATCCATCGTTTCAGCTCCAGCAGATGATTCACTGTCAGGGACAGAACAACCGACCCATCAGGATTATCGACAATTTCCTGGGTTGGGTGCCATTTCCTCTCCTTGATGAAGCCTGCAACCGACCTGTCGAAACGGATCTTCACGTCAAACTCCCGGTTGGACCAGTGAACGCCGAAATGGGAGCCCACGAGTCTGTGAAAATCAAAGTCAGAAGGAATTTTGAATGTATCCTGCAACATTTTCACGCTTAGAATTCGTGCCAGGCTGAAGGTCCGTATCGCTTTTCGCAGATGGCAGTAGCCTACGACATACCAATCTCCCTCGAAGCGGACGCCGTGGTAGGGTTCGAGAACGCGCACAGTGCCTTCAGTTCCCGGTGTCTGGTAGTGAACTTCGATCTTTCGTAAAAGGCGGACTGCCTTGGTGACCGTTTCCCAGATTCCCGGTTTGAGAATCGTATTGGATGGCGGGAACACGGTAAACCGGGCGTGGTCGTCGCCTGAATCCAAAGCAATTTTATCGGGCAGGGAATCCTCGATTTTGTGAAAGACGGAACAGAGACTGCTGTAAATGGGCGTTCCCTCGTATTGGCCCAGGAGTTTTTCCGCAAGATAAATGGCGAAGAGATCGCTTTCTTTAATTGAGATTGCAGGAAGCTTGTAGTTGGGCTCCGTATAATAAAAACCTCGGTGCTCGGCGGAATACTCGATCGGGGCGTCGAGCTGATAGCGCATATAGTCAAGGTCACGCTGAATCGTTTTACCGCTGACCTCGTAATCACCGGCAAGCTTCCTGCAGTTTGGATATCTGCCGCTGCTGATTTCCCGGTCTATAAACAGAAGTCTCGCATGCTGCGGTTTGTATTTTGCCATTCTTGTCTCCTTCTCCCTTTTTGGCAGGTCATCGTCTGTCCTACCATGGACCGTAAAATGAAAAAAGTTAAATTTTGAAAAAAAATGAATCCCTGAAATCAGGTAGGACAGTATTTGTCCTACCTCCTGGTCTACAATGGAATCCAGAACCGGATAGATGACAGGAAGCTTTCAAAGGCAGCCTGTAAACTTCACACAGAAGAAGGAGAAAGAACATGGAATTCGCCGATCAGAATATCTCGATGAACAACCAGGTGTATATGACTGAATATCTACCGCTTGAAACCGGATGTCAGGAAGAGCAAATGAGCAACCAGCCCATGGCTTGCGAAAATACCGCGCTCATCGACAATCTCATCAAGCTGCGGGAAGGATTGCTCTTTAATCAGATCGTCGAACTGATTGGGCACCCCGATAAAGTCGAGTGTCT
>JBJKQT010000218.1:0-3426 GCA_046705065.1 Desulfocapsaceae bacterium
AAATACAGTTCGGTGAGCAGTATTGTTACCAGAACCGAAGAGCAGCTACAAAAAAATAAAAATATGCAAAACCGAATTGAAGTGATAAGGCGAATGATCGAAAAGGGTCAAGCAAAGATTTGACCCCTCTCCGTCTTGCAACCCATCAACCCATAATGGTCGAGCAGGTCCTGATAGCGGCGGGTAAATTCCTCCGGATGATCCGCTTTCTGAACTGCCGTCGTCAAACAGTCGGTACGATGCATCCAGGGAACGGCGCCTAGCGTCCACAGCGCATTTTGTATCCCTTCACTCAGACTCTCAAAACTCTCGGAAAAACAGATACTCCCTGTTTCCCAATTGGAATAGGTCAGAACAAAATGATAAAGGAGATGATCGAAGCGCAGACCACCGATTGTGATGCCGAGATCCTCCATGTGGGTGAAATCAGACTGTCCCAGTTTGCCGGGTTCGTGGCTCTGGGAAAAAAATACCTCTTGGGGCGGGCCGCATGATGCTCGCCAGACTTTG
Source organism: Desulfocapsaceae bacterium (assembly GCA_046705065.1). GTDB lineage: Bacteria > Desulfobacterota > Desulfobulbia > Desulfobulbales > Desulfocapsaceae > CAWGGS01. Next base: position 511 of record JBJKQT010000218.1, read on the forward strand.
ATTTTTCGCTGCAATGTCCGGAGTTGACCATCACTGAACCTGCCGGAATATCTCCGCTGCAGATCCTCAAAAAGGGTTTTTGCTTCCAATTCCGGAGCCATTTCCAACTTTGAACAAACCTCCGGCCATACATCTGCGAATGGATCTTCCCGTGTCCTCCAATCGTGTTCCCGCTTGATCTCACTCGGAAGCCTTCCCAATTTGATATATTTCCTTGCTGTCTTCTCATCCATTCCCGCTTTGGCGGATGCTGTCCCGAAATGTTTTGTTGTCTGTACCAACTTGAACAACCTCCTTACTTGCTGGTCTGTAACCATTCATATCGCTCCTTTCGAACTGAATTTTGAATGGTTGTACTACCAGCTCTTGAAATTTTTTCATTTCGGGATTTTTAATTGTCGTCGGTCGGGAATTATAATCGTCGCTCATCAGATGTGCCACCACTGCTGCAAACAGTTTCATTCAGCACATAAGTAGTACGACTATTGGATATAGAGCAAGCAGGCTCAAAAAGGAGAAGCCATGAAGATTAATAGTGAGTTGAGAAACCTATGGTTTGGACTGATGTTGGTATTCGTTGTAATTTGCCTTACAGGTTGTGTTACCGCCGAGCAGAAACTTCTTGATTCCGGGATGAAACCTCAAACCGACCAGGAACTTCGTGGGCTTTTTTCAAAGCCTTTTGTGGGGAGTTTCGTTAATTCCAATGGAAATGTTTTTACTCTGAATTTCTATCCGGATGGCAGGCAGGAAGTCAATGGTTCTCAGGTGAATGATACTGGAACATGGAGAATCGTTAATGGAGAACAGTGCTCCAAATGGAAAACCATTCGCAATGGCTCTGAAAAATGCACAAGGTGGATTAAGGTAGGCGAGGGTAAATATGATGTATTTAATTCTGATGGGTCTAAAGATGGAGTAATGACAGTGGAATAATATCACAAAGGCCCAACGCTTGTTTTATTGGGCCTTTCTCTGTAACATACCTGGATTCTGAGAAAAAATCTAATTTCTCAAGGTACTATCCAAAATTTGAACAGCGGTATGACGCGCTGAACAAAGAGCAGAGATAACGCAGGGGCGATACCTTCCTGGAGGAGCACTACAATTCCCCGGCTGATGCAGAATTGAAGAAGCAATATCCAGGGATGAATTTTACTTAGAGATTGTAAAATAATTACTGTAACATTATTTGTGAATATGTTATACTCTGAGCATGGATACTTCTCGCATTGCCCAGAGATACAATTTGATCAAATGGGCTCTTGATGAACGACTTCGACGCTTGTTTGCCGCCGCCGAGGCAAAAGTTCTTGGGCACGGAGGAATTTCTGCTGTTGCCGAGTGCACAGGAGTCTCCCGCCGTTCCATCCATGCTGGTCTGAAAGAACTTGAATCTACTCGGATCCAGGAAACTGGAAAGTCCCGAATCCGCAGACGTGGCGCCGGCAGGAAGCGTGTTGTCGAGGTTGATGCGACCTTGCAATCTGACCTTGAACTTCTGATTGAACCGGTGACTCGGGGGGATCCCGAATCTCCTCTTCGCTGGACCTGTAAGAGCCTTCGGTCTTTGGCAGACGAGTTGAATACAATTGGGCATAAAGTCAGCCATACCCATGTTGGTAAATTGCTTGTGCAACTTGGCTATAGCCTGCAGGGGAACAAAAAAACGCTTGAGGGGGCGAGCCATCCCGATCGAAATGCCCAATTTGAGTACATTAATACTCTGGCTACAGATCGATTGGCCGCGGGAGAACCTGTCATTTCGGTCGACACCAAAAAGAAAGAGCTTATCGGCCCTTTTAAAAATAACGGTCGTACGTGGAGGCCGAAGGGGCAACCCACAGAAGTAAAAGTACATGATTTTATAGGGGATGGAGGCAGAGCCAATCCTTATGGTGTGTACGATATCGGCAGTGATACGGGGTGGGTGACTGTCGGGGTCGATCACGATACGGCCTCTTTTGCGGTTCAGACCATCCGGCGTTGGTGGCAAATTGTCGGCAGTGTGACATACCCGAATGCCAAGGAACTGTTCATCACGGCAGATGGCGGGGGAAGTAATGGTAGCCGAGTCCGATTGTGGAAGCTTGAATTGCAAGGCTTGGCGGATGAACTTGGCATACCGCTCAAGGTTTGCCATTACCCGCCAGGCACAAGCAAATGGAATAAAATCGAGCACAGGTTGTTCTCTTTCATTACCATGAATTGGCGAGGTCAGCCGCTGATCAGCCATGAAGTCATGCTCAATCTTATTGCCAACACGAAAACCAAGAGCGGGCTTTCGGTGAAAGTAGAAATGGACAGCAGAGAATACCCTAAAGGTATTAAAGTCTCTGATAAGGCCTTTTCTTCTATCAATTTGAGGCGGGATGATTTTCATGGAGATTGGAATTATTCGATCTTGCCAAGGAGCAATTTGTAACATTTATATTTTTACAGACCCTTAATCGTACGATGTAGGAAATAGGGTGAACTTTATCCTCACAAAGATTATCACGAACGTAACTTTGATGTAACCAACAAAAAATGGCAGAGCCGTTGATGGCTCTGCCATTTTATTTCATTTTAAAACAGTTGCATATTACCTTTTCTTTTTTCTAGCAACTCCGATGAGACCAACTAGCCCTGCTCCAGCGAGCAACATGGTGGATGGCTCGGAAACGGTTGATGGTGGAGGGGGATCAAAACCAAGAAAGGTGCTGTCAAACGAATTGTCATTTGTGGTATCCGCCGTGCTACCTTGGATCTCCTGAAAATTTTTCAAATGTCGTGTGAAAAAGGGGGTCAAAAGGGGGTCAAATCTTTGCTTGACTCTACTGGTCGTTTAATATTACCATTGCTAATATGGTTCGCCCTCTCAGAATAGAATACTCGGATGCCTGGTATCACGTTATGAACCGTGGACGTCGCGGG
>JBJKQT010000219.1:0-3285 GCA_046705065.1 Desulfocapsaceae bacterium
AAAAGCGAGGTCGAAAAGGCCAGCCGCCCTTGCTGCGGTTTTTCAACAAAGAGTATCCGTTGCGGGCACGGGTCGAAAAGATAGGCGGATTCAGTGCTCACGGCGATAAGAACGATCTGTTGCGTTTCCTTAAACAATCGAATCTCAACATCAAGAGGATCGCCATCGTGCACGGAGAGGAAGATCAATCACTGGCCTTTGCCGACTTTCTTGGCCACAATGGTTTTTCGACCATTGTGCCGCGGACGGGCCAGACACTTGAAGTTTAAAATACGACAATAATTTTGGAGATTTCCTGTCAAAAGACAGGTTGTAAGAACCATGATAAATTTCATAAAACACTTGGCGACAGAGGCGGGAAAGATATGCCTGGAAGGTTCGGAACACCTGTCGGCAGCCGATGTTGAGTTCAAAAAACCGAAAGATCTCGTCACAGTGGTGGATAAGAGAGTGGAGGCGTATCTCATAGACGAGATAAAAAAAGTCTATCCCGACCACGCATTCATCGGCGAGGAGACAGGGCGGAGCGAGACCGGCAGCGACTACTGCTGGATCATCGATCCCATCGACGGCACGACCTCCTTTGTGCACGGTCAGCCTTATTATTCAGTCAGCATCGCCTTTGCAAGGAGGGGGGAATTGCAGGCTGGTGTCGTTTACGCCCCAGCGTTGAAACAGCTCTTCTGTGCCGAGAAGGGAGGTGGGGCGACACTCAATGAACGCACTATCCGGGTTTCGACAACCGAACAAATGGAAGAATCCGTCCTCGGCACCGGGTTTGCCTGCCTGCGGGCCGGTTGGGAAAAAAACAACCTGCTCTATCTGAACCGGATCATGCCGTCCATCAGGGACGTCAGGCGTTGCGGATCGGCGGCGGTGGATCTTGCCTATGTGGCTGCCGGTAAATACGACGGGTTTTGGGAGTTGAATCTCAATATTTACGATATTGCGGCAGGCGTGTTGCTGGTCGTCGAGTCCGGAGGAACGGTCTGTGATTTTTCAGGAGGCAGCGCGTACCCGGAGAATGGAATCATAGCCACCAATGGCAGAATCACCGAGGAGCTGATGACCTATTTTACCGACTGAGAAAGCGTTTTCACGCTCGTGAGGCTTATACGATGACCATCCGGGTTTCCTCAAAATTTGTGATCGGCATAAGCCTGATCGTCTTTTTGGCTGGTCGGTAGCATGTTGGTTTGGTTTTATGAATACGTCAAAATGGTCTATGTTCTGCAGACCTTTGAAAAAACGGATTTAGTTTTCGGTCACGTCGATGCAACGATGGAATATATATAAAGGACTGACAAGTCTCAGCTCGGCCTATGGGTCCGTGCGCTGTCAGGACGGTATCTGCCTGCTCAACGATCTTTATCTAGCCGCCAATCGCCGATGAGACAGCTTTGAGGCGTATTGAGCTTGCAGGGGGTAGATGCGTTGACCTCATCCGAGGTTGGCGCGTTTTCTGATGAGATAGATCCCATCCCGAATGGTAAGAAATACCTTCTCGGTGTGGTCGTCTTTTTTGACCATCTCGTTGAAGTCCGCCATTGCTTTGCTGTCCTCATCTTTCGGAGCGAAAATTCTTCCATACCAAAGTGCATTATCGGCAAGGATAATTCCTCCATCCCTCAGGATTCTCATGGATTCCTTGTAATATGCACCATAATTGTGTTTGTCGGCATCAATGAAAATGACATCAACCTTTGCATCCGGAAGTGTTTTCAAGGCATCGAGGGCCTCGCCAAGATGAAGTGTGATTTTAGAGCCCATTGGACTTCGATTGAAAAATCCCCTTGCGATCTCGGCGTGTTCAGGATTATGGTCGATGGTCAGTATCTTGCCGCCAGGGGGGAGCACCTCAGCCATAGCAAGGGCTGAGTAGCCGGTAAAGGTGCCGATCTCGACAATGTTGTGGGCACCGGTCAGTTGAACGACCAATTGAAGGAATCGGCCCTCAACTCGCCCGGTGAGCATGCTGGGGTAGGGGGTCTCGTTCAGAGTGAAATGCTCAATTTCTTCTAAAAGGGAAGACATGGGCGATGTGTGACTGGCCGCATATTGTTCAGCCTCTTTAGCCACCATATCCATGAAACAAAAAATGCCCGCATTCTTGTCTGAAGACCTGTGGGATGGTTTCGAGGTTCTCGGATTCATAGGATCTCCTTTACATGTCATTACGATGGTTCTCTAAGACGTAAGCATCTTACTGCGTAACTGCCATGACAAAAATGCACATCTCCTTGAACCTGGTCGGCAGGTACAGCCATTTCCAAAACCCTCCCGAATCCTGTCTTCCAAGTATCTGAAAAATAAGGCCCCTAAAATGTAATGGAGGGACTCGCGCTGCAATTGGATCGTGATTAAAAGTATTTTTCATCAAATGAGAGGATTGGCGAATTACCTGTGAGTCAAGCCTCTCTACATACATTCTGCCAACGAAGATAGAATGAAAAGAAAACCGCGAAAAATAATAAAATCCGCAAAGGTGCCGCTTCTGTGGCAGGTGGGTTCCTGGTCATTTGCCGTCATTCTCGGGCTCTTTCTTTTTATGTATCTATTCAGAAAATACGTCACATCTCTTCCTGTCGCCGATGGTAAAACCACGGACCCATATTTTTTAGCGGCGGTTCCGAGTATTGTCGTACCTCTTATCCTGCAATTTTGTGTTTTGAAGATTCTAAGGGGAATCGTCATGAAACGTTCTGCGTTGGACATTGCCGAAGATGTGGGCAGGGATATCGCAATCACGACGGCGGAAGTCGCTGCCGGCATTGTTGTCGATGCCATTATCGGCGGAAGCGGTTCGACGAGCGGCAAGTCATCTTCGGGTGGCGGGACAACAGGTGGAGGCGGAAGCTTCGGAGGTGGTGGAGCGTCCGGAGGATTTTGAAAAGGCAAGGGCAATCGTGCCTGCTTTTATTTTGAACCTTGAACTTTTATGCGCGACAGCCGATATCTCAAATTGCTTTCCCTTCTTGTTTTGCTTGTTGGCCTGGGGACCGCGTGTTGCATTTATGTTATCGCGGAACCGGCGCTTGTCGATCCTTTTAATCCGCTGGCTTCAAAGCGGTATGTTCACGAGTTGGGCCTTTACGGAGGTAAATTCAACGTGCTTGCAGCTGAACTTACCCAGTGGTTCAATGGGTTGTGGCACGGTAAAAACCTGGCATTCACCGTTGGCGTTATTTCTCTGTTTTTGGCATGGTTGCTTTGGTTCATCGGCACATCCTGGCAAGTGGAGCCTGAGATTGAAACAGAAGGCCAAAATCGGTAATACCTGGCGGC
>JBJKQT010000220.1:0-10061 GCA_046705065.1 Desulfocapsaceae bacterium
CCTGGTTCAAAAGCAACGGAATCGGTTCCGTACCTCAGGTCCGAACGCATTTACTTGCCAAAAGCAATCAAATGCGTTATGGTTACGAATCATGGATAGATCCAAAGCCATCGAGACGATTCGCTCCTTCAACCGATTCTATACCAACGTCATTGGTGTAGTTGACCGTCATATCCTCGACAGTCCCTTTTCTTTGACGGAGGCACGCATTTTGTGGGAGATCCACCACAACTGTGACCACAACGCAAGGAAGATCAGGACTACTTTGCAGGTCGATGAGGGCTACCTGAGTCGGAGCATCTCAAAGTTGGTGCACCAGGGCCTTGTGTATAGACAGCCGTCCGAAGAAGACGCGAGGGTTTACAAACTGTCATTGAGTGCTGAGGGAGAAAAGACCATCTTGGAACTCGAGAAGAAATCTGCCAAGGCAATTGAATCTTTGATTAGTTCTCTTTCAGACGAACAAGTTTCAATGATCGTTGCAAAGATGCGGGAAATTGAGATAGTACTGGGAAAGGAGGACCAAAGGCAATGAATATCCGGGTTGAGGATATACGTATCAGGCACAACCTACGCCCTGGCGATCTTGGCTATGTGATTTATTTGCACGGGCTCTTGTACGGAAAGGAATACGGATTTGGGGTGCAGTTTGAGACTTATGTAGCAGAGGGAATTGATGAGTTTTACCGATGTTACAATGAGACGAAGGACCGGGTTTGGGTATGTGAGCACGATGGAAAGATGGTTGGTTTCATGTTGTTGATGCACCGGGAACGGGGAGTCGCACAGCTACGATACTTTCTTGTCGTGCCCGAATACCGTGGAATTGGACTCGGAAAGCATCTGATGGGACTTTTCATTGAATTTCTTAGAGAACGACAATACAAGAGCGCATATCTTTGGACCACCAACGAGCTTAGTGCGGCAGCATTGCTGTACAAGCGCAATGGATTCGTACTAACTGAGGAAAAACCTTCGACTTTATTTGGCAAGGCACTCTGTGAACAGCGCTACGACTTGGTACTGTAAGATTAGAGTTGAAACGTACCAGCTGATGATTGAATCCCCTTCATGCACATGTACTTTCAAGAAGCAGAGGCATAACGTTTGAACTTGGCGTATATCTTTAATTGAACTCAGCTGAAAGACAGAGATATTTTGGCGGTTTTAAAAGCCACCATATTGCCTGACGTTTTTGAGTAGGAATATTTGGAAAAGTTTTGTTACCATCTGATGGGATGATATTTACTTGAAAAAGCCTCGCCCAAGGTCTTTAAAATCAAACAATTCTTCACTATGCCAAAAGATACTTTGCCTGGAGAAGTTGATTGATATGAATAAATTAATAGAATGCCCGTTCTGCGGGTCGCAACCGGTATTTCGTAATATTGAGGAAGAATATCATGTTTTTTGTAACGGATGCTTCATTACCGGCGATGCCCATGGATCAGAAAAAGCAGCCGCCGACGCGTGGAATCTTCGGGCAAATCCCTGGAGAGATATTACGAGTGCGCCAAAGGACGGGACAGCGGTGGATTTGTGGATCAATGGCTACAGGGTGACAAACTGTCAGTGGGATGAGAGTAGTGAGAAATGGATGATGGGGTGGCTTGATAATCAGGGAAAATTTCAATCATTCGGAATAAGGCGGTGGCCCCGGAGCTACTGGATGGCGATTCCAGAACCATCGAAAAGAAAGGCAGGGATATCATAATTTCTGTTTTGTTTTAAGCTATCAAACTTTCCCAATTTTGGAGTGCATAATGCAAATATGGGTAGATGCTGACGCATGCCCTAAGGCAATTAAAGAGATTCTCTTTCGTGTCGCCGAACGTGAAGGAATTTTTATGACTTTGGTGGCAAATCAGCCGCTGGTTATTCCACGGTTGAAAAACATCCGTTCATTACGAGTTGCATCGGGCCTTGACGCGGCGGACAATGAAATTGTGGAGAATCTGGATGCCGGAGATCTGGTTATTACCGCAGATATTCCACTTGCGGCATTGGCAATTGCAAAGGGAGGCTTTGCATTAAATCCCAGAGGTGAATTGTACACTGAAGACAATATCCACGAAAGGCTTGGTATGCGTGACTTCATGGATAGCTTACGTACAACAGGCATAGAAACAGGAGGGCCAGCCTTGTTCAGCCAGAGAGACAAGCAAACCTTTGCCAACCAATTAGACCGCTTTTTATCCATCCATTTTCGATCCTCCAAGTAATAGGTTGAATCACGATATCTGACAATTTTGAGTAGCGAAATTCGAAAAAGTATTGTTACGATAGGATGGAAGTTTCTTGACTCAGCGTAGTATTAGAAGCATCAAGACGGGATGGATCATTGTAAATGGAAATCTAAAAAAAATATTGGCAGGCAACAATTCAACTTATTCCTGACAACGATAATAGTTATAGGGTGAGGCATTGTGGTATAAATCACGGTTGACAACAATAGGTTGCCGCTATTTTTTTACTTTAAGTATCAATTTGTTAGTTCGCTAGGATTCTGGTTCATGACCTCCCGGATCTTTGCTGCCATCGCTTGAAGGGAAAAAGGTTTTTGAATGAAATTCACACCCATATCAAGAACACCCTTATGCGCAATTATATTGGCTGTATATCCTGACATAAACAGGCATCGTATCGATGGCCTGATTTTCATGATGGAAGAAGACAGCTCACGACCGTTCATCTCCGGCATCACAACATCTGTTATAAGGAGATCTATTGGCAGAGAGTCGTCCTCAGCATATTTGATAGCCTCAGTCGTTGAATTGGCTGCAAGTACCCGGCATCCTAACTCTTCAAGAATCTCTGTACTAAGGTCCAGCAGTTTCTGTTCGTCTTCTACCAAAAGAACCATCCCCATACTGCGAGGTATCGATCCAAAAGATTGAAGAACTGAAGACGATTCTATTTTCCCGATGTACCTCGGAATATAAATTTTAAACGTAGAACCCTGCCCAGGCTCGCTATAAATATTTATGAATGAGTTGTTTTGCTTGACTATGCCATACACGGTCGATAAACCTAATCCCGTGCCCTTACTTTTCTCCTTGGTCGTAAAAAATGGCTCGAAGATATGTTCTTGGGTTGCTTTATCCATACCGGAACCTGTATCACACACGGAAAGGCAAGTATATTCACCTGGTAGATAATCCCTATAATTGGCGCAATAAGCCGAATCGAACTCTGACTTTTGGGTTTCAATGACAATCCTGCCAACTCCTTGCATAGCATCTCGAGCATTAACGCACAAATTTGTTAAAATTTGACCAATTTGATCTGGATCAAACAAAACCATCCAGATTTCTTCAGCGGGCAAGAAAACGAGGTCAATATCCTCAGGGATCAATCGGCGGAGTAGCTTGAGTATGCCATGTATTGTCTGATTAATGTCAATTACTTTTGGTGCCACAGTTTGTTTACGGGCAAATCCAAGGAGTTGGCGTGTAAGATTGGCTGAATGTTCAGCGGCACTCTGAATTTCAACAAAAGGTTTATAATACGTATCCTCGGGCTGCATCTGTAATAATGCCAGCTGTGACCGTCCGAGTATGACTGCCAGCATATTATTAAAATCATGAGCAATTCCACCGGCTAACTGGCCGACAGCTTCGAGTTTCTGAGCCTGCATTAATTGTTCAAAGAGTTTTTCCCGTTCTTGTGCAGCCTTTTTCTTGTCATCAATATTGGAAACCAATCCGTCTATTCGAAGTGGAGTCCCATCTGTATCCCGCACGAGAAAAGCACTTATGGAAACCCAAATGAATTCTGCGTCATGACGACGATACTGCACTTCCAGATCGTGAACAGCCCCTGTTTCGAAGAGCTGGGCAAGGAGTCTCTTACGATCATCCGGATTTACAAAGAGCTGCTGTCCAATATCGTGGTAGAATGCAATCATTTTTTCAGGCGACATGAATCCCAACATTTTGGCCATGGCCGGATTTGCATTCACTACTTGCCCTTGCACAGTTGTCTGCACGATTCCCTCAATTGAGTTCTGAAAAATCCCCCGGTAGTTGTCTTCACTCTTTTTCAATCCTGAAAGGGTTTTTTTGAGATTATCGATCATGGTGTTGAAGGACTGTGAAAGCACGCCAATCTCATCATTCGACATGATCGAAAGCGTCGCTCCATCCAAATTTCCTTGCGCAATTTCCTGGGTCCGCAATGCCAGAATCTGTAACGGTCGAATCAATCGTTGCATTGCAATCAGAATTGCCGTGCCAATGAGGACGACAAAAATAACGGTGATGATGGTTAACAGTCTTATCATCCTGTTCGCTGGAGCAAACAGTTCAGAGGCAGGAAGAACTGTGGCAACAGACCAGCCGGTTATAGGAATGGGCTGATAAAAAGCAACCATCCCTTTGCCGTTCCGGGTGAATCGATACATTCCCGAACGGCCGGAAAGCATTAATTCTCCGAGTTTCTTCTCTGATATATCATCAAATTCTGTGATTTTTTTATGCATTACGAATCGGGAATTTGGATGGGAGATAAACGTCCCATCTTTGGCTATGATAAAGCCATACCCGGTCTTGCCTGCCCTTAATCCCTGTGCTATCTGTTGAATATATTTTAATGAAATTCCCGCACCTACCAATCCTTGGGGGCGCTCCTGGTCATCCACAATGGGCGATACCATGAAAATGGTCGGTATACCGGTAGTCCTGGAGATAAGAGGAGGGGTTATCTGGGTCGGCCCGCCTGCCATGATAGACCGGAAATATGGGCGATCCTCTATATTCCCAATAAACAGCGAATATCCGGAGCCTTTCTGCTGAACTGTATGGTATTCGCCTTTTCTGTTCGCAGCATAAATATCCTGGAATATATCAGGATATTTTGAATGGAGCATTTTATACCGATTGATGTTCTCCAGATCAAACGATTGAAAGTCTTCATTTATGTTTTTTGCTGCGGGAGTCGAGGCAATGGTTTCCGGCTCAATCATTATCGTTGTCAACCATCTATTGATACTTTCTGCGCTTTTGCCGATCGAAACCAGCATACTACTGGAAAGCTCTTTTTCAATAACGATGTTGATGTATTTATACGCAACCAAGCTGAGAGATACCAACCCGAGTATTGCAATGGGCATGATCCACATCAGTAATTTACTTCTGAGGGATACGTATCTCATGAATGGAAGTAGATATGATTTTTTTATTAATCTGTTTGTATTGTTTTGCGGATAAAAAGTGAGCCAAAACACAAGATTCACATGCTCTTAATGTTACCATACCTTTATGATACCAAATAGGAAAAAAGCCTCTCTTTGATCTCAATTTGAGAAAAGGGCCGAGTATGCAGAAACCGCGATTGAGCTTTTAGCCTTTCTCTTATATGTTGACAGATTCTATCCTTCTAATTATGAGATATTCGTTCCGCCAACAACAACTTAGATTCACGCTGCAAGAATTGAGGTTTTTCCTGAGAGGGTGGGGTTGTCTACTTCCATAGAATTGCACGGAAATGGAGCAACCGCCGATTATAGCTTACCAAAAGAACACCTCTCACAAGTGCATCAGCACTCCGACCTAAGGTGCCGACTGTGAGGTTTCAGGATGTGTGTACTTATAATAAGTATTACCGGAAATCCCCACGAGATTACAAATATCTCTAACACTGTGACTTAGGTCTTTTTTTAAGGCTAGAGCGGCTTGTCTTTTCTTTTCATCCACTCCTTTTGGCCTTCCCCCTTCTCTCCCCCGTGCTCGAGCGGCCGAAAGTCCAGCGTTTGTCCGCTCGCTGGCAATATCCCTTTCAAATTCCGCCAGAGTTGCAAAAATATGGAAAATGAGTTTTCCACCTGAAGTCGTTGCGTCAATTTTCTCTTGCAGGCTCTGAAATCCGACACCTCGTGCAACAAGGTCCTTGACCGTCTTAACCAGATGAGAAAGAGAACGCCCCAGTCGATCAAGTTTCCAGACATTCATATACTTCCCCGTCCAGATCATTTGACCAGGCTCCAGGATATTGTGCTTTGCATGGTTGCCGATTGCAAAGACTTCTTTACCCTTTTCAACAAGTACCTCGAATTCGAAGGGCAAACAGTTGGTTCCTTCCGTGATAAGGTTTATGGACATAGTCTCAATTCTCTTGAGATAAAGTAGGGATTCATGTAACTCTTTTTGATGGGAGCATGTTTGGATCACGTTTGAAATCTTTTATGGGGCAGCGCTTGCTCACTACTGTTTCTCACATACAACTGCAGTATAGTACAAGCAGGTTACCCCTTCCGGGCAGACTCTCTAATCGGAAATTTGCATTACGGTATTCAGAGTGAATTTGATCGTCAGGTATAATGTCCTGCCAGGCGATACTGAGGTCTCTACGAATGTAAAGATTAATGCCAATCAAGATGCGGGAGAATTCTGTGGACGGAGAACTTGACTCGAAATTGAAAGCTGATAAGCCCGTTGGAATTGCGCTCTCTTCGGTATTAAAAAGAATTATCTGGCTTTGCATGCTGCCGTTATTTTTATTTGCGACCGGCATGGCAGTCTATCAAGTTAACGTAATTGAAAGCGAACAAGCCGATCAGGCTGCAGTTTTAGCCGAAAATATAGTCCTCAAAATCGATAGTTCCCTTAATGCACGCATTAATGCGCTAAATATGCTTGCCGTTTCACCACTGGTGGATGATCCCTCGAGATGGAATGAGCTGTATCAACAGGCGGAGGGATTTTACAAGAGCTTCGGCACCCATGTGGTTATTACCGACGGAGGAACGCCGACACAACTCCTCATGGATACACGGGTGCCTTTCGGCACAAAGCTGCCCGTAGTCGAAAAACCTAATGGCCGGTTAGCGGGACCGATTTCCATGCGAACAGGTAAACCTGCAGTAAGTGATCTTTTTTCAGGGCCAGTTGCTAAAAAGCCATTGTTGGGCATAGCAGTACCGGCTATCCGCAATGGAAAGACAAAGTATGCAATTCTCACCACAATGGGAAAAGGCTTTTTTCAAAAAAGAATCGAAGGATCTCGTCTTCCCTCGGGCTGGTGCATTATTTTAAGAGATGCTGAAGGTGAAATTATAGCAAGCGTTCCGCAAGATTTTACCAAATCTCTGTCTAAATCTTCTGTTGTCAATTCTCAGATATCGCATTGGACTGTCACGGTCGGAATTTTACCAAATGCCCATTGGGCACCACTAATTAATGCTGGAATCGCACTCGGTGTGGCTCTCTTTGGTGTTACGTTGGCGGGTTTCTTAGGTGGCCAATGGACAGGGCGACGTCTTGGCAGTTCAATCGCTTCTTTGGCAAAAGCACGTGCACCGGAAACTCTGCAACCTGACATCATTGAAATTGCGGCTGTGAGGCTAATGCTCGATAATGAGACAAATATGCGGGCTGCAGTAGAAAAAACCTTGCTCGACAGTCAGGAGGCCTTGCTTGAAAGCGAGCGTAAGATCCGGTTCGCACTCGAGACGGCCGGCATGGGCGGGTGGGACCTGAATCTAAAGGATCACACGGCTCTTCGCTCGGAGCTGCATGATAAAATCTTCGGATATCGGGAGCTGCTCCCGAAATGGAGCTACGAGAGGTTTCTCGAGCATGTCCATCCAGATGATCGAAACAGAGTCGAGGCGAGCTTTGTGGAAGCGGTTTCCGGCGGAGGCAACTGGAACACCGAATGCCGGATTCACCGACCTGACGGTGACCTGCGATGGATATGGCTCACGGGCAGGCATTTCCGAAACGAGCACGATGGCGCACCCCACATGGCGGGATTTGTCCAGGACATTACCGATCGCAAAATCGCAGAGGAGGAGAAAGAGAAGTTAGAAAAACAACTGCTGCAAGCCCAGAAGATGGAGTCTGTGGGCATACTTGCCGGCGGTGTGGCACACGACTACAACAATATGCTCAATGTCATCCTGGGCTATACCGAGATGGCCCTGGAAGAGATAGACGGGGATCAGCCACTGCATGATGATCTCACGGAGATACTCAACGCCGCCAAGCGCTCTGCCGAGATCACTCGTCAACTTTTGGCCTTTGCACGCAAACAGACCATTGACCCCATGGTTCTCGATCTCAACGACACTATAAGCGGCATGCTGAAAATGCTGCAACGGCTGATAGGCGAGAATATCAGCCTGAGCTGGAACCCAAAACCGAAGTTGTGGTATATCAAGATGGATCCTTCCCAGATCGACCAGATCCTTGCAAATCTGTGCGTCAACGCCCGGGACGCAATTACTGATGTGGGCAAAATAACAATCGAGACGGAAAACACTATCCTTGACGAATACTACTGTGCCAAGCATATCGAGTGCACTGCCGGTGAGTATGTGATGCTCTCGGTAAGCGACACCGGCTGTGGTATGGACAAGGAGACACTGGAGAGGGTCTTCGAGCCCTTTTATACCACCAAGGGTGTCGGTCGTGGCACCGGCCTAGGAATGTCAACCGTTTATGGCATTATCAAACAAAACAACGGTTCGATTAACATCTACAGCGAACTTGGAACAGGGACCACAATCAGAATCTATATTCCTCGAGCTTACAGCGAAGAGCAAACGGTCGTTGCCGAAGGAACCCATACAATCTTGAAGGGAGAAGGGGAAACAATACTTATTGTCGAAGACGAGTCCACAGTGAGAAAAATGAGCAAGATCATGCTGGAGCGATCCGGGTATAGAGTGCTCACTGCCGCATCTCCAAGCGAGACATTTTCTGTTTCCGAGAATCATGCCGGTGAAATCGATTTACTAATAACGGATGTTGTGATGCCGGAAATGAACGGCAGGGAACTGGCAGACCAGCTCCAAAGTTTATATCCGGAGATTAGAGTTCTGTTCATGTCAGGGTATACGGCCAATGCCATTGCCCATCACGGTGTGATTGACAAGGGTGTAAATTTCATTCAAAAACCGTTTTCACATAAAGACTTGGCTAGTAAGGTACGAACAATATTGGATCGCGGCTTAAGCAAGAAATGAATAGGGACCGGCTATAGAACGTCAGAACTACGGTAGCCAAATCATAAAACAGGTTAAGCTGAGGGAACTTCGGTAGCCATTCTCTGGCCATTTTGTTCCAGAGGCCTTATCGAGAATAGCTACCTTCGACGTGGCAATCTATATCAAATCCCAAAAGCCACTATGTAAGATTATTCCTGAGGGGGTTTTCGTGCCTATTTCTTCGGAATTGTAAGAAAATGGAGCGACCGCCGATTATAGCTTTACCAAAGACAATCTCTTGAAAGTGCAACAGAACTCCAACCAGAGGTAGCTGTTCGTCCAAAATTGGACGGAAAACATACATTGACGAAGATGTTCACTGGCAATCTGTATTTCAAAACATTAAGGCCAACCTGATATTTTCCTGAAAAAGGAACGGCCAGATGAATATTAATGCTCCGGAAATGTTCCCAAAAAGCCACAACAGGCCATCATCAGACTGATGAAACAAACATAACATCGAAGCAATCAAATAAAAAAGCCCTGATTTCTCAGGGCCTTAGAATTAGCAATGGTGCGGAGGTCGAACAAAACCGGAATACATATCTATATAATTACAACTAGTTAAATTCAGAAATCTCAGTTCGTTAATAAGAATACACCCATAAATACACCCTTCTGACAAACGTCGCAGTACCCTGAGGAAACCTCCGATATCCTTCGCGACGATTATGACCCGTATAACTGAAATCGCGCAAGCATAACATCTTGAAATACAATACCCGGATAGATTTAGATATTTCAAGACCTGACTGACCCAGGCTCGTTTAAAGCACTTCTCAGGTGCAGGGAAAGGCCGACTGGTCGCTAACTGAGCCAGTCCATTAATTCACACAAATAGAAGTTGGTAACATTTTTATTGTACGGTAACTTTAATAGTGTTACTTTGCAGTAAAAATGTTACAAGGTTCAAACTATGATGATCGAACAGGTTGTCAAATACTTGCTAGATACTCTCAATGTGACAGTAATCTTGCGTCAATGGGAAGAAGGACCGCGTCGTCTCCCCCTCTTCTTGCAGGATGAGTACGTTTATTATCTTGCGAAAATTCAAGGGTTGGAATTCCTTTTAATG
>JBJKQT010000221.1:0-31245 GCA_046705065.1 Desulfocapsaceae bacterium
TTACTCACCCGTGCGCCACTCTACTCGGGAACCGAAATTCCCTTTCGCGTTCGACTTGCATGTGTTAAGCACGCCGCCAGCGTTCGTTCTGAGCCAGGATCAAACTCTCCAGTTTGATATCCTGAACCGATTGCTCGGTTACTTATAATGCTTACTTATAAGAGCTCTCTTTGAATTACAAAGAAAACCCTCTGTGTCTTCCGACACGTCGGGCCCGTTTGCTGTACTTGCTATTCAGTTTTCAAGGATCGCTTCCCGGTCCATAAAAAAACCGGCGTGGCCGGATGCCACGACGAGACGCGTAGTCTAACGTCTTTCGCTCTCTCTGTCAATACTCTTTTTGCTTCATTTTTACTTTCCTCGCCTCAAGGATGCCCCTACCTTCCGGCAACCCAAAGACCGCGGCAAACTACACGATACTTGCTCCACTGTCAACGGAAAAAGAGCAAATTTTAGAATGCGAACACTTTTTTGTTAAGAATTCGTTTAGGGGTTATTAACTCTTTGATCGGAAAGAACTTTTCTCAATGCGTCTATTCTCGCAAGTACGGGAGGATGGCTGTAATGGAGGAAGACATGTACAGGGTGTGGCGTCAGATCCGAGAGGTTGAGCTTGGAGAGTTTTTTTAATGATCGGATGAGGTGTTCGGAATTTCCGGTTGTCTTCGCTGCAAAACCGTCGGCGGCATATTCATGACGCCTCGAAAAAATGTTGAAGATGATGGAAACGACAAGGTTTACGGGTGTAAAGAGAAAACCGAAAAATACCAGGCTACCATAAATGGAGAGATGTTCCATCCCAAAGGCGGCAAAAAGCCCCTGGTTGCCTATCGTAAGCGAGAGCAGGTAAAAGAGTATACCTGCGTGCAGAATGGAGGCAAGGATCATTTTAAAAATATGGTGGAGTTTATAATGGCCCATTTCGTGGGCGAGAACGGCAATGATTTCTGTTTCCGAGAGCTTGTCGAGTAGCGTATCGAAAAAGACTATCTTGCGAAACCTTCCGAATCCAGTGAAAAAAGCGTTGAGTTTTGTCGACCGCCTGGAGCCGTCCATGGTGAATATTCCCTGCATCTTGAAATTCTGCCGCCTGGCATAGGATGTAATGTTTTCTTTCAAAGGGCCTTCCGGAAGCGGAGTGAATTTATTGAAGAGCGGCATGATGAGAACCGGGGCCAGATATTGAAGAAGTATGGCTACACAAACGACCCCAACCCAGCAATACATCCAGGCAAGTGATCCCGCCCTTTCAAAAAACAGTAAAATAAGAGCAAGGATTGGTCCGCCAATGACTGCGGCCAGCAGGGCGGTCTTGATATGATCAAGCACATAGGTTAGAAGCGTAGTTTTATTGAAACCGAATCTGGCTTCGATGATAAAGGTTGAATAGACGGAAAAGGGGAGGCTGATAATCCAGCTGAACAAAAGAAGACTTCCAGTGAAAATCAGCCCTGTAATAATTGCTCCGAAACCCAAGGATCTGGCGTAAATATCGACCAGATTAAAACCTCCTGAAAGAAGAAAGACCAAGGTGACTCCTGTTGTCCAACTTTCCTCCAATAGCGAGAAAAGGGTTGTTGTTTTCGTATATTCCAGAGATTTGGCGTGATCCTCTCGACTCATCTCCTCCGCGAACTCCTGTGGAAGTTCCGGTGTGAGTGCTTTCAGGTTCAAGAGAGCGACACCAAGATCGAGGATGTATTGGACCAGCAGAATAAGGAGGATACAGATCAACCAGATGTTCATGATTACAAGAAAATTAAACTTTTTTTACAGATTTTCTCTGCGGAATCAATCTATGTGCCAATGATCAGAAAAATGCAGATCAATGATAAGACTACGACATATTGACGATTTTGCAAGAAGGGAAAAAAGAAAAGCCCGGTGAGGTTACCTCACCGGGCTTTTCGGCAATGATTCAATCCAGGACGGGCTACATAAGAGCCTGAATTGTCGTCTGGGCAAAATGAACAAATCTTGAAGGGGCGACACCCATGACGACTATGATAATCAACAACACCACTGACGTAGCGTTGGTCAATATTCCGGTCTTGACATTCTCTTCGTTTTCCGGATTGCTGCAATATGTGACACGGACCACCGACAGATAGTAATAGATGGCAATGGCCGTATTGATTGCGGCAAGGGTGACCAGAATCAGATAGTTTTGCTTCAAAGCACCTACAAGGATGAGAAATTTGCCCATAAACCCGACAAACGGCGGGATGCCGGCCAGCGCGAAAAGTCCAACTGCCAGCGTCAAGGCCATAAGCGGTGATCGTTTGTGCAGGCCGCTCAGATCCTCTATCAGGACATTCTGACCTTCTTTGGCAACATTGCAGATCACCAGGAAGCAAGCCAGATTCATGACTGCATAACCGGCAATATAATACAAGGCGTTGGCATATCCTGTTGTCTGGAAAGTCAAAAGACCCAATAGAACGAATCCTGCATGGGCTATACCTGAAAATCCCAGCATACGTTTCACGTCTTTTTGCACAAGTGCCGAGAGGTTGCCGTAAAACATCGACAGTACCGAGCAGACCTTGAGCAGGTTGATGAGGGTGTGGCCTTCGGCACTGACCATGCTCACCAGTCGAATCAGAAGCGCCACCGCTGCCAGCTTCGGTACAGAGGCGATAAAGGCTGTGGTTTCGTTGGCGGCTCCTTCATAGACATCGGGTACCCAGAAATGGAACGGGAAAAGTGCAAGTTTATAGAAAAAGCCTGCAAGGAACAGGGCCATTGCGACAACGGCCGCTGGTTGGGTGTAATTCAGGGTCTTGATGATTACTGCGAGCTGCGTGGACCCGGTGAGTCCAAAGAGATAACTCATACCAAAGAGCATGAAGCTTGTTGCCATGACTCCGAAGAGTAGGTACTTTACTCCCGCTTCCATCTGGAAGTTGATATTGCCGGAGTCATCCCGCATGGGCACCATGATATAGACCGTGAAGGAAGAAAGCTCCAATGCAACGAAGATGGCCAGAAGCTCCACACTGGATACAAGCATCATCAGGCCTAGGACACCGGTGAAGAGGAAAAGATAATATTCCGTATGAACGTCCCGCTTGATACTCGCAAGTTTACGGCTGAAGATCAGGACGACAAGCATCGCTCCGGCGATGAGGACTTTGAATGTCTGAGAAAAGAGATCGACTTTATATGCCCCGTAAAAAAGATCGCCTTTTTGTTCAAAACTGAGAAGAGTGGCAATCAGAGTCGCCGCGCCAAGACCGATGGCAACGTTAATGATCGTTTCATCGTCAGGTTTTCCCAGGCTTACGAGAAAGAGGATGAGACCTGCACCCAATAGTGTCAACTCAGGTAGAAATTGCATTGTGGTACCTTCAATGGGTCGTTAATTGGTAAATGTCTCCCAGTCAATGTAGAACCATCTCCGCTGCAGCAATTGCATGTCCATGGTGGGCATGGAACTGATTGAGGAGGTTCACGACACTGCTGTGCATCAAATCTATAAAAGATTGCGGGCCAAGTCCGATCCAGAGTACGAAGAACAGGAAAGGAGCCAGAGTGACAATCTCTCGCATATTCAAATCGGTCAGCCAGGACTGGTCGGGATTGTTTGTGCCACCCCAGACGATTTTCTGCAACATCCTGAGCATATAGGCGGCAGCAAGCACTGCGCCGGGGATAGCTGCCAGCCCCAGGGCGATATTGTGGCTGAAAAGTGTATTTTTAGTAAAGGTTCCGGCAAGGATCAGGAATTCGCCGATAAAACTGTTGGTTCCCGGAAACCCAAAGGAAGATAAAGAGAAAAAGGCCAGGAAGGTTACATAGATGGGCATGAATTTTCCGATCCCTGTGGCTGAGCTTAACTCACGGCTGTGAGTGCGTTCATAGATCATACCGACGCAGAGAAACAGCGCTCCCGTAGTAACACCGTGATTGATCATCTGAAGAATCGATCCTTCAACGCCCTGGGTGTTAAGAACGAAGATGCCCAGGGTCACAAAACCCATATGCCCGACCGATGAGTAGGCAATCAGCTTTTTCATGTCATGTTGGGCAAGGGCAGTGAAACCACCGTAGATGATTCCGGCAATGGACAGCCAGAGGATGTAGGGCATTAGCGTTACTGTGGCTTCCGGAGTAATCGGCAAGGCGAAGCGCAGAAAACCGTACGTACCCATCTTTAAAAGGATACTTGCCAGGATGACCGAACCGGCCGTCGGCGCTTCGACATGGGCCGCAGGCAACCAGGTATGAAACGGGAACATCGGTACCTTGATGGCAAAGGCCAGGAAGAAGGCCAAAAAGAGCAGGATCTGGGCGTTGAACGAGTAATTCCCCCACATCATATCAGGGATGTAGAAGCTGTAGTTGTTGGTTTTGTAGAGCCAGATAATACCAACCAGCATCAGAATGGAGCCGGCGAGGGTATAGAGGAAAAACTTTATGGAAGCATATATTTTCCTCGGTCCGCCCCAGATGCCGATGAGCAGGTACATCGGGATCAGCATGGCCTCCCAGAGGATATAGAAGAGGACAAAGTCGAGGGCCACGAAAACCCCGACCATGGCCGTCTCCATGATCAACAGGCAGATCATGAAAGTAGAAACCCTGGTTTTAATATAGTTCCAGGATGCCAGAACGCACAGGGGCATGATAAGCGTGGTCAACAGAACCAGCAGAATAGAAATGCCGTCCACTCCTAAAACGTACTGAATATTGAGGGATTTTATCCATACATGCTGTTCGGCGAATTGGAATTTTACCGATGAGGCGTCAAAGCCGGTAATGAGCCGAATTGATAGTATGGCGACAACGGTGGTGACTGCCAGGCTCCAGTAGCGGCTGAAAGAGTCGTTTTTGATAAAAAGCAGCGGCAGAACGCCTATCAAAGGGAGGAAGATAAGCGTGCTCAGCAGAGGAAAGCCCTGATTAAGTAGTAAATGTTGATCCATTACAGATGGTCCTCAGAGTCAGTGTGTTAGAGCCAGACGTAGATGAAAAGAATAAGTGCGGCAAAGGAGACCGTGTAATAGATGGTCTGTTGCATCTGCCCTCTCTGGAGAACGGTTGCCGTTCTTCTGCCGATTGCGCGGACGCACCGGGCGGTTCCGTCCACCACGCCGTCTATTCCGTGCCAGTCGAACCAGGACCAGAATTTGGCCGTGGTCATTAAGGTATACAGACCGACTACCCGATAGGCCATTCCCCAGGCTGTATCTGCCCATTGCAAGGGCGATTTGGCCAGCCAGAAGAACGCCCGGCCACCCATCCTGTAAAACCAGTCCAGATCCAAACTGATGGTGGCTTCTGCTCCGATTTTATTGCGGAACAGGTAATACGCTATGGCCGTAAAGGCAAGAATCTGCAGCGTCTCGCTCATATGGGCGGCGGAGTAGGGATTAAATGCTACTCCCTTGTTTGGCAGCATATCGTAGAGAAAAGGCAGATAAGAGCCGATCAAGAGGCAGAAGAAAGATGCGATGAGCATTGCTACCTGCATGTTCCAGGGTGGATCGGCAGCTTTTTCGTAGGTCTCCTCAGCCCCTCTCTTTTCACTGAAGAAAAGAAGATAGGGCAATCTCAGGCCGGCAACCAGGAACGTGCCCGCTGCAACCAGGGAAAGCAGGAAACCTGCCAGATACAGGTGCTCCTCGAAGCTTGCGGCAATGATCATTGATTTGGTGACAAAACCGGAGAAAAAGGGGAACGCGGACACCGATATCCCGCCTATTATCGTATAGACCATCGTCTTGGGCATCTTTTTGTACAGGGCGCCCAGCTCGGTGAATTTGTTTTTTCCGGTCATGTAAACAACAGAGCCGGTTCCCATGAAGAGCAAGCCTTTATAGAGAATATGAGCAAAGGCATGGGCTACTGCCCCATTAATTGCAAGCGAACTGCCTATACCGATGCCGGTTACCATATATCCGACCTGGCTGATGATCTCCCAGCCCAGCAATCTCCGGATGTCGTTTTCCATGGCCGCGTAAACGATTCCGTAGACGGCCATGATGACACCGAGTACGATCAGGATCTCGAAACCGGCGCAGCTTCTGATCAGGGTGTAGACGGCGGTCTTGGTTGTGAATGCACACATGAAAACGGCACCGGGAACCGTTGCCTTGCTGTAAGCGTCTGGCAGCCAGGAATGCAGTGGGGGAACAGCGGCATTGAGCATCAGGCCGATCATGATCAGCCAGGTATAGAGTTGGGGATGATGCACATCGAGCAGAACAAAGGAGAGATCACCGGTCGCTTGGTAGCGCAGCACAAAGCCCAAGAGCAGGACGATCCCGCCGAAGGTATGGATCAGCAGGTAGCGGTATCCTGCAGCCAGCGACCCTTCGTCCTTGTTGAACCAGACCAGAAAAGCCGAGGCAAAGGCCATCATTTCCCAGAACAGGAAAAGGACCAGATAATCGGCACAGTAGATGACGCCCAAAGAACCTGCCACATAAAACCAGGCTGCTATATGCTGCCAGTCGTCCTTGACATGCAGGCCGTAGATGGTTCCAATGATCGCCATCAGGGCCATGATAAAGCCGAAGACCATGGACAGCGTGTCGACCCGGCCGAAGGTCAGTTTCCATTGCATGAAGTGTAGAATGCCGTAGGTTCCCGGATGGGCACTCAGATAGAGAACATCGATGAAGGCCAGAACCGGCACCAGGACCAGATACGATTTCCTGAACGGATCCTTGATAAAGGGGAGAATGCAGCCCCCTAAAATCATGACCAGGGCGGGATGAAAGAAAAAGTTACTTGTCATAATAATCCTCCCTGGTTTTAACGCTCTTCCCAAGCCAGTAGGCAAAGAAGGTGATTACCACGCTTGCCAGGAAGCCAAATATCCCCCAGAAGACCGGAAACTTTTCCACCGCGAGTTCGACATGAGAAGTATCAAGCGTAAGGCTCCAGATTACAATCATCCCGATCCCGATTAAGCAAAAAATCTTTACCAGGCGCATTCGAGCTTTTAAATAATCGATGAGTTGAACAATCATCCTGTCACCACCTTAACAAAGTGCATCATAAAGTCTGGATAGATCCCGAGAATAACCGAGATCGCACATGCTATGAGAATTGGAATCAGCATGGATAAAGGCGCCTCCTTTATACCTGTATAGGGCTCGCCTTCGGGGCGTTTGCCGAAGAAGGCCTTGTAGGTAACAGGGGCGAAATAGCCGACATTAAGCAGGGTGGAAGCGATGAGAATCAGCATAATGCCAATCTGGTGTGCCTGCATGGAACCGACCAACAGGTTCCATTTGGTCACGAACCCGGCCACACCCGGGGCACCGATCATGGAAAGTGAAGCTATGGCAAAGGCTGCGAAAGTAAAGGGCATGGTCTTGCCCAGGCCTTCCATCTCGGAGATGTTCTTTTTATGGGATGCGACATAAATGGCACCGGCGCAGAAGAACAGGGTGATCTTGGAAAAACCGTGATTGACGATATGAATAAGACCGCCTTGGATTCCTGCCGGTGTGAGCAGTGCGACACCCAAAATGATATAGGAGAGTTGGCTGACCGTCGAATAGGCCAGCCGGGCTTTGAGATTATCCTTGGACAGCGCAATGATCGAGGCCATGAGGATCGTGAAGCTCACGAAATAGGCTGTAGGGATACCCAGGTTGAACTTATTCATCAAATTTACGCCGAAGACGTAGAGCATGACTCTTGCCGTACAAAAAACACCAACCTTGACGACGGCAACCGCATGCAGAAGAGCGGAGACCGGAGTCGGGGCAACCATGGCTCCCGGTAGCCAGTGATGGAAGGGCATAATACCGTTTTTGGCAAATCCGAAGAGACAGAAAATATAGAGCATGATGACCAGCGTCTTATTGACATCCGGCGGGAAGATGCCCGTGGAAGCATTGGGTGCGAAATTCAAGGTGCCTGTCAAAACATAGATCAGGATCATTGCCGGCAGCAGAAAAGCCTTTGCCGTTGTTGTCAGATAGACAATGTATTTTCGTGCCCCGTGGTATCCTTCGTCGTCCTGGTGGTGGGCGACGAGCGGGTACGTGCAGACGGAGACGATCTCATAGAAAAGGTACATCGTGAAGAGATTGTCGGAAAAAGCGACCCCGATGGCTCCGAAGATGGCCAGCGCGAAACAGGCGTTGAAACGGGTTTGGGCGTGTTCCTTTAAGCCTCGCATATATCCCATGGAATAAAAAACGGCGATGGTCCACAGCGACGAGGCGACAATGGCGAAAACCATGGACATCGCATCGGCCCGCAATGTAATCGATACCCCTTTTAAAAGCTTGAACATGGGGAAGACCAGCGTCTTGCCGTGCCAGACATCGGGCACTAGAGAGAGGACAATCCCGAAAAGAATCAACGAGGCGATACAGGAGATGCCTTCTCTGATGTTTTCATCATGGCCTTTCAACATCACCCCAATGGCACCCACCAACGGCATGAGCAAGGCGACGACGAGTAAAGGGGAACTGACTGTTTGCGCGTTCATCACAGAAATTCCTTTTCTAACCTTTGAGTTTAACCAAATCTTCCGTGTCGATGGATGTGTAATTTCGATAAATGGCAACGACGATACTCAGTCCGATGGCTGCTTCAGCGGCAGCTATGGCCATAATAAAAAGGGTGAATATTTGACCCACAACCGGATCCGGAGCTGTAAATCTGTTGAAAGCCATGAAGTTGACCGAGGCACCTGCGAGCATAAGCTCAGCCGCAATGAGCATACCGATGACCGTCCGCCTGGTGACAAGGCCGTAAATCCCGATGGCGAACAACAGCGCTCCGATGACAAGGTACGTTGCTAGATGATTGTGCAGTGTAAGCGGCGACATTAGCTACTCCTTCCGCTCCGGGCCAGGATCAGAGCCCCGAGGATGGCAATTAAAAGGATAACGGAAACAAGCTCGAAGACCATGGAGTAATTCGTAAGGAGTTGTACTCCGATGGCTTTGACGGTTCCGGCGTCTATTTTGGCTCGTACAGGCCATGCTGTACGAACGCCGAGGATGGCAAGTCCGCCGAAGATAAGCCCTGCCAATATAAAGCCCAGCGGTCCCGCCAGTGCGCTTGGTGGGCCGAACTTGCGTTTCTCTTCCGGGGCGGCCAACATGATCGCAAAGGAGATTGTGACCGACACAGCGCCGACATAGATCAGGATCTGCATCATCGCCACAAAAGGCGAGTTCAGATAGTAGTAAATTCCGGCAACACCCACGAAGGCGATAACCAGTCCGGCAACCGACCTGACCAGGCGTTCCGTGGTGCATGCCACCAAAGCGCCGAAGAGCGTGACGGCGATCATGATCACGAAGATGAGACCTGCCAGGCCGTCTGCGCTGAAAAGGGCTGGAGCATGAGTCATGAGGGATGAAGAATTCATGGGTTTCTGTCCTTTAAACGTTGCAGGAGATCGAAATGAAAATCTTCTTTTCTGGTACTTGCAAGATTGTATTCCTTGGAAAACTCGATGGCGTTGAAATTGCAGGACTCGACGCAGGAGCCGCAAAGCGAGCAAGTAGTGAAATCAAGCAGGTATTTGGTCAGCTCTTTTCTCTTGCCACCTTCGGGTTTTTCTCCTGCCAGGGAGATACAGTTCGAAGGACAGGCCTTTTCACACATCCCGCAAACAACACAGTTCGGCTTGCCGTCCTCGCCGGAAATCAACTCGATGTGGCCGCGGAAGCGGTCGGGCATTGTGAGCGTTTGGTAAGGATATTGAACCGTAACCGTCGGGCTGAAGAACTCCCGGAAGGTTATGCCCATCCCGACAAGCAGGCTCCACAGTCCGCTGAATATTTCACTAAAATAGGCGCCCATTTTAAAAAACCTTGAGTAATCCTGCGGTGAGCAGCAGGTTGAACAGGGAAAGGGGAATCAGAATTTTCCAGGACAGATTCAACAGACCGTAGATCGTGGTCCTGGGAAAGGTCCAGCGTATCCAGATAAAGGTGGCGATCAACATGTAGACCTTCAAGAGAAACCACCAGACACCGGGGAAGTATCTTATGGGTGAGTCCCAGCCGCCGAGGAAAAGGATGGTTGTGAGGCAGGCACCGATCACGATATTGGCGTATTCACCCATGAAGAAAAGGCCGAATCCCATGCTGCCGTATTCAGTATGAAATCCGGCCACAAGTTCGCTTTCCGCTTCTCCCAGGTCGAAAGGCGCCCGGTTGGTCTCCGCAAGCGAACAGGTAAAAAAGATTAAAAAGGACATCAGCATCAAAGGGTTGAAAAGACCGGCCTTGAACGGAAAAATATTCCAGTGCCAGAAGCCGCCCATCTGGCTGTGAACGATCTGCATAAGGTCGGTGGTCCCGGAAATCATCACCACGGTAATTGCCGTAATGAGCATCGGGATTTCATAGGCAATGGCCTGGGAGACGGCACGAACCGAAGACATGACCGAATATTTGTTACGAGAACTCCAGCCGGCAAAGAGCAGGGACATACCGCCCATGGAAGCGAAGGCGAAAATCATAAGAACGCCGATATTCACGTCGTGGGCGACGATGAGATCGCTGAACGGAATGGTCACAAAGCTTAAAATTGCGGGAGCCATGGCCAGGACCGGTGCGGTCATAAAAATAATTTTATCGGCATCTCCAGGAATCAGAAGCTGCTTTGCCATCAGCTTGACGCCGTCCAAGGGAGGCTGGAAAAGCCCGAAAGGGCCGTTGATATTCGGACCGGGCCGGCGTTGGATACGCGCTGCGCCCCGTCTCTCCGCCCAAACCAGATAGGCCGCGTTCAAAGCCGCAAACGCGATCGCAATGATCACTGCTGCGATTACATTGAGTAATGTCAGACTCATCGGGATGCTCCTTTATCTGTCGATCTCAGGTATTACCAAATCAAGACTGCCCATGAACGCCAAGGCATCCATGATCAACATTCCCCGACAGCTTTCATCGAAGAGGTGCATGTTGGAATAGGTCGGCGACCGCAATTTCAGACGATAGGGATTCTTGCCGCCGTCGCTTACCAACCTGACGCCGAAGCTGCCGCGGGCCGTCTCCACGGCCTGATAATAATCTCCCGGTGGAACCTTGATGTTTTTCGGTTTTTTCTCCGGCATGATGGGGCCGTCCGGGAGTTTGTCGAGGCCTTGCTCGATGATGCGTAGAGACTGTTCCATTTCGGCCATCCTTACCTTGTAGCGTGCCAAGGAATCACATTCGTGGAAGACGGGAACATCGAAATCGAACTCGGGGTAGACAGAGTAAGGTTCGTTTTTGCGAACGTCAAAATTGATGCCCGACCCTCTGGCCACCGCGCTGGTTGCACCGTATTTGCGGCAGATTTCCTGGGTAAGGGGGGCTATTCCTTCGAGTCTTTTGCGGAAAATAATATTGCCGGTGACGAGCTTGTCATATTTTTTTAACGATTTTCTCATCCTCGGGATGAAGCGCCTGGCAGCGGCGACAAACTCATCGTCCACATCGTTATAAAGCCCGCCGAAGCGGTAGTAGCAGTAAGTGAGCCGCGAGCCTGTTACGCGTTCCAGCATGTCGAGGATATATTCGCGGTCCTGTAGCGCATACATCAACGGGCTGAAACCGCCGAGGTCCATGACAAAGGCGCCGAACCAGAAGAGGTGCGAGGCGATCCTGTTCAACTCGACGGTGATGGCCCTGATGTATTCGGCGCGTTCTGGAACTTCGATTCCGGCAGCCTTTTCGATGAGGAGGACATGACCGTGGCAATAGCCCAACGCTCCGAGGTAATCCATCCTGCTCAGATTCATCAGAAACTGGGGATAGGTCTTCACCTCGCCCATCTTTTCGTGCATGCGGTGGATGTAGCCGATGACGGTTTCGGCGTTGACGATATATTCGCCGTCCATATCCATCTTGACTCTCAGAACGCCGTGGGTGGCGGGATGTTGAGGGCCTACGTTCAGTGTGAACGTCTCACCGGGTTTAATCTGTATGGGAGCTGTCATGCCTTATAATCCTTGAGAAGTGGGTGATAATCCGCATCTTCCGGCAATAAAAGCGGGATGAGGTGGGGGTGGCCGGCAAACTTGATCCCGAAAAAATCATGGGTTTCCCTCTCGTGCCAGTTTGCACCGGCATAGATGTCGGTGATGGTCGGCACGACCGGGGACTTCCTGGGGACGCGGGTTCGGATGACGACCCGGCACAGATCGAAATCATAACGGCTGAAATCGTAAATGACTTCCATCTGGTCTTCCTTGATCCAGTCCACTCCTGTGATGCTTTCGATGAAAAATTCGGCTTTATCAAGAAGAGTGACCGCCTCGATGAGTTGATCGGGGGAGACTTGAGCGTCAACATGGTAACCGTGCACTTTGTAGTCGCGCTCAATAACGCCGTTACTCCTTGGTTGTTCCTTTTTCGGTTTCTTTGCGTCTGTCTCTGCTCCTGCAGCTTCATCCGCGGCGGCAGGCGTTTTTACCGGTTCTGCCGCTTGCGGGAAGAGACCTTGGAGTTCCTGCAGAATCTTTTCTCGTATCATGATGTTGCTCCGAACAACTCTGAAAGTGCTTGAAATACTCCGTGTAGTCCGCGGGCCTCGTACAAAGGCGTCGTATTCCGTGTTGTTTTGAGTGAAAATCCTGGAATTTCATCCGGCCATACTCTTGCCGGGAGCCGTCCTCCGTCGGCGAATCGGTCGGAGGAGATCGTTCTGCCTTTTGCTGATTACCTTTAGGCGGCTTCAGGATTTTTCCATCTTTTCCAGCCTGAGACTTTGTGTTCCAGTTCGATGATCCCCTGAAGAAGCCCTTCGGGACGGGGGGGGCAACCAGGAACGTAAACATCGACCGGAAGGAACTCGTCGGCTCCAAGGACTATATTATATTGACCTTCGAAGGCAAACGGACCACCTGAGATGGCGCAATTGCCAAGGGCCATGACCCATTTCGGTTCCGGCATCTGATCGTAGAGTGTTTTGATGCCTGGGGCCATCTTTTTGGTAACGGTTCCTGCAACGATCATCACATCGCTCTGACGGGGAGAGGGACGGAAAACCTCGGCCCCGAAACGGGACATATCAAACCGTGCGCACCCCGTGGCCATCATTTCGATGGCGCAGCAGGCGATACCAAAGGTAAGAGGCCAGAAAGAGTTGACCCTGCAGATATTGATCAATTGCTCGGCCAGAGCAAACTGGACGAAAGAGGAAGGTATCTCGTCTTTTATCGTTGGTATGTCTTGCGTTCCCACTTGAATACTCCCTTGATCCATGCATAAACGATTGCCAGTGAAAGAATCCCTATAAACAGGATGATCTCGATAAGATCTCGATAGGATCCGGTAAAAATCCCCTTATTATACGTCAAAGAGACGGGGAAGAGGAACAGGACATCAACATCGAAAGCGAGAAAGATCAGAGCATAGAGGTAGAAAACAACACCATATCTGATCCAGCTGTCCCCGATGGGGTCCATGCCGCACTCGATATATTGACCGGATTTGTTGACGATCTGCCGTGTCTTGCGTGGCATGAGGAGATAGACAATAGCAATGGGACCGAGGGCGAAAGCCAGTCCCCCCAGCGCAAAGGCTGTGATCCAGAGAATATTGTCACGATAGAGGAATTCTGTGAATTGAATTTCCATGTCGACGCTCCATCCTAAGTTGATTCTCAACTGAAAGTGCGATCAAACGAAAGCTAAGTTAGTTAATCAAAGAAATCCTGTCAACAAGAAACTGAATAACCATTCAGTTCTCAGGAGATTCGTGAGAAATAAGTGTTATTTATAATAAGAATAAATTATAGAAAGATCTTGAAGAAGGTTTTATAAATGATAAGATGAGACTGCACTAGTAAAAAAATAAGATGAATTCAATCAACAAAAATGAACAATGGTGTGAATGATGTCTATTACATTGAGACAATTAGAAATATTCATTGCGGTGGCCGAAACCGCCCAGGTCACGAAGGCAAGCAAAAAATTGTTTGTCACGCAATCTGCAGTGAGCATGGCACTGGCCGAATTGGAGAACCAGTTGGGTGGCGCCCTCTTTGATCGGCATGGTCGAAGTCTTCTTCTAAATGCCCGAGGTCGTTACCTTTTGCCACTGGCCAAGGATATCACGACCCAGGTCAGTAATGTCGAGACAATTATGTCCGAACGCAACGACAAGCTGGCCGGGCATATCGAGATCATCGGCAGTTTATCCTTGGGAAATTATATACTTCCCTACTTGGTCGGAGCATTCAAACGGATCCATCCCCGTGTGCATATCAATATGCTCGTTTATAATACCCAATATGCCGAGCGAATGGTTGTGGACGGCTCCATGGATATCGGTTTTGTCGAAGGACGGGTTACCCATGAGGATATAGCGACAAGACCATGGTTTAAAGATGAGCTTGTCGTTATTGCAGGCCCGTCGGATCCTTTAGCCCACAATAAGTTTTTTGATGTAAAGGCGGATCTTAAGAACAGCAAATGGATCATGCGGGAGCAAGGTTCCGGAACGGCAGCAATTTTTCTTGAAAGGATGAAGGATTATATCGACGATATCCATGTCGTTATGGAAATGGGACATCCCGAGGCAGTGAAAAGAGCTGTAGAGTCGGGTGCCGGCATCGCCTGCCTGTCCTCGCTTACCGTCTGCCGGGAGGTGGAAAACGGTTGGTTGAAAAGCTTGAATGTTGACGGTGTGGACATGACCAGACAACTTCATGTAATTTACCGAAAAGACAAAGTTATGACTGATGCCATGCACGAATTTCTCGATTTCTGCGACGTTATGTCGACCTGTGACGACGAGAGAATTTGTCTTTCATCGCCTTGGAAGCTGCAATCCTTGTTGGCACGGCAATCCATTCGTAAGAAATCATCATAAAAATCGAGAGGAATAGCCAGGTTGCAATTTTCATTAGATGTGCAATTTGTGCACGTCTGGAACATGCGACACAAATGAATGGTGAAACGGTCCTGCTGCAAAGCGACCGTTTTTTTGTTTTTATCTTATGCTAATTTAATTTGATAGGCAATTATTTTTCCCCCTGCCTAAAAATGAGCGATTTTTTGTCTGACCCGCATTTCTCATGAACACTGTGTCAATTTGGCATAACCTTAAGAAATCAAACATGTTTTGAGAAAACCAACTCATCCATTGCCAAATTTACACGGTGTTCACCAAAGGTGCCCTGAAAGAAATGCCCTTGGGGTATCAGTCCATGCGGCGCCATATTCTTCAGTCTTTTGGCAGTGAACATTGGTTACTATGGCCCATTGCCAAAAACTTCGAACCTGACTCTGCCTGAACTGATGAGAAATGCAGGATAATGCTGTTTCTGAAACCGTCGATTTAACGACATGCTCTTAATATACGACAGGCGTTTTGGCGTTCAAAGACAAGGTCGGCTGGATGGTCGGCTGAGCATGGAAAACATTATGGACGCATTTTATGTGCCAGGCAAAAGTGATTCCTGACATTCGTGGTGCTATTTTTTTATTTATTATAGAAGAAAAAACATGTTGTGCGCCCAAAAAAACTATGCGATTTGTGCGTTGTTTTGTGGACACATTGAAACTTCTACGAGAAAGCAAAGAAGCGTAAAAAAAAGTCAAAAAAAAAAAAAATCCGCGATTTGTCTGCGATCTTGATGTTTTTAATAGTAGATTTTCAGCAAGGTGAGACCATGGGCCGGAGCCGGCGGGCCGGCTTGAGCCCGGTCTCGGGAGGCAAGAACTTTTTGAAATTCTCCGATATTCATGCGCCCCCTGCCCACTTCGAGAATGGTTCCCACCATGATTCTGACCATTTGCCGTAAAAATCCATCGCCCGTGATTGCAAAACAAAAACACCGATCCCCGAGATCCTGATATTCCGCTTCCATGATGGTCCGCACAGAACCGCGGCGGCCCTCGTAGTTTTTGTCCCTGGATCCTTGCATTTCAAAACAGGCGAAGTCGTGTGTCCCGCGAATTAGGGCGAGACACTCTTCAACTAAAGAAGTGTTTAGAGAAAATGGCATATGGAGTTGATAGAGCCGAGCAGTGGGGAGCAACACCTCTCCAGTAAAAAGCGTGTAGACGTAGGTTTTCGCTTTTGCTGAGAAGCGGGAGTGAAAGTCGGCGGGGGCATCTTCCACGGAAAGAATTCTGATGTTTTCCGGAAGTAACGAGTTCAGCCCCTTGTGGAAGGCGGTGCAGGGAAGCGTCTTTTCCGTATGAAAATTGGCGACCATGCCCAGAGCATGGACGCCGGCGTCTGTTCGGCCTGCGCCCAGCAGGGAGACCGGTCCAGCCGTCATCGTGGAAAGCCTTTTTTCGATCTCCCCCTGGATGGTTGTCGCGTTTTTCTGACGTTGCCAGCCGCCGTATCCCGTCCCGTCATAGGCGATGACCAGTTTGATATTGCGCATGCTTCGGGTTGCGGGTCAGGGAAAAAACGGTGCGCCTTCAAGACCTGCGGTTTCGGTAAAACCGCAGAGCAGGTTCATGTTCTGCACGGCTTGGCCTGAGGCGCCTTTTACAATGTTGTCGATGGCGGACATGACGATGATTCTGCCTGTTCGTGGATCGATGGTAAAGGCGATATCGCAGTAATTCGAACCGCGGACGAATTGAGTGGCCGGGAAGCTGCCGTCACCAAGAACCCGGATAAAATATTCTTCGGTGTACATATCTTCGTAGAGTGCACGGATTTTCTCAGGTTCGATCCGACCGTTCAAGTCTGCATAGATGGTGCTTACGATGCCACGCGAAATCGGCAGCAAATGTGGTGTGAAATTGATCTTCACCTGGCAATTGCCCAACCGGTTGATCTCTTGTTCGATCTCCGGAGTATGCCGGTGATTTCCCACTTTATACGGCTTGAAGCCGTCTGCTACCTCGCAGTAGAGGGTTCCCACCTGCGCAGATCGGCCAGCCCCGGATGTGCCGGACTTCGAATCGGCGATGATGGTCCTGGTATCGATTACACCGGCTTTCAGAAGAGGGGCCAGACCGAGGATAATCGAGGTCGGGTAACAACCGGGGTTTGCGATAAGTCGGCTTGAAGAAATTGCCGTTCGGTAAAGTTCGGGCAAACCATATACAGCTTCGCCTAGAAACTCGGGAGCGGTATGTTTATCGTACCACTCTTCATAAACCGACGGGTCGCGGAGTCGGAAATCGGCGGACAGGTCGATGACCTTTTTGCCGGCAGCAAGGAGCTTCGGGACGATGTCCATGGCTGTCTTATGCGGCACAGCGGTAAAAAAGACATCGGCGCGTGAGGCGAGTTCTTCGACGGAGAGGTTTTCGCAAACCAGATCGACTTTTTTTCTCAGGTTCGGAAAAACCTTACTCAATGGTTTGCCTTCATACTGTCTCGATGTCACCGCCGTGAGGGTTACCTGCGGATGGTTGCAAAGTATTCTGGCCAGTTCCACGCCGGTATAGCCGGACGCACCAATTATAGCGACGTTCGTCATGATGGATACCTTTAGGAGAGGTTATTGGATTAAAATTATCTGTATAAAATATCCATTATTAAAAAGTTGCACAAAAGAAAAAGGGAATAACAGATACCCTGTTATTCCCTTGAGTGAACTTCGGACCAGCAGTACCCGGCATCTACGCTGACAAAAGCCCCACGCGTTCCGGATGAAAGCTGAAAATCTGAAAAAATTAACGTTTCGAGAATTGGAATTTGGCGCGAGCTGCTTTCTGTCCATATTTTTTCCGTTCTTTAACACGCGCATCGCGGGTTAAAAGACCGGATCTTTTTAGCGGAATCCTGTGTTCCGTGCTGACGCCGAGCAGGGCTTTGGAGATGCCGTTAGCCAAAGCCTCGGCCTGGGCGGATTTACCGCCGCCTTTCAATGTGGCCATGACATCGTATTGCTCCCCTGTCTCGGTAAGCTGGAACGGCTTATTTATTTTATGTTCTTTGAACATCCCGGCAAAATAGACATCGGCATCTATTGCATTGACTGTCACCTTGCCGCTGCCCGGTGCGAGCCAGACTCTGGCGACAGCGTTTTTTCTTTTGCCGGTAGCGTAGAAACGATCTTGAGCCATGGTCATCTTCTCCATGTGGTTAAATATCAAATTCGACAGGTTGCTGAGCATCGTGAGGATGATTCGCACCTGTATAAACCTTCAGTTTTTTCAGTTGGGCACGGCCCATACGATTTTTCGGGAGCATTCCTTTGACTGCGTTTACGATCAGATCGGTCGGGTGATCTTCCAAGAGTTTTTTGGCATTTGTTTCTTTGAGCCCCCCCATGTAACCTGTATGGTGATAGTATTTCTTGTCGTTCCATTTGTTACCGGTAAGGAGAATCTTATCGGCGTTTGTTACAATGACGAAATCACCATTATCAATAAAGGCCGAGAACGTCGGTTTGTGTTTCCCCCTAAGACGGTTAGCTATCTCCGCTGCCAGACGACCAAGCACTTTATTCTCCGCGTTGACGACGTACCACTTTTTCTCGATCTCATTGACTGGAGTAAGATAGGTTTTCATTGTGTGCCTCAACATCCTTTAATTAATAAAAAAAGGCTCGATCAGATATCGAACCTTTTAAAGTCATCCTGGAGCGGGAAACGAGATTCGAACTCGCGACTTCAACCTTGGCAAGGTTGCACTCTACCACTGAGTTATTCCCGCCCTTTACTTGTGTCAAAACAGCATCAAAATACAAATTTTCAAAATGAGTGTCAATGAAAAAACATTTTTTTTTCTTTTTAGATCCATTTTTCTAAAATTTCCTTTTAAAATATAGAGATGGTTTTTCAGAGATGGGGTATGATATGATGTTTTAGTGATAAAAGCCCTGGGAAAGAATTGGTGGCGACTAAATCAACGGGAATCTTTTATGGATAAAAAGGAAAATCGATACGCAAGCATTTTAAGAAAAACAAAGGAAACAGACATCCAGCTGAAGATAGCATTGGATGGAGCCGGTAAAGCCGAGATCGATTCCAGTGTTCCTTTCCTTGATCATATGCTGACGCTTTTTACAGTACACGGCTTTTTCGACCTCTCGGTTGCCGGGAAAGGCGATGTTCTGGTGGATGATCACCATACTGTAGAAGACATCGGAATTTGCCTGGGGCAAGGGTTTACGGCAGCATTGGGAGATAAAAGCGGAATATCCCGGTATGGCGAATGTCACCTTCCCATGGATGAGGCGTTGGTTCGTGTCGTGGTCGACGTTTCCAACCGGCCTTTCCTGCATTTTAACGTAAACATCCCAGATCGGAAGATCGGTGCCTTTGATTCGGCACTGGTCAAAGAGTTCCTGCGTGCTTTTTCTCAACATGCTGGAATTACCCTTCATGTTGACCTTCTGCATGGAGAAAATAGTCACCATATCGTTGAAGCGGTCTTTAAAGGGCTCGGTAGAGCGATGAAGCAGGCGGTAAAGGAAGATGCCGCCATTCGGGGAGCTCTATCAACCAAGGGATGTCTTTAGAGAAAAATTGATTATTATTTCAGGTAAATAGTGAAACTCGATTCATTCGTGGCAGGGAGTCTTGCCGTGACAAATCCAATCGAAATACCAAAAGAGGACCTACGTGAAAAGTACACACAGATCTATTCTTAGGATTAGCCTGTTCTGTTGTGCCGTTTTCCTCCTTGCTTCCTGCTCGTGGCTGCAGGAAGGAAAAGATACTGGAGGGAGTAAGGAAGTTAAAAAACTCTCTTGTCTCATCGTGTTGCCTACGGCAACGCCTGTGGACACGGATAAAAAGATGGGATATGCGGAGGCGGAGAATCTCCAGAAAGGGGCCGTATTTATGGATAAAGTGATAGCCGACGAGTTGAGAGACTATCCGGGCTCCCGTTTGCTGAATGCAGCCCAGGTTGAGGGTTTGTCCACTGAAATAACCGGCAGCCGTATGGATATGATCAAAAAGATCGGAAAAAAACTGAAATGCGATGCCATACTGCTGTCCACAATCACCCGATTCCAACAGCGACAAGGTGGTGAATATGCTGCTAATTATCCTGCATCGGCGGCCTTCACAATGGAGCTGGTCAATGTCCAGGACGGCCGCGTGCTGTGGCGGGGAAATTTTGATGAGACGCAGGAGTCGCTGCTCAGCAACCTCCTTTCCTTTGGCAAGGCGCAGAGCAGGGGCTTCAAATGGATCACTGTGGAGGAACTCGTTCGCCAAGGTATTCATGAACGGCTTTCCTCGTGTCCATATATCAAGTAATTATTAGCAATCAGAAGACTTTTTTCGATTTAGCTTATTTCAAAAAGAAGCCCGCCGTTTGAGTAAACTGCGGGCTTCTTTTTTTTCGAGCGACTGGTATTTTCAAGATTATGAAGCGCAGTATCCTCCCCTCACAGGTCAACAGGCGAATCGGCAGGGCCATGCATGATTATGCGATGCTTGCAGACGGTGACCGCGTGCTCGTGGCCGCATCCGGGGGAGTGGATAGTACGGTTTTGGCGTGGGTTCTAAAATTTTGGCAGGAAAAGGCACCGATCAGCTATGGGCTTCAGGCTGTCCATATCGATGCAGGTTTTTGGCAACCGGAGGATGGTGAGAACCCCGTGGAACGTATCGAGGCCCAATTCAAACGGATGGGAGTGGATTTCTTCGCTTTGAAGGGGCGTGAGGTCGAGCTGAGAAGTTGTTTTTCCTGCGCCATGCAGCGGCGGAACCACCTTTTCGATTTAGCCCGGGAGAGAGGGTATACCAAAATCGCCTTCGGGCACCATAAAGACGACCTGGTGGAGACGCTTTTCCTCAACATGCTCTACAGCGGTAACATCTCGACCATGGTTCCCCGCCAGGATCTCTTTGCCGGCAAACTGTCTTTGATCCGGCCGTTTGCCTATGTGGAGAAAAAAGAGATCCGAAGTCTAGCCGGTGTGTTGGGGATAAATCCTGTGGAAAATCTGTGCCCCCTTGCAGGTGATACCCGACGCGAGACGGTGCGTAAGATGTTGTCCCGGATTTACAGAGAGGTGCCGGGAGCAAAAAGCTCGATTTTTAAGGCGATGGCCAATATTCGTAAAGACTATATATTATAGGGTAGAGGTGATATATGCGAACTTTGATTAAAACACTCCTCGTTGAAAAGCCGGTGGGAATGCCGGTTGTAGTAGCCGGTTGGATTCGGACGCGGCGGGATACCGGAAGTTTTTCTTTCCTTGAGGTCAACGACGGCTCGAGTCTTGCCAATATCCAGGTGATCGCCGACGGCACCCTTGAAAATTACGAGTCGGAGATCAAAAAGCTTTCCGCAGGCTGCTCCGTACAGATTACCGGATTATTACAGGACTCTCCCGCCAAAGGCCAGGCGGTCGAGGTTCAGGCCGACAAGGTCGAGGTTGTCGGGTGGGCGGATCCGGAGCACTATCCGCTGCAAAAGAAACGGCATTCTTTTGAGTTTCTACGAGAAATCAGCCATCTCCGGCCACGCACCAATGCCCTCGGGGCGGTCGCCCGCGTCAGGTCGCGTATGTCCTATGCTGTTCATACGTTTTTTCAGGAGCGGGGATTTTCCCAGATTCACACGCCGGTCATCACCACAAGCGACTGTGAAGGGGCCGGGGAGATGTTTCAGGTTACCACCATGGGAGGAGCCAAGACGCCGGCTGGAGAGGATTTTTTCGGCCGCCGGGCGGGTCTCACCGTGAGCGGTCAGCTTCAAGCCGAAGTTTACGCGCTGGCACTGGGCAATGTCTATACCTTCGGGCCGACCTTCCGGGCCGAAAATTCCAACACAAGCCGTCATCTTGCAGAATTCTGGATGATCGAACCGGAGATGGCTTTCTGCGATCTCAAATGCAATATGCGTACGGCCGAAGAGCTGCTGCGCTATCTCTTGCATGATGTCATGGAGAATTGTTCTGAGGATATGGATCTTTTCGATCGTTTCATCGAGAAAGGGCTCCTAAATAAATTAAAAGGTGTGACCGGGCAGGATTTCGCCCACATCACCTACACCGAGGCAGTGGACCGTCTGGGCAAGTCGGGCAAGAAGTTCGAATATCCGGTTGCATGGGGGGTGGATTTGCAATCGGAGCATGAGCGCTACCTGACTGAAGAAGTTTTTAAAAAGCCGCTTATCGTTACCGATTATCCCGCAACCATCAAGCCTTTCTATATGCGCGTAAACGACGACGGCAAGACTGTTGCCGCGATGGACATTCTGGTTCCGGGCATCGGCGAAATCATCGGCGGCAGTCAGCGCGAAGAGCGGCTTGAGGTCCTTGCCTCGCGCATGGATGCCTCGGGAATCAACCGGGAGGATTATCTCTGGTACCTGGATCTCAGGCGTTACGGATCGGTGCCGCATGCCGGTTTTGGTTTGGGTTTCGAACGTCTGATCCAGTTTGTGACCGGCATGGCCAATATCCGCGAGGTCATTCCTTTCCCGAGAACGCCGGGTTCCGCACCTTGCTGATTCGATTTTGCAGGAGACAGTGCACGTGAGCAAGGGACAACAGGTCCGCGATATGTTCGATGCAATCGCCGGGCGTTATGATCTGATGAACCGGGTCATGACCCTGGGGCAGGACCAAAAATGGCGTCGATTCGTAATCAAAATGGCGGGTGAGCCGGGCAGCGGCCGGGTGCTCGATTTAGCCTGCGGCACAGGTGATATCGCGGCCCTGATGAGTCGCTCGCACCCCAAGGCTGCTGTTATCGGGGGCGATTTTTCCAGAAATATGCTGGAAATTGCGCGCCATCGCTTTTCTGATCTCGCCATCGGCTGGCAGGCCTGCGATGCCAACCGACTGCCCTTTGCCGACAGCAGCTTTGCGGCGGTCACCTTTGGGTATCTGCTGCGCAATGTGGATTCTCCGCCGGCGGTCCTGCGGGAGGTTCATCGGGTTCTGCAGCCAGGCGGCCGGGTGGTTTGCCTGGACACCACGCCGCCTGAGCGCAATGCCCTCTATCCCTTTATCCGTCTCTATTTCCGTTTCGGCATTCCCCTTTTGGGTAAATGCATCGCCAGCGACAAGGCCGCCTATGCGTATCTCACCGGTTCGACCATGGGATTTGCCGCAGCCGACGAGTTGGCCGCCATGTTCCGAAAGGCGGGATTTTCCAAGGTGGGCTATAAAAAATTTATGATGGGGACCATCGGCATACATTGGGGAAGCAAGGAGTGAAGAACGAAATCTATCGGAACGGCGATATCCGGATTCAGCTACTAAAACGCGGGGCCGACCGCTACACCAAGATCAGCTACCCGCTGCGCTATGGAGTCTTCTCTGAGGTGGAGACGGCAGATGCGATTCTGCAGTTTAATCGCAACGGCGAGATCACTCACGCCAAGGGCAAAAGCCGGGAGTGGCCCGATAGGCAGGAATGGTTGAAACGAACAGTGGGGAATGACTGGATCTACTACTCAACCGGAGGCTATGCCGGCGTTTTCGAGGCCATCGGAGAATATTACCTGCCCAATACCCCGTACCCCACAAACTCGCTTATCGGAGGTAATCCGCTGTCCTTGCCTCCTGTGGCGGAAATTACTTCAGGCTGGCAAGATATGCTCCGCCGGGTGGCTGAAAGAGCAGGGAATGCTTCTGAGCAGGTCGGCAATTTTATAAAAGGGGCCTTGGCTAATACGCCCGAGGTATTGGAGGAAAAAGCCAAGGCACTATATGGCATTATCGGTGGTCGGATAACGGTGCTGCCGCCGGATGCCCGCCATGTCGACTATGATGTGATCCCCTTGACAGTGGCCGAAGGCTGTCTTTACAAGTGCAGATTCTGCCGGGTGAAAACAGACAGCCCCTTCCGGGAAAAAAGCCAAGATGAGATCGAGTCCCAGATCACGAATCTTAAGAAAATCTACGCTAAGAACCTGAGTAATTACAATTCGCTCTTTCTAGGAGAGCACGACGCCCTCTGCGCCCGGCCCAGCCTGATCACGGACACCATTGAACGGGCATGTACTGCCCTTGGAATTTTTCATTCCTTCATGCGGGGAGCGAACGTCTTTCTCTTCGGCAGCATCTCTTCACTGCTAAATGCCCCACAACAGCTCTTCGACGACTTGTCGCGTCTGCCTGCAAATATTTACTTCAATATCGGTCTCGAGTCGGCGGATCAGGAGACGCTGGAAAGATTGGGCAAACCGGTAACCGCTGTTCAGGTCGAGGAGGCCTTCCGGCGGATACAGGATATCAATGACCGATATCCCAGTATCGAGCTCACCTCCAATTTCATCATGGACGAGCGGTTGCCGGAAAATCATTATCCGTCTTTTCTGCGACTGGTTAGAGACAGCCTGACCAGAACCAAACCCAAGGGCAGTGTCTATCTCTCACCGCTGCGCATCGGCAGGCCTTCGCGCTCCATCATCTTCGAATTCAACCGCCTTAAGGTTCTGAGCCGGGTGCCGACCTATTTGTATATTATTCAAAGGTTGTAGCCCGCAGTTCGATAAATTCAGCCATATCAAATTGAATTGGTTGATTGATACCCGCCCCGTTCGAAACCATTCCTTTAAAAGCGACATTCGCTTTTTCCAAATCGGAATTTCATTTGAAATGAAAATTGACATTATCTTGAGATAAAATCATAATGCAATCGAAATACTTTACCTTCATTGCCGTATAGATACACGGAAAGTCATGTCCGGGAATCTGAAAAGTGAACGGGCGATGCCCAGCGGGAATAGAGCATGGAATACCTTTCAGCACGACAGAACAAGATTCTGAACCTGGCCAGGGAACAAGGACGCGTCGACGTCGAAGCGTTGTCCCAATCGTTCGAGGTCTCTTCTCAGACCATCCGCAAGGATCTCAAAGAACTTTGTGAAAAGCAGTTGCTGCAGCGCATTCACGGCGGGGCGATCGTCGGCTCCGGAATCGAAAACGTCAGCTACGAAGCGCGCCGGCTATTGGCGCCCGATGCAAAACGCGCTATAGGCTTGCGGGCTGCCCAACTGATACCGGACAACAGTTCCATGCTCATCAACATCGGCACGACCACCGAGCAGGTGGCCCATGCCCTCAAGGACCATCACGGCCTGATGGTGATCACCAACAACGTTAATGCCGTACATATCATGAAAAATTTCCTCGGCATCGAACTGATCATCGCCGGCGGCCTGGTCCGCCTCTCTGATGGCGGTATCGTAGGGGTGGCCGCAGTTGACTTCATCAATCAATTCAAGGTGGATTACGCGGTGATCGGCGTTTCCGCCATAGACGAGGACGGGTCGCTTCTCGACTACGATTTCCGGGAAGTACAGGTTGCCCAGGCCATCATCGCCAATGCCCGGCATGTGATCCTGGTGGCCGATAAGATGAAGCTCGAACGCAACGCCTCGGTACGCATTGGTCATGTTTCCCAGATCAACACCATAGTGACCGACGGCGAGCTGCCCCGGAAGCTGCAGCAGACCTGCCGGGATCATGGCGTTGAGGTCATCATTGCCACGGCTGAAAAATGAAAATGCAGATGTTCTCTTTTTCGAAACGAGAATCAATTGCGATATTTTTAAAATTTAATTCATTTTTACAGTAAGTTAACAAAGTACATTTGTTTTATTTCCCAGCAGACAATTTCATTTGATGGGATATTGCATTTCGATTAAACATATATTATCATAAAAAGTGAAACTTGTTTTTCGAAAAACAAAAAGTCACATTGCTCCAAATACCTTGTTCCAGAG
The DNA here is from genome assembly GCA_046705065.1 of Desulfocapsaceae bacterium. Lineage (GTDB taxonomy): Bacteria > Desulfobacterota > Desulfobulbia > Desulfobulbales > Desulfocapsaceae > CAWGGS01. The sequence continues at coordinate 25,545 of JBJKQT010000221.1, forward strand.
AATCAGTCACTTCCAGTAAGGAGGCGCAGATATGGAGGCTCCAAGTTTCGATCTGGCCATTATCGGTGGCGGCGTAAACGGCTGTGGCATCGCCCGTGATGCCGCCGGTCGCGGTCTCTCGGTGTTTCTCTGTGAACAGAACGACTTGGCCAGCGGCACCTCCTCGGCCTCCACCAAACTCATCCACGGCGGTCTCCGCTACCTCGAATACTATCAATTTCGTCTGGTGCGGGAGGCCCTCACCGAGCGGGAAGTGCTGCTGCGGGCCGCACCGCACATCATTCGGCCGCTGCGTTTTATCCTTCCCCACCACCGGGGGCTGCGGCCTGCCTGGCTGATCCGGCTGGGGTTGTTCCTCTACGATCATCTTGGCGGCCGCCGGCTGCTGCCCGGCACAAGCTCCGTCGACCTTTCGCACGACGAGACAGGGGCTGTTCTCAAAGGTGACTATCGCCGGGGGTTTGAATATTCCGATTGTCAGGTCATGGACGGTCGGCTGGTGGTTCTGAACGCCATGGACGCCGCCGCCAGGAGCGCCGAAATCCATACCAGAACCACCTGCGTCGCAGCCCGGCGCAAGGGAGGACTCTGGGAACTGACCCTGGCCGACAACACCGCCGGCAAAAACTATACCGTACAGGCAAAGACACTGGTCAATGCCAGCGGCCCCTGGCTCGATCATACCCTGGCCCATATCGATCACAAGGAGGGCCGGGAACATGTGCGGATGGTCAAGGGAAGCCACATTATCGTTAACAAACTCTTTGACCATTCCAAGGCCTATATCTTCCAGAACCCTGACGGCCGGATCATCTTCGCCATCCCCTGGGAGGATGATTTTACCCTGATTGGCACGACCGATCTGGACTTCAACGGCGATCCCGGAGATGTGGCGATCAGCGAGGAAGAAACCCAGTATCTCTGCCGGGCCGTTGACGACTATTTCACCACACCCATAACACCCGCCGATGTGATTGACAGCTTCTCGGGGGTACGGCCGCTATTCGACGACGGCAAGAGCCGCGCCCAGGCAGCCACCCGGGATTATGTCATACGACTTGACGGCGGTGGAGAATCCGCACCGCTGCTGTGCCTCTACGGCGGTAAGATTACCACCTACCGCAAGCTCGCGGAATCGGTACTCGAAAAACTTGCGCCCTTTCTGCCGCCGTTGTCGCCACCCTGGACAGCCGGGGTTCCGCTGCCGGGTGGTGATTTCGCCCCAGACGCGGTCGACTCGGAGATCGTCCGCCTGCGTGCTGCCTGCCCGCGGCTGACCGATCGTCACGCCAGAAGACTGATCAGGACCTACGGCACCAGGGCCTTTGCCATGACCCGCGGCCTTGCCGAATCCGAAGACATGGGCCCCCATTTCGGCGGCGACCTCTACGGCTTTGAGGTGGACTACCTGATCGCGGCCGAATGGGCCCGAACCGCCGAGGATGTCCTGCGGCGCCGGACCCATCTGGGACTCGTCCTCAGGCCGGAGGAGGCCCAGCGATTGCAGGCCTGGATGGAAGAACGAATCAACCAAGGAGAGCACACATGACCGCACACATACTTGCAATCGACCAGGGCACCACATCAAGCCGCGCGATCGTGTTCAACCGCGATTTTGAGATCGAAGGGGTTGCCCAGCAAGAATTCCGGCAATACTTCCCGCAGTCGGGTTGGGTTGAACACGACCCCGAGGAGATCTGGAACTCGACGCTGACCACCTGCCGTCAGGCACTGAATGCAGCCGGCCTCTCCGCAAAACAGATCGCGGCAATCGGCATTACCAACCAACGGGAAACAACCCTGCTTTGGGACCGGCAGACAGGCAAGCCCATCCACAAGGCAATCGTCTGGCAGGACCGGCGCGCCGCCGCCACCTGCGCACGGCTGGCAGAGGCAGGCCACAATCCGATGATCACCGCCAAGACCGGTCTGTTGCTCGACGCCTATTTCTCCGCCACCAAAACCTGCTGGCTTCTCGACAACGTAGAAGGAGCCCGGGAGGCCGCTGAGGCAGGCCGTCTGGCCTTTGGCACCGTCGACACCTTCCTGCTCTGGCGGCTCACCGGCGGGCGCGTGCATGCCACCGACGCCACCAATGCCTGCCGGACCATGCTTTACAACATTCACGAAAATTGCTGGGACAAGGACATCCTCGAGCTGCTCGGCATTCCCGCCGCACTCCTCCCCGATGTCCTCGATTCCTCGACCGATTTCGGCACTACCGAACCCGAGTTGTTCGGCGCTGCGATTCCGGTGCGCGGCATCGCCGGAGATCAGCAGGCGGCCCTCGTGGGCCAGGCCTGTTTTACTCCCGGCATGATCAAATCCACCTATGGTACCGGATGTTTTATCGTCCTCAACACCGGCAGTGAGCCGGTAGCCTCGAAAAACCGTCTGCTCACCACCATCGGTTACCGTTTGGAAGGCAAAAACAGCTATGCCCTGGAAGGTTCCATCTTCGTGGCCGGGGCCGCCGTCCAGTGGATGCGCGATGCCATGGGGTTGATCGAAACAGCCGGCGAGACCGGCAAGCTGGCGCGGCAGGCGGATATCAACCAAGACGTCTATCTTGTACCGGCCTTCACGGGTCTGGGCGCGCCCCACTGGGACCCCGACGCCCGCGGGGCAATCTTCGGCATCACCCGGGCCACTGGTCCGGCCGAGTTGTCCCGTGCGGCCCTGGAGTCGGTCTGCTACCAGACCCGTGATCTTCTGGAAGCCATGCGCGGAGACTGGATGGACATGGGGGATACCATTCTGCGGGTCGATGGCGGCATGGTCGCCTCCAACTGGACCATGCAGTTCCTCGCCGATATCTTAAACGCTCCGGTCGACAGGCCGGCAATCCTGGAGACCACCGCCGTCGGCGCTGCCTACCTGGCAGGGCTGCAGGCCGGTGTCTTTGGGCCACCTGAAGAGTTTGCCGGTTCCTGGCGCCTGGACCGCCGCTTCACACCTTCACTTGACGAAGAGCTCCGCAAGCGCAAGTACCTGGGCTGGCAGGACGCCGTCAAACGCACCCTCAGCCGTTGATCTGTTTTCCTGTCCCCTGGCCCGTCCGGGGGCAGGCCTATCGTCCGTGTGACAAGGATACCTGCTGTAGTTCCATTTATTCTTTCGTTTTGTTTGATTATGCTTTCGAATGAATGCTGATTTATTTTCACTTGAGTATATTCGAAAAAAGATTTAAATATTCTCCATGGAATGAAAAATGGGACACTGATTCATCCGCCTTGCATCGGCTGCATCGAGCGCGCATGAGTTCACCGATCTTTGATGAATACTCTGTAAATTTGGTAGGAGGGGAGTTTTCTCAAAATATGTTTGATCTCTTGGCTTTTTTCCAAATTGACACAGTGTTCATGAGAAATGCGGGCTAAAACCGGCAGGACCGTAGAAGGAATCCGACCATGATGACTTCTCCTAAAAGAGTTGCATCCTCACACAAAAATATCCCGACACTCACCACCGAGGCACTGATCATCGGCGGCGGGGTCACCGGCTGCGGTATCATGCGGGACCTCTCGCTCAGAGGCATCCATTGCCGGTTGATTGACAAGCAGGATCTCTGTGCCGGTGCTTCCGGCGGCAACCATGGCCTGCTCCATTCCGGAGCCCGCTACGTGTTGAGCGATCCGCAGTCGGCCACGGAATGCCGGAATGAGGGTGCCATCCTCAAACGCATCGCATCTCAATGCATCGAAGAAACGGGCGGACTGTTTGTCGCCGTGCCTGGCGACGACGAAGAATTCGTCGACCTTTTCCCTGGGCTCTGCACCGTCGCCGGCATTGACAGCCAGCCCCTTGCGCCGGGGAAAGCCCGCGAACTCGAACCTCACCTGACTGAAGAAGTCTGTGCCGCTTTCCTTGTACCGGACGCCACCGTCGATCCTTTTCGCCTGGCCCTTGAGCACGTCAATCATGCAGGTCTGCTCAACCGTTCCGTCTACCATCCCCATACCGGAGTGGTCGCTTTCGAGATCGCAGGCCACCGCATCCAAGCGGCCCTCTGCCGCGATTTCCGGACCGGAGACGAGCTGAGGATTGCCGCCGACCAATATATCAATGCAGGAGGCGCCTGGGCCATGGACATTGCCCGGCTGGCCGGATGCACCGATGTCAATTTGCTCTACTCCAAGGGCACTCTGCTGGTCAGCTACGACCGTCTAACCAGCCGGGTGATCAACCGCCTACGCCCGCCTGCCGACGGCGATATCCTGGTTCCCGGCGGCACTGTTTCTGTGCTCGGCACCACCTCGGTCCGCATCGACTCCCCGGACGGCGTCCGTCCCACTGCCGCCGAAGTGAATACCAATATCGAGCAGGGCCGGGCCATGCTTCCCGTCCTGGCCACCGTTCGCTACATCCGGGCCTTCTCCCGGGTCAGACCGCTGGTGCAAAATGCCGAAGCAGCCGATGACCGCAATGTTGCCCGCAGCTTTTCCCTGTTCTCCCACGAGGACAGTTCCCTTGCTAATTTGTGCACCATTGCAGGCGGCAAGCTGACCACCTTCCGGTTGATGGCGGAAAAAACAGCAGATTTGGTGGCCGCCCGCCTCGGCAATTCCGTGCCCTGCCGTACGGCCGAGGAACCGCTGCCCGCCGGAAGTGCCTGCCGGTGGACGGAACCCGGCGCCGCTCCGAAATACTGGCGGCAGGCAGGCAGCAAGGACGATATGATCCTCTGCGAGTGTGAACTGGTACCGCAATCGGCCATCGACCAAATCGTCACCTGCGCCCCGGGCGCCGAACAGGAGATGACCTTGGAGGCCATCGCTCTGCGTTCCCGGGCGGGCAAGGGGCCGTGCCAGGGATCGTTTTGCGGAATCCGTATCGCCTCTTTTCTCTACGACCGGGGTTGCTACCGGGATCGCACGGGCCTTGCGCATATGCGCAACTTCTTCCGGGAACGGTTCAAGGGATTGCGCAGCGTCGTCTGGGGCCGTCAGATGGCCCAGATTGAACTGGCGGAAGCCCTGCACTGCGGACTGCTGGGCCTTGATCTGTTGGACCAGCCCCAGACTGACGGCCGCCGGCCAAATGGGAATGGAGGAGAAAATGGCTGAAGAAGCGCGCCATTTCACCGTCGAACTGGCCGTCATCGGCTCGGGATTGGCCGGCTGCGCCGCCTCTATTTTCGCCCTGAATCAGGGGGTTGCCACCGCCCAGGCCGGCAATGACGGGGCGATTGCCTACATAGCCGGCTACCTTGATCTGTTGGGTTTCAACCCAGGCGCCTCCTCTCCCATGCTCTCCAATCCCTGGGCCGCCATTGAAGCCTTGCGTGCAACCGGCTCCCGGCATCCGCTCGCCCGCGTTCCCGAGGCTGATATCAGGCAGGCGTTTACGGAATTTGGCGGTTTTCTTGCCGAGGGCGGCATCTCCTACACTGCACCGGGGCTGGAAAACCTTATGGCCCTCACTCCGGCCGGCACTACCAAGCCCACCTTGTGCATGCCGGTCACCATGCATGCCGGGGCCGAGGCTCTGGCACGCAAGACGCCGTGTCTTATCGTCGATTTCAAGGGATTGCGCGGTTTCAGCGCCCGGCAGGTGACGGCCAACCTTAAAGATCACTGGCCCGGTCTGCGGACCGAGCGGCTGATCTTTCCCGGCATGGACCACGGCGAAATCTATCCCGAGGTCATGGCCCGCGCACTGGAGGGAACCGCCACCAGGGAACATCTGGCCGCCATGCTAA